>JAHJAO010000126.1 GCA_018813905.1 Candidatus Omnitrophota bacterium
CGGGAGGGAAAAATTAGCAATGACAAAGTTCAAGGTGCTCAAAGAAGCCAACGGCTTCAGTGTTGTCGAGCTTGAGCCTTTAACCGGCCGGACAAACCAGATTAGATTACAGTTTAAGGACTTGGGGCACCCTTTGCTGGGAGAACGCCGGTTTTCTTTTGCCCGGGACTGGCCGATAAAATTCAGAAGGACCGCTTTACATGCCTGGCGGGTGGAATTCCTTCACCCCGTAACCGCGGAAAAATTAAGCCTGGTAGCGCCCCTGTCGCAAGACATGAAAGACTTTCTTGTTAAAGAAAAGGTCTTTTTAGATAAGCTTATATAATTTGAAGCGCTGCCTTGACTGTGCTAAAATAAGCTAAAATGATAATTATGATACAGTATTTTATCTTATCCATAATCCAGGCCGTTACCTAATTTATTCCCGTTTCCAGTTCCGGCCATCTTGTCCTGTTGCATAAGTTTTTTGGCGCTAGTGATGCGCCGATATCTTTTGATATCCTGCTGCATTTGGCCACGGCGCTTTCGTTAGCTGTTTTTTTAAGAAAAGAGATATTTAATATCCTAAAAGACCTTATTTGCGCTTTGCGGGACATCTCCGGCAAAGCGGAGATCGGGCAGGTATGGCGCAAATACGATAACCTGCGCCTGTTCGGCGTTATCTGTATCGCTTTTCTGTTCACGGCAGCAATTGCTTTGCCTTTAAAAAATCTTGCCGAAGAAGCGTTTAATTCCCTAAAATTAACGGGGATAGGTTTTCTGATTACGGCTTTTGCGCTTTTCCTGACGCGGCGGCGGGATTTTAAAAGGCAACTGAAAGATCTAACCCCGCTCGATGCGATAATTGTCGGCGCAGTCCAGGGGATAGCTGTTTTCCCCGGGATTTCACGTTCGGGTTTAACGATTTCCGCGGGGCTGCTGCGCGGTATGGATAATAATTCGGCAGCACGCGTATCTTTTTTGATTTCCCTGCCCACGATTTTAGCCGCGGCCGCGTATAAATTCAAATCCGGGCCGGATTTTACAGGATATGATCTGAAACTATTAATACCGTCTTTTTTAATCGCGTTTTTATGCGGCTATTTCGCGCTTATCGTGTTATCCCGGCTGATAAATAAAGGCCGGCTGTACCGTTTTTCTTATTATTGTGTTCTTTTGGGCGTGTTGACGGTGGTGCTCTCATTCACAAAACAATTTTAGCAAGGAAAACCCATGAAAACTATAGATTGTCTGGTATTGATCTTGGGCGGAGGCAAAGGCACGCGGCTGTTTCCTTTAACGCTGGAACGCAGCAAGCCGGCGGTAGGATTTGCGGGGAAATACCGGCTTATCGATATCCCGATTTCCAACTGTATTAATTCCGGTTACAACAAAATTTTTATTATCACCCAGTTTCTCTCGGCAAGTCTCCATGGGCATATAATGCGCACCTACCGGTTTGATAATTTTTCTCAAGGGTTCGTCGAGATCCTTTCCGCCGAACAAAGCCACGAAGATACCCGCTGGTTTCAGGGCGCCGCCGACGCGGTGCGGCAAGTTTTGCGCCATTTGCGGTATATGGGCGAGGAGAATGTTTTAATCCTTTCCGGAGACCAGCTTTATAAAATGGATTACCGGCACATGTTTAATTTTCATACGAAAAAAAACGCCGATGTGACGGTAGCCTCGATATTTGTAGATGCCTCGGACGCGACGCGGTTGGGGATACTCGATTGTTCGGCCAGCGGCTGTTTAAAGAACATTATCGAAAAGCCTCATAGTTTAAAGGGGTTAAAAATCGGCGCCAGGAAAGTTTGGGAGCAGGGAACGTGGTCGAAAAAATACCTTGCTTCTATGGGCATATATTTATTCAAGAAAAGCTTGCTTTTTGATATCCTCAACCAGACGAAAACCGCGGATTTCGGCCGGAATATCCTGCCGTTTTTAATCAAAAAGAAATACAAAGTGTACGCTTATCCCAGCCATGATTATTGGCTGGATATCGGAACGATAAAAAGCTATTACGAAGCCAATATGGACTTGTTGAGCGCCAAGCCGAAATTCAACCTTTTTGATGAAAAGTGGCCGCTTTTTTCCCGGGCGCGTTTTTTGCCGCCGTCGAATTTTATCGATTCAAAGCTGTTAAACATCCTGGTTGCCGACGGCTGCCGGATAAAAAAAAGTACGATCGTAAACTCCATAGTTGGTTTGCGCAGCCGGATAAAAGAGAATAGCCAGGTGAGGGATTCGATTATTATGGGCAATGACTATTACGAGCAAAACATCAACGGCGAGATTTGCCGGCCTCAATTCGGACGGGGCGTGGTTATTGAAAAAGCGATTATCGATAAAAACGTAACGATTGGCGATTTTTGCCGGATACGGGATAAAAGTAGCGCCGCCGATTATGAAGGAAAAGATTATTACATCCGGGACGGGATAACAATCGTCAAACGCGGCGTGACGCTCGCGCCGCATACAATAATATAGATATATAAGATGAGAGGAGGATAGCCGTGAAAAAAAAACTTATAAATATTTCCGCAGCAAAAGTGAAAATCTTTAAAATCGCCAACCGCCGGGGCTACGCGGCCGTGTCTTTGAATAATCTTACCGAGGGCTCAACTCCGCATTTGGCTTATCAGAGGTTGGCGAAGGCGTTACGGCGCAGCGGATATCAGTTAAGTCTTTTGCCCGCGGATAAAGTTAAACGCTTGGTTGTGAGCAAAGCCTGATTGAGGTGCTCAGCGAACGAAGTGAGCGCCGAAGGGGGCTTGCCCCCCCATAACGCAGGCGCGAAGTCAACTTTTGGGCAACTCCTAATAATTAAGTTGACGGAGCATTATTGCTGTGTTAAATTATAGCTGTTTTATCCCGCGCAAAGATTGCCTGCCGAAATAAAATAACGGATTTATTATACAATTTTTAAGGAGAAAATCTGTGGTTAAAGAGTTGGTGTTTGGACTGGCCGGGGGATTAGGCCTATTTATTTACGGCATCCACCTAATGGGAGAGGGGCTGCAAAACGCCGCCGGAGATAAATTGCGGCGGCTGCTCAAAGCGCTCACGAAAAACACATACTTGGGAATTATAGTGGGTACGTTTATTACCGCCATAATTCAAAGCTCATCGGCGACTACGGTCATGGTCGTCGGGTTTGTAAATGCCGGATTAATGACCCTGCAGCAGTCCATTGGCGTAATCTTTGGCGCAAATATCGGCACAACCGTTACCGCGCAAATTATCGCCTTCAAGCTGACCGCTCTAGCATTGCCGGCAATCGCGATCGGAACATGTCTATATCTATTCATCCACAAACGGTTTTGGAGATTTTTGGGATTATTCATCCTGGGGTTTGGTGTTTTATTTTTGGGCCTGCAAATCATGACTTCAACTGTCAAGCCGCTCGCGCAAAACCAGGCGGTACGGGATATATTTATCGCTTTCAGCCACAATCCATTTTTGGGTATTGTTACCGGAGCCGCCGTGACCGCGATCTTTCAAAGCTCAAGCGTGACTACGGGTATGGTAATCGCCTTGTCCTCTTTAGGTCTGCTGGATTTGCGGGCGGCCATTCCGCTAATCTTTGGCTGTAATATCGGCACATGCGTCACGGCCCTGCTTGCGTCTTTGGGAACAAATATTACTGCCCGGCGCACAGCGCTAGCGCATATTCTTTTTAATGTTATGGTTACGCTGATATTCATACCGACTTTGCCTTTTTACTATAAAATCATTATGCTTACTTCATCCGATATCGCGCGACAGGTGGCCAACGCGCATACGTTGTTTAACGTGATCGGCACCTTAATTATGACTCCTTTTGTCGGGTTATATGTAAAAATTGTCACAAGGATTTTGCCGGGAAAAGAAATTATTGTGGATACCCAGCCGAAATTTTTGGAAAAACATTTGTTGCAAACACCCCTTGTTGCCTTGGATGCGGCGATTAAAGAGACGATTCGCATGGCGGAACTTGCTCAGAGCATGATGGGTGACGCGATGAAAGGTTTTTTAAAGGGTGATTCCAAGGCGTTGGAGATGATTTCCAAAAAAGAAGTGGTATTGGATAATCTTCAGGAAGCAATCGCCGATTACCTGATGGAGCTTATGCAAAAAGAGATCTCGCCGGATATCGCGAAAAAAATACCAGCGCTACTGCACAGTATCAACGATATCGAACGTATCGGAGACCATTCGGAAAATCTGCTTGAGCTTGCCGAACGCAAAATTATCTCTGACCTTCCCTTTACCCAAGAAGCGATTCAGGAACTGCAAGAAATGTTCTCTCTTGTGGACCGGATGGCCGAAAGGATCATCAAAGGGTTGGATACAAATGATATTAATGAAGCAAAGATTGTGCTTGAGCTTGAAGATCAAGTCAACCGCCTTACCCAGCAATTACGGGAAAACCATATTGACCGTTTGTCTGAAGGTAAATGCAAAGTTCTTTCCGGCATTGTGTTTCTGGATATGGTCAGCAATTACGAAAAAATCGCGGATCATCTTACAAACGTAGCCCAGGCGGTTGCCGGAAAATTGCAATGGGTACATGAAGACGACGTATAAGTTTTTTAAGTACGCGAAGGCATATTATGCACCAAAAGACGCATAAATCCAATTTAAGCATGACCGCTTTGTTTGTGCCCGAGATAAAATCTCTTATCGCCGGGAAAAACTTTTCCGCGGTCAAATTAATCCTTTCCAAAATCCCCTCTATCGATATCGCCGAGGGCTGGAAGAATTTTAACGAGCAGGAGAGGATTCTGATTTTCAAGCTACTGAGCATAAGGCTGGCGATTGAACTGTTTGAGGCTTTAAAGTTCAAAGAACAGGCATTCCTGCTCAACAATCTCGAGAATGCCGAAGTTTCCCAGGTATTGAACGAGATGGCGGCGGACGAACGGGCGAACCTATTCCGGGATTTGTCACCGAAGGTGATGAAGAGGCTTTTCGGCCTGATGAAAAAGGAAGAGGTGGATGATGTCCGGGAGCTGATGACCTATGAGGAGGGCACCGCCGGCGCGACAATGACCACCGACTTCTTAGAGTTAAAAAAAGACATTACCGCGCGTGCGGCCATCTTGAAGCTACAGGACGGGTTGAGTTTTGACCACGATTTGGATATCGGTTCCAATTTCGTCACGGACGAAAATCACAAATTAATCGGTGTAGTGGAATTGCAGGATTTGATAAAAGCGCCGCCGGACATGCTGGTAAAAGATATCATGCAGGGCACGGATTTTATCAAGGTTAACGAGTTCGCGCCGGAAGAAGGGGTCGCGCAGGTATTCAAGCATTATGACTTGAAGATCGCGCCGGTGGTCGAGGACACAAACAAGCTTGTCGGTATTATTACCGTTGACGACATCGTAGATATTATAGAAAAAGAAGCGACCGAAGACTTTGAAAAAATCGCGGCGGTCCTGCCGGTAGACAAGCCTTACATGGAGGCTAAATTTTTTAACCTGGTTTGGAAGAGAAGCTTCTGGCTGGTACTGCTTATAATATTCGAGTCCATTTCCGCTTTTGTTTTAAAAAGCAACCGGCAGGCGATTAACAATATGCTGGCATTGACGTTTTTTGTGCCCATTCAAATCGCTATGGGGGGCAATGCCGGAACGCAGTCGGCGACCATTATTATCCGCAGCCTGGCGCTGGGGGATATTAAAGCCAAGAATTTCTTGCGCGTAGTTTTACGCGAATCGCTTTTAGGCGTTTGCATGGGCGTGCCGATAGCTTTGGTCGGCGCGGTGATTGTATCTTTTTTCGAGAACAACTGGATGTTGAGTTTAGCCGTAGGGGTTTCGATGGGGATTACGATTGTGATCGCGACAACAGTTGGCGCCAGTCTTCCGCTTCTTTCCCGCAAGTTCAAGCTCGACCCCGCGCTGATGAGCGGGCCGATGATTGCCACAATTGTGGATATTGTCGGCATCATTGTTTATTTTAATATCGCCCAGCTGTTTTTGCCCTTAACTTAGAGATAATTTCTGTTGATTATTGACAGGCGATATGCTACAATTCTTGCCTAATTAGGTAGGTTCCTAATCTAATCATGGAAAAGACCATAAAAACAAAAACAAAAAAACCGTTTATTTTTTATTCGCGCCTGTATTTGCAGGTATTAACCGGACTAAAAGCGGTAAACATAGAACAGCTGCTTAAAATAATCCGGGACGTGCCGGGCTCGGTAATTTACTACCATACCCACCGCTTTCTGCAGCAGCATATCTATCTGAATCCCGAACCGCCGAATGATTTCGCGTACTGGGTGAGCGATGTCCTGGGGGAGGACGAACTTGCCGAGATGCTCGCCAGCATTGATACGGTGCAATTCGCGGACATCCGCTCTTTAAGAGAGGAGATAATTAAGACCATTGAGCAGTACATAAAGAAAAAACCGTCTGTTTTGAAGCGCCGCGCGGACGAAGACGAGGCGTTTCATTTTATCAAGGCGGTAAGTTTTATTTTTACGACCGGCCATAAAGCGCACGACTTAAGTGAATTCATGGAGATATTAAAAATCATCACGGTTGACGCTATTTACTTCCATGTTTTTGAGGCGCGGCTGCGTCTGAAGCAGGCAAACGAAAACGATTTTTCCTACTGGATTAGGACTTCGGTTAAAAATCCGGAGCTTGCGAGGAAAATTTCTCAGCTTGATCCCTACACGCATACCATAGAAGATCTAAGGAAGACAATTATCCGTTTAGTGGAAAGCCGGTTGAAAAAATGAGCAAAAAAGAAGATATGCAAGATACAGATTTGAGCCAATACTCGAAAAGCGCAACGGCCAAAATTCACGACTACGAGCAATTTGTCGGCAAAGCCATGGTCGATAACCTGCGGCTTTTAGCCGACCGCTTAAAAGGCAAGGTAATTCAAAACATTAATTCCACGGCCGTGGGCGGCGGCGTTGCCGAGATCTTAATCCGCATGATTCCGTTGTTGCACGAATTAGGGGTGGATGCCCGCTGGGACGTTATCAAAGGGGGGGAGCAGTTTTTTGAAGTGACCAAGAAAATTCACAACCTCCTGCATGGCCGCCTCGATCCGATTGGCAAACATGATTTCGATATATTCATGCAAACCAGCGCCGTGAATATCCGCGAGATAGATACCTACGGCGATATCATGTTTATTCATGACCCCCAGCCGATCGCGTTGATTAAGAAAAGGGCCTTGAAAAAATCGAGCAAGTGGATATGGCGCTGCCACGTTGACGTTTCCAAGCCGGACCCGGAAGTATGGTCTTTCCTGAAGAAATTCATTGTAAAGTATGACGCGAGCGTTTTTTCCGCGCCCAACTTTTCCCAGCGCTTGCCCATACCGCAGATGCTTATTTCACCGTCGATTGACCCCTTAAGCGATAAAAATATTGAATTGCCGCAGAAGGCCATCGACATGGTTTTAAAAAAATATAATATTCATAAAGATAAGCCGATAATCACGCAGATTTCCCGTTTTGACTACCTGAAGGACCCGGTGGGCGTTATTCAGGCGTATCGTTTGGTGAAAAAGTATATCGATTGCCAGCTGATTTTAGCCGGAGGCACGGCTACGGACGACCCCGAATCCATGAAGGTTTTGGAAGAAGTCAAAACCAGCGCGGCGCAGGACAAGGATATCCATATTCTCCTGTTGCCTTCGGGAAGCAATATCGAAATTAACGCGTTACAGCGTGCCTCGGACGTAGTTATACAAAAATCCTTGAAGGAAGGTTTTGGCCTGACCGTTACCGAAGCGCTCTGGAAGGGGAAGCCCGTTGTCGCTTCGGCCGTAGGCGGTATCCCGTTACAAATAAAGCACAAATACAGCGGTATGCTTTGCCACACGATAGAAGGCGCTGCTTTCGCGATCAAACAGCTGTTGAACAGCCCGGAATACGCCAAGCAATTAGGCTCTAATGCGCGGGAGCATGTCCGGCTGAATTTTCTGCTTACCCGGCATATTAAGGATTATCTGCTTCTTTTTCTTTCCCTATACCATCAAAATGATATTATTAATTTATAACGCATAGCGTTGTTGTCGACGGTTATTTATAAAAATATGAATTTGTATGGTAAAAATCAGGTAATTGAGCGCTTTAAAGCAAACCCAAAGACCATAAAGAAACTCTATTTAATCGATGGTGCCGAGGATGCTTATATCCGGGAGCTGTCCGGAAAACACGGTATCTCCTGTATTGCCCTTTCCGATAAAGAATTTTCTGTTTTGGCCAAAAACCATAACAGCCAGGGGATTATTGCCGAGGTAGCCGATTTTTCCTACGCGGAGCTGGATGATCTTCTGGAATTAAAAGACGGGGAAGAATATACGTTTTTGGCCTTGAGCAATATTACCGATCCCCAGAATTTGGGTTCGATTTTAAGAAATATCGCCTGTTTCGGTAAGTTCGCGGTTATTATTCCCAAACACCGCAGCGCGGACATAAACGAAACCGTACTGAAAGTCGCCTGCGGCGGCGAAAACTATGTGCCGGTGGTTAAAGTAACCAATCTTATCCCGGCGCTGGAGCAGATTAAAAAGGCGGGTTACTGGGTAGGCGGGTGTGTGGTCGAGGGAGGAGAGGACATCACCTCGTATAAACTGCCTTTTCCGTTATGTATTATTATCGGTTCTGAGTCGGAAGGCATCCGCAGGGGCGTAGTCAGCCATCTCGATTTTAAGCTGACTTTGCCGATGCCGGGGGCTAAGCTTTCTCTGAACGCCGCGGTTGCCGCGGCCGTTTTCAGTTACGAAATAATGCGGCAGATGCGGGCACAATCAAAAGCAAACAAATGATTCGATGAGCGTTAATTTATACTTTAAAACCACGCAGGTTGTAATAATCGGGCTGATAATATTATTACCCGCGCAAAAAGCGTTTAGCAAGGATACTGTTCAGGCAGAAAAAAAAGTTACTCCCAATACCTACACGTCGCTATCCTGGAATAAAGAGATGAACCAGGAATCAGCGGTGGACGAGGAATACCCCGAGAAAAGAAAGATCAATCCCAAGACCGTAAGGCGCACATTGGACGAATACTATATCCCGCAATTTTCCGAATTTATCGGCAAGGGCGTTGATTACTGGGAATGGCTGCAATCCCTGGACGACCCCTATCTAAATAAGTACAAGGTGGATTTGAAGCTGGATTCGGATGACGACCGGTTGAAACTGTTCTGGAAGAGCAAATTTTAATGCCTGTTTATAAATAATTCCCGCAATTTCGCGCTAACTCAACATATTCTCCATCGAGGGCTTGTAGGGTTGACGCAGATTTTAAATGGTGTTATACTTAATCTGACTTTTCTATATCTACGGAGGAGGTAATGTTATGAGAATAGTTTTGATTTTAAGCGTATTCTTTTTGATTGTCTTGTTGGGCTGCCCGTTACTTTCCGCGCAGGCTCAAGATAAAAGCGCGAAAGGCGATATAGCGCAGCCGTTTACCACTATTGCTGCCCAACAGAAGACCGCCGGCGCGGTCGTAGACGTGGAATACGTGGAATTTAAGGCGAAAGGCGAGTCAAAGATAGTCGTAAAAGACAAATCCGGCAAAAGCGAAGAAATTTCCCTGGACAGTTTAGGCGCGGGGGCGAAGGTTTTTATCAGTTATCGTAAAGAAAAAGACAGAAAAGACAAAGAAAAAAACGTTTTAGTTTCGGTAAGCGTCATCAAGAGCGCGGAAGAAGCGAAAAAAGAAGAAGAAGAAAAGAAGAAAAAGGAACAGCAGCAGAAGAAGAAAAAATAGGCAGAGCAGGACAGCATCTTATTAATAACGCATTGCTCAAAAGTGTAGAGATTGGAGGATGTTCTCTACACTTTTAATATTCACCGCGTAGATGATATTGAACGGGGCGTGGCTCAGTCCGCCTGCGCTACGGAAAGGCATGGTCAAGACAGCGAGCTGCGGCGGAATTAAATTCGCAGACATCCTGCGGATTACAATTTATACTTCCTTGTGGTCGTATAAATTGACTGCTCATTTAACTTGGCTTTTTTTTTAGCATAGTTGGTATATTAATTAGTTTATGCCGGGGCGTGGCTCAGCTTGGCTAGAGCGCTTGGTTTGGGACCAAGAAGCCGAAGGTTCAAATCCTTCCGCCCCGACCAAATCTTCGGCTTCTCGAAAGAGGTATTAGGAGAAAAGATTGTTTTCTCCTATCGGCGATATTTGACATAAGCCGGAAGGAAAGGGAAGATTAAGGGGAAACCGTTAGGGTGTCCCCTTAAGGAGCGATTTTGCAAAAGGCAAAAGCGCGACAAGCCGAAGGTTCAAATCCTTCCGCCCCGATTACTTATTCGGCTTCTACAAAGAGGTATTAGGAGAAAAGATTGTTTTCTCCTATCGGCGATATTTGACATAAGCCGGAAGGAAGGGGAATATTAAGGGGAAACCATCAGGGTTTTCTCTTAAGGAGTGCTTTTTGCCAAGGGCAAAAGCGCGACAAGCCGAAGGTTCAAATCCTTCCGCCCCGACCAAATTTATAGCAAATTGCCAATGGCCAATGGCCAATGGAGAAGAATGTTTAGATTTGAAGAATTGGAGATATGGAAATTAGCAATTTCTTACGCAGATGATATATACAACCTTATTGAAAAATTGCCTATTAATGAGAGATATAATTTGATAGGACAGATAAAAAGAGCAGCCTTGTCAATTTCAAATAATATTGCCGAGGGTTCTGGTACGAGTACGACCAAGAATTTTAAATCATTCTTAGATATCAGCATTGCTTCGCTTTTGGAGACAGTGAATCTTTTACATTTTGCAAGGCGCCGAGACTATATTTCTGAGAACGAACGAATTGATTTTTATCAAAAAGCTGAAAAGCTTGTCAAGAAAATAAGGGCTTTTAAAAATAGCCTTAAATAAACAACAGGCTATTTGCCCTAGGCTATTAGCTAATTGCGTCCCTGTAGCTCAGCTGGATAGAGCATCTGCCTTCTAAGCAGAGGGCCGCCTGTTCGAATCAGGCCAGGGACGCCAACTTTAGCAAATAGCAGATAGCAAATGGCAAATGGCAAATGGCAAATGGCAGATAGCAATTGGCAAATGGCAAATGGCAAATGGCAGATAGCAATTGGCAAATGGCAAATGGCAATTGGCAAATGGCCATTAGCCAACACGTGGTGGGTGTAGCTCAGCTGGTTAGAGCACTAGATTGTGGTTCTAGGGGCCGCGGGTTCGAATCCCGTCATCCACCCCAATAATTACTATCTCATAGGCAAATGAGATAGTCCTTTGGCCCTGATTACATAACGTGATCAGGGCTTTTTTATGTCGCGGTGTGTCACAGAGTTACGGCGTTTATTTTTTAGTCCTTCCGATGAAAGTTCTATCATTTTTCTGAACAGCTAAAACCAAACAGATACATAGTAAATCGACGGGAAAACAGCCCAAATACTATCTCATTTAATGGCGGCTATTTAATGGCATTTTGCGGGATTTTAAGAAAAAGAGGGAGCCCATATTGGCCATTAAATAGGAATCGGAAATGAGCGGAGATGGGGGAATTATTAGGCGTGTTTGCTAACTATCTGTTTCCAGGCAAGCTCTTGTTTTTTCCAGTCTACTTCTTGGACAAGCGCGTTGATTTTATACTCTGGGAGCATGGCAAGAATTGGATCTCTAGAGAAGATAATCTCTTCTTGAATCCGGGGGGAGAGGGATAGCATGCCAACAATTTGGTATATTCTGACATTGCTAATGTTCAGCCACTTTGCCACCTGCTTTGGATCCTGTGCTTTGCCGTTCGATAGTAATTCTTGAATCTGATAAGCCAATATAAGATGCTGACGAAGCTTTGGTTCTTGCTTAATGGTTTCTTCAATCGGCGGCCTATAATTTAGAGGAGTCTCCAAGTCAATCTTGAATTCATACACCCTATCTGTTTTGTTTAATGTGATCCATATCTTGCTTGATTGAGCCTCAAATTGAATTGTCTTCACTAGCGCAAGTACGGTGGCTCGCTGTTGAGTGAAGGGGAGGGTTTCCC
>JAHJAO010000127.1 GCA_018813905.1 Candidatus Omnitrophota bacterium
ATTTTACTATAAAAATAAAATAAATCAAGCGATTTATTTTATGAGTTGGGTGAGCTTAAACTAAATTAGGAAGGTAAAAGAAACTACTTTTTTATTTCGCTATCCATATCCGGCACGACTAAATCCAAAACCTCTTTATTGTTGCGTTCGCCTTTTATGATTAAATGCCGTAACCCCTTTTTCCCTTTTTTTATTTTGGCTGTTCCCACAACAAGCTCTTTTTCATCCGCCACATTCAACTTCTTCTGCCATTTCTTCCAGAACAACACCCAATTAGTATCCAAATCATTTATCAGCTGATTCAACCGCTGCTCCGTAAAATCAACCGTATTCGGATCCTGGGGATATTTATTAACCAACTCATCCATTTCGCGGACATAGACATCAAATAGATCTTTTTCCTTAATATTTTCTTTGCCAACATTCTTTTGTTTTACTTTCATATCTTGTCCTTTTTTTAATATCGTACACTTATAATTTTAATGATTTTTTTAAAAAAGTCAAATAAAAATCAAACTTTTTTAAACTCATAACCCATTATTTTGCAATATGTTAAGTTTTTTAAACCATTTAATTTCTATTTATTCTTTTAAAAAGTCCCGCATAGCGCAAAAATAGCCGTTTGCCTGCTGAAAAAACGGCCGGGAACAAAAATTCATTCCCCGAATAAATAACTTAGATTTCTTTCAAAAGTTTATTGGCGGAAGATTCCGCAAAAATGTCCGCGGCCTTGCTTAAATTTTCCGATAGAGCTTTCAGGTCTTTGCTTTGGGCAATCGGGATATTATCAATACCTTTTTTCTCCAAGGCATCGATTACGCTCTTTATCGTAAGGGTACGGATATCGCGCGCCGGCTGAAATACCTTTTCTTCATCACGCTCCGTCTTAATCTCAGAAAGTATCCCGCCCTCCACCAGTTCATACAATAACTCCCGCAGGAGGCGAATAGGGATTTCTAAAGTATGCGCAATCTGTGTAATCGTAAATGGCTTATTGCCTTCAGAGAAATTTTTCACGATTAAATGCGCTATTCGCAAGCTAAGCAGGCGTTTGAATGCGTAGCTTGCCTGCAAACAGTCGGGTTCGAATTCGTACATCTCCACATTCTGATGCGCGAATGCTATTTCCGAGCCAAAAAGAACAATGAGCCAGCTGATCTGCAGCCAAACCAGAAACAGCGGCAACGCGGCAAAACTACCGTATATCGCGTTGTATTTTGCCGCGCCGATCTGAAAAGTAATATAGGACCATTGGACAATTTCATAGAGCGAGCCCGCAACTATTCCGGCAACAATAGCGGATTTTAGATTGACTTTGGTATTGGGCATAAACGCATAAATAAAGCTAAACAGCACCCAAATTATCGTATAAGGCAAAAGCTTAAGCAGAAGGAATATCAACGGGCTCACTGCCCCTAAAATTGAGATTTTTTCGGTAATAAATTTAATCTGGGTGGCGATAAATACGGTCGCGCTGCTGGAAACGATAATCAGCACCGGGCAAATCAAAAGCACCGAAAGGTAATCGCTCAATCTGCGGCCGATTTTCCGCGCTTCTTTAATCCCCCAGATATCGTTAAAAGAACGCTCGATATTACCCAGAACCTTTATTACGGTCCAGAAAAGAACGGCAACGCCGATTCCGGCAACCACGCCTCCTTTTGTGTTTTCAAGCAAGGTATAGGCAAAATCTATTATCTGCTTGAGCACTTCTTCCTGGCCGGGAAGCTTATCCAAAACTTGCGCCTGAAGCAGTTTTTCAAACCCAAATCCTTTGGCGATGCCAAAGGCCATAGCAAAAATAGGTACAATGGACAACAAAGAATAATACGTGAGGGCGGAGGCGCGCAGTTGGCATTTATCTTCGTTAAAGCCGCGCAAAGCCAGTAAAATGACTCTTAACTGCTTAATCAAGAAAGATTTACCGCGGGAACGGCTTTTTAGGCGGATTCTCCAGATATCGGTCTTAATAAAGTTGATTACTTTAGGTAACATAAAAAAAAATGAAATCTTTTTTTATTCTACTATTATGCTTGTTTATATAAAAAAACAAGCCAAAATTTATGAGGGTTTTTTTATCCTAAGCACACCCATGATGAAAAATAAACCGTAGACAAGGTAGGCAACCATTCTCCCGGATGCTATAGAAAGTATGAGTCTTGTTTTTATAGCATGGCGCTTGAGTTGGTTTGTTCTCCTTAGCTTACGCCGGGTATGCATTAACAGCCATAAAAAATAGCTGAGAATACTGCTTATATAGAAATTGAAAAATATCTTATTGAATGCGGAGAAAACTCCTCCAATAATAACATAAAATAAAAAAAGAAACGGCCGTAAAGAAACCGGCTGGGGGAAAGATTTATCAAATCCATTAAAAAAATATCCTTTCTGCAAAGCGTATTCGGCGATTTGTTGTAGAAACCATTTTTTATAACAATATTCGACCATCCGTTGTCTATTAATAAAATTCGGCATGTTTGATTTTATTCCCACGTCAAAAGGGAAGGTCTTCCCTTTCAATTTAGGCCTAATCCACATAATGCTGCCTGTGCCAAAAATTGGCATCGGTGTATCGATAGGAATTATTGCAAACTTTATCTTTGTCCCTACCGGTAATTTCTTGTCTATAGCCGCTTTCATTCCTTTTTGGCTGAGATCAGTAACTATTAACGCTCCTTCTTCGCCGCTTTTGGTGATAAAATTCCCGTTTATCAATGAATTAAGCCGCTTATCCTGCCTGTTTTCCTGTTTATTAATATCGCTCATAACCTATATGCCCTTTCCCCTTCATAAAAAAACAAGGGGTGCTTGCAAACAAAAAAAGCAACCATTTCCCTTCCGTGGTTGCTTAACCAATCCTTTGGAACCTAACACTAAAGATGATACTCCTTTTTTAGAATGCCGTCAATAAGAAACTCTAAACGCATTGACAAGCGAATACGGCTTATCGGCCGGAAAACTATCGCCCAAGGGGAACAAAGTCAGTACGTTATCGTAATTATGAACGCAAGGGGAAAATACCTGATCGAATGCAATTTTTTAGAAGGCGAGTATTTCAATAAGGAATGGGAAAATACAGCTCTTGAACTTTGAAGAATAATTTTTTAATAATTAACCATAGGTGTGAAATGGCTTGCCCTCCGCCCTCCTACGCTTATAATCCAGCAAACTCCCTACAGTAAGCTTCGGAGGATGAATAGTCCTGTTTAAAAGTTGGCTCGCCATCCGAAGCTTACTTCTTCGAATTTGCTTCAAACAGCGTAGGATGGTGGCGGCGAGTGGATTCGAACCACTGACATAACGGGTATGAGCCGTTTGCTCTAACCAGGCTGAGCTACGCCGCCAATATAGTTGACAGTTATCAGTTCACGGTTCACAGATAAAATAAGGGAACCGTTTGTTCAATGAGCAAATCACTTATGGAACAAAGCAACATAAGTGATACTTGCGAATTAATCCCGCATAATATGAAATATTTATGCGGGGCTCTAACCAGGCTGCGTTACGCCGCCGATATAGATAAGAAAAAAGCTGTCCTTCTATTCTAAGACAGCCGTTTTAAAAAATCAAGCGTACTCTTATTCCAGCGTAACTTTTTCCAAGGCAATCCCGACCAACTCGTTTAAAAGCGCCATAAGTTTGTCCGAAAAATTGTTCGGCGATTTGGCTGTCGCCACACAAATTACTCCCAAAACTTCCTGCCGGGAAAAAACCGGTATAACAAAAGCGGATTTTGTTTTGGGCTTGTGCATCCGCAGGCGTATGTCCCGGTCCCTGAGCCCATCGCTTATAAACATGGCTTTGCGACGGGCAATAGTAAGCCCGGCAATGCCTTCTCCGGGTTTTATCTTTGTATTTTCGACGACTTCTTGCGATAGCCCTTTGGCTTCTTTTATGGATAACTCTTGTGTGCTCTTTTCAAAAACCAGCACCGAACCAAATTCCGCTTTGCAAAGCTTCGTTGCCAATTCCAAAAATATCTTAAGCAGGCTTGCAATCGCCTCTTTATTTTTCAGAAAATCTTCATCCCCGTGTTCCCGTTCAAAAACAAATAGCTTTGCCACAAACAAAACGATGGACTGTATGGACCCAATTATCCAGTCCAGATCATCGCTGCTCACTACCGGCAGCTTATTAAAACTTTCAAAAAATTGCTGTCGGTCAATACCAAGTTCATCCGTGTTTAAAGCGGAAATAAATTCTTCCCGTTTTTCTTTTTTAATAAGCGGCCCGATAATAAGACAAGTATCTTTTGCCCCGTTAAAGTTTAAAGGCAGAGTGATATTAAATAATCCTAAAGGGCAAATATTTTCCCGGAAAGCCGCATCCGGCGCTTGATTTTTAAACTGGTTGGCAACTTGCGGGAACCAGCGCCAGCATTTTTTCTTAGCGGCAGATGAGCCGGAAATTACCTGCGTGCAAATCTGAGGCATGTTCGAAGGGCTGACGACAATCCCGCCGTATTTGTCTATAGTCCGCAGGGAGATCTGAATCGCGGAAGAAAAAAGATCCTGAATATTCTGCCAGTGCCTTAAATCGATAATTTTCTGAAATTCCATCTCTTGTTTTGGGAAAAGTTGGTAGCGGGGGGCAGATTTGAACTGCCGACCTTTGGGTTATGAGCCCAACGAGCTACCAGGCTGCTCCACCCCGCAACATTTCTTAATAATAAGGTTTGCCTAATTACTTCTTTGTTTTTTCCTGCGGTGATTTTTGGGAACTGACCGAAACAGTCTGCTTATTTTTTTTCAAAAATTCGTCTAATTTCTGCTGAAAAATCCGGTTCACCAACCCCTTTTGCGAGTCCTGCGAATTTTCTTCCTTTTTTGCTTTCCTTAGCGTCAGATCTATTTTGCCCTCAGGTGTGATTTTTTTTATCCGCGCGCGCAAACGGTCTCCGACTTTAAGATAATCACTTACTTCCTTAACAAAATCGTCCGAGATCTGGGAGATATGAATCAGTCCTTTTGCGTTATCCGGCAAAGTCACCTGGGCGCCAAAGGTGTGAATCTTGGCTATCGTGATTTCTACCACATCCCCGACTTTAAATGAAGCCGTTTTCATACTAGTCTTTTCTGTCCTCAACAACCCTAAAAACAATTTCGTTTTCCCGGGCAACTTTAAGTTTATCCCGGGCAATTTCTTCGATGTACACCGGGTCGTTCTTTAACATTTCAATCTCTTGCGCTAACTGCTTATTCTCGGCAGTTAAACTCTTAAGTTCCTGAGAAAGAGCAGTATCTTTTGCTTTTAATTTTTCAAGCTTTGTGTGCACCGGTAAA
>JAHJAO010000018.1 GCA_018813905.1 Candidatus Omnitrophota bacterium
AACACCATTATAAATGATGATGGGAGTTCTTCTTATTTCGATGATGCTTCTGAAACACAGGATAAGAAAGAAATGTATCTGCCAGACGAGAAAAATTGATGAGTAATATTTGGTTAATTACGGGAATGCTATATAAAAAAATGAAGTGAACTCTTTTTATTGACTATTGACTTCCCTAGACATACAATATGGACTAATAGTAAGTATTTGAAATTGTACTCAGATGGTCAAAAACTCAAAAAACCAGCACAGGTGAACCGTTATGGTAGACGATTTCAAAAAATATCTTAGCGTTAGAGATATCTCAGAGAAATTCGGCGTCACTGAAGAATGGATTCGGGATTTGATTCAGGCCAAAAAGATCAAAGCGACCAAGATCGGCCAATGGCGGGTGAAACCGCAGGACTTGGAAAAGTTCATTAAATCCCGCAGGAATTATTAAGGAAGTTTTGTATTGTCAGAAGTGAGGTGTGTCTTGGATAAAAAAGCGTTAGTTAGAGAATACATAAAGAAGCATCGGTATTTTTCTTTGTCACAGATTATTCATGATGTTAATTTTGAGAAGAAGCTGGTGAAGGATTATCTTTTTCAGTTAAAACAAGAGAAGATTGTTTTTGATGCTGGGTATGGATTCTTTTCGAATATTGCTGAAAAGTTCCCATTTGCGGCTGTTCGGCGAGTAGAAGTTATCCGGCAGTGCCTCAAGAAAAACTACCCGCTTGTTGATTTTTTGATATGGGATACGAAGATTTTTGCGCCTCTGTATCATCATACTCAAACTCATCATATTACTTTTGTAGAGGTTGAAAAAGATCTGGTTTTCCATATTCACGAGCATCTGTATGGCAAATACCGCGGCGTTTTGAAGGAGAGGCGGGTTAAATCGTTTTTTGCAGGATTTGATGTTACCCTTGATCCCGTGGTTGTTCGTGCCATGCCATCGCGTTCTCCGCGAGAGAGCAATGTCCCCGCCTTGGAAAAGATTTTAGTAGATATGTATCTTGATATTGATAAGTATTCCTATATTTGTCACTCTGATTATTTCGAGTTATGGTGGGATTTAGTCAGGCTTTACCGGATCAATATAAGGGAGTTAATTGGTTATAGTAGAAGACGCAAGTGCTTGCGCCAGCTATTTCCGCAACTCATTGAAAACAATAATAGTTACGCTATAGACTTCTGCCAACTAATTGCAAAAGTTGGTAAAAGGCTATAGCTAGAGGAGTGGGTGTGTTTGATAAACAAATCATAGAGAAGCTGAGGCAGGATCTTGGTTTTAAGGATCCGGGGATATTTGAAAAATCCGTCTATGCCCTAAACCTTTTACCGTCTTTGCTTGAGGCTTACCCCAATCTTATTTTTAAGGGTGGAACATCGATTCTTTTACATCAGTATCCTCCAGTAAGGCTTTCCATTGATATTGATATCCTTCTTCCTGAAAAGGAGAAGGCGTCGCTTAATGAGCAATTGGTGTCCGTGGCTAAAAGATCGGGCGTATTCAAATCCATTGAGGAGGACGTGAGGAGTAGTCATATCCCTAAAGCGCATTTCAAGTTTTTTTACGATTCTCATTTTTCCAAGATAGAGCAAAACGTGTTATTAGATGTCGTATTTTGCGAAAACCCTTATCCAAAAATGGTGAAGAAGTCTTTAAAGGGACAAGCGCTCATTTTGCAGGATACAGACGCTGTGGTTACAATCCCGACAGCGGAGGGTTTGTTTGGGGATAAGCTGACAGTAATTTCACCTAAAACTCTCGGGTTAAAATTGACTGAAGGCCGGGATATGGAATTTCTTAAACAGATCATTGATTTGGGGTCTTTATTTAAACTTGTTTCTTTCATTGATGAAATTAAAAAAGCGTTTGGAAATGCGGTAGAGCAGGAGAATGGTTTTCGAGAATCGCGATTTACCCATGATGATGTTATCGGTGATATTTTAGATGTGGCATGGAAGTATTCCCAGTGGATGGTTAAGGGCGCGGATAATTCATTTAAGGAGATCAACAGTATTAATCGTGGGCTGGAGCGTATTAGTAATCATTTGGTTGGCGGGGTCGATTCAGCGGCGCTCAAGGTGATTTTTGGAAAGATCGCTTATATTTTGCGGCTGCTCCAGGCTGAAAAGTCAGGTGAAATCATAAAGGATATTGACGTATTATCAGTGCAAGATATGCGTCTTGAGGAAAAATACAAAATACTCGAGGGATTGAGAAAAAGCAATCAATCGGCGTATTTATATTGGGTTTTAGCTGTCGGGACGAAGGGTTAAGAAACTATTCGAAGGAATAAAAAACAAATATGCGCAGTGATTCTTATGAAAAGAAAAATAATAGTTCCTAAAACAGTAAGCTAGCATAT
>JAHJAO010000128.1 GCA_018813905.1 Candidatus Omnitrophota bacterium
CAGCGAACCCTATTTATTAGCTCTTCCAAAAGCGCGATCTCTTTTGCCATGCGCTTGGGCCAGGACTCCAAAATTTCCCGCGCACGGCTTTGGACATTGGCCGCTAATCTTTCTCTCAAGCGCGCGTTATTTAAAAGCTCATCAATAACCTGCGCCGCCTCATCCAGTTTATCCCGCTTGATTAAAACCGCGTTTTCCCGGTTAGCCAGGACTTCCTTTATCGCCTCTGTTTCCGTAGTCACAATGCATTTGCCCGCGGCCATTGCTTCCCAAACCGTATTCGTACAGTTATGAAACCGGGCCAAAAGCACGAAGATATCCGCGGCGTTTAAAATCTGCCTTACCTTATCCCTGCCCACTATCCCGAGAAAAAACACCTGCTTTTCCATCCGGTTTTCCCGGACGTATTCTTTTAATTTATCTTCCTCCGGGCCGCTGCCGCTGATTATACAGACAACATCTTTGTTCTTGTTCAAAACAGCAACCAAACTTTTAAGCAAATCCCCTACGCCATAATCCGGTATCAAGCGGCAAGTAGAAGCGATTATTTTGGAAGAGGAAGCGATACCTAGCTCCCGGCAGATACTTTCTTTAGCATCCGGGTCCGCGGATAGAAAAGTATCATCAATGCCGTTGCGCCAGTATTTAATCTTTTCATCTGGCACCCCCATTTTTTTCGCCAGGAGATTGCCCATATTGCCGTCGTTAGTGATAATAAAGTAGTCCGCTGGAACTCTAAAGGCGAGGTAATCGCGGCACTCTTTAACCCGGTACCAGAAATTATCCCAGAGCCAATAGAGCTGCCTTGTTCCGTAGACTCGAATGATGAGCCTGGATTTTAATATCCGGCTCAAAATATATGCCGGAAATACCGAAGTCAAGCTATGCGCGTAGATTATATCCGGCCGGAATTTCAAACCGATCTCCAACCCTTTTATCAGGCCGGTAACCTGAAAAAAGAGCCAGTTAAGATTGCTTAACAGGCTGCCGCGAATTCTGTCAATGAAACTGTTGTCCTGAACATACCTATTTTTTTTGAAATTAAACGGAAAATCAAACCGGTGGATAAAAACCCCTTCATTTACCTCGTACGCCTTTTCGCCGGCTTTAAGCGGGCAGAGAAAGCAAACCGCGAATCCTTTTCTGGCGAATTCGCGCTGCGGAAAGAAAATCGAAGGAATCCCTTTACCCGTTCCCCAGAGCCAAATCGGCATATTCGAAATATTCAGTATCTTCATTTTTCAGGATTTATATCTTAATATTTAGCGTTAAACTGTTTTGAACTCTGTTCTATTTTTGAAATTAATTTATACCAGGTAAAATTTTCCTCTACGCATTTACAAACTGCCTATCTCTGCGTTTTTTAACATTTGATTTAAAGACCCGCGCTAAAGGCCGAGCCAGGGCAATAACTAAATTTTCCAAGCGTAAAAATATAAGCGTCCACATCGAAAAAAGAGAACCATAGAATATGGGTGCATGGATTATCGCCGGAAATTTCAACAAAAACTGATAAGTTATTTTAAGGCTCTCAAAATTATCCAGGATGAATTTTATTTGCCTTTTTTTAAAGGGGCTGAATTTTAAAATTGTCCCCTCAAAATAACTATCTAAGCTCTCCGCACCGATAAGCCCCTTTTCCTTTACGATATCATATAACTTCGTTCCCGGATAAGGATAAAAAATTGAAATTTGAATTGTTTCTGTCTTAACCCGCGCGTTTAATTTGATTGTTTCCAGCATATCGCTGAATCTTTCCCGCGGAAATCCCACGATGTTATAGGAGATGGTTTTAATCCCCAGGCCATGCGCGGTTTCAAAAGCATCGATTATCTGCTTATTGCTCATATTCCTATTTAGCAATTTTTTTCTTATATTTTCACTTCCGTGTTCAATCCCGACAGAAAGCACACGCAACCCGGCGGATTTGGCTGATGCCAGTGTTTCTCTATCTATAAGCTCCACCCGCGCATTCATACTAAAAGGTAATGCGATATCTTTTGCATATATCTCTAAAAGCTGTTTAAACCATTTCTTTTTCAGTAATAAGCAGTCGTCATGGAAGATAATCGTTTCGATGCCGGGGTATCTTTTTACAACCTCTTTTATTTCAGCGATTACGTTATCGACACTTCTAAACCGGACATAACTTTCCGGACAATCCTTGTATAATTTTTTCAAGGCGTGATTGCAGCAAAAAGAGCAATCAAAAGAACATCCGCGCGAGGCCATAAATACTCCCCGGCGCATGCGCAATAAATCATAGGAATGCGCATAATCCATAAATTCCCGGTCCGGAAAAGGAAGCGTATCCAAATCCTCTTGCAACGGCCGCATACTGTTCTTGGTATAACCCGCCGGCGTTTTAACCCAAATATTCCGGATAGAAGATACGTCTTGATTTTTCTCTAAAGCATCACATAGCTCCGCCAATGGCCCCTCTCCTTCGCCCACGCACACAAAATCAAATAACCGCTCCGCACATACTTGTTCCGGGACAAGCGTAGCGTGTATCCCCCCGATTATCAGCGGAATATCCCTATCTTTTTTTACTGATACCGCAAGTTCCTTTATATACGGATATATGTTGGTGGTCGCCGTAAACGCAAGCAAGCTCGGCTTGCACCTCTGCAGCCAGGAGCCAAGATTCACAGCATCTTTATTCTCTTTTATATGAAATAATTCCGTTTGATGGCCGGATTGTTTTAAGACGCTGGAAAGGTACGCTATCCCATGATAAAACTTACCCCCGCCGCCTTTTAAAAAATCAACATAGATAAACCCAACTTTCATATAATTCCTTTACCCGCGGAAAACATATATATCATTTTCCTGCGATGAGCTCAGCTAATTTTGCTTCTATTTTCGGCATAAGTTTATCCCAGGTAAAATTATCTTTCACCCATTGTTTTCCTGCTTCCCCCATTTGTTTTGCAACTTGCGGATTTTTAAACAGATATATTATCTTCTCGGCAACTTCATCTATATTCAGAGGGTCAACAAGAAATCCTGTTTTATCATGGACAACAGCTTCCGGCACCCCGCCTGATCTGCCGCCGATAACCGGCTTATAACAAATATTGGCTTCCAAAAACACCATGCCGAATGCTTCGGCATCTCCGTTTTTAAGCTGCCGATTTACCATAACAAAAACATCGCAGATATCATAATAGGCTTGCCTTTGTTCTTCATAAACCTGCCCCACGAATATAACTTGCTTTTCAACTCCGTACTCACTTGCTAAACGCTTTAACTTGTCTCCATAAGGCCCTTCTCCGCCAATAATACATACTGTTTCCGGTGCTTCCTTTAATACTTTCGGCATGGCCCGGATTAGCGTATCTTGACCTTTCCTTTCAAGCAGCCGGCCGAGGGCAAAAACTATTTTTTTGTTTTCTAACCGTAACTTTTGTACGGGCAAAGAAGCCGCTCCTTTATCCCCAGCTTCAAATTCGGCGATAGATACCCCGGGATAGGCGACAAATGTCTTGGCCGAAGGAACGCCAAGCGCAATAGCGCGCTTTTGCGTAAATTTAGTATTACAAAAAACCATATTGACATTTTTTAATACTAAATTCTTTTTGAATTGATCGATCCCCTTAGAATGCAATAAGATATCTGCTCCATGGACAAACACGCAACTAACCTTGCCTAAAATCTTAGCAACCAGCCAGTAGATATAGGGGTTAGTGCAAAGACAATTGCCGATAATAACATCGATTTCATTCTTTCTTATGAGGGAACTAAGCAATCTGAATTCTTTTATGTACCTTCTCAATTTATTGAGAGAGTACAAATAATCCGCATCATAACGAATCACCTCAACCGGGCATGTTTTATCAAACTCTTTACACCCGTCCATCAACGGAGCTAATATCGCAATGTTATTACCACTCGCCAACAACGCCTTCGCCATGTGATATGTATACTCCGCAATGCCTCCGGATAAAGGCTTAAAATCGCTTGCAACTATTAAGATGTTCATTCCTTAACTACCTCCAGTACAAAATGAACCCCTTCTGCCGTTAATATAAACGCAAAAAATCTTTCATAAACATCCTGCGTAAAAGAAGACAGGTTTATAAGAATTCTCAATGGCATGTTATGTATTTTGACTATCCTTTTTTTTGTTTTAAAAACAAACGGATTTGGCTCTATCCATTTTTTTAAAATATGAAATTTTGCTTTAGGTCTATCATACTTGATTACGATACTATCTTGGTCCGAATACATGTCAAATGAGTGTAACCCAAAAGGCCTTTTATGGGTTAAATCGGTATAGAAATTATGGCTGCTAAAATGCGGGCTTGCAATACTAATTCTTGCACCTTTTTTACTGATACGATACGCTTCTTCCAATACTTTTGGCACATCGTCCAGGTGCTCTAAACAATCCGCAAAGCGGATCTTATCAACAGAATTATCTTTAAATGGATAGGGAATTTTATTTAAATCCCAAACAACATCGGCATCGCTTTCGGTGTGGATATCGACCCCGATCGCATTTTCCAGCTTTCGCCTTCCGCATCCCATATCTAAAATTACCACGCCTGGCCTCCTTGGATTAAAAATCAACGCGTTATAATGCCTGCTTATTTCTTTTTTGCAACAACAATCAACTCCTCCGCCTGATTAAAAAATTTTCCCAGAATATTAAGCGCAAAATACATTATAAGTTCAAGCCGGCCTGCTACTGCAGAGATAAATCTCATTTTATTTAATTTATAATTAAAATCTTCAAATAAATGAAAAACGTTGTTTGGATCACCCGTGTCAGTAGTTATAAATTCTATCGCGAACCCATTTTTCTCTAAAATATTTTTGAGCGTTTCAGGAGAAAAATACCAGATATGCCAGGGGAAAATCCATCCCCATTTATTCCGGCAAAGTTTCGCCATTATGCTATGCATGTTAGGAACAGCAATAAAAAGCCGGCCTTCTGGCTTTAAAATTTCCCCTGTTTGCGCAAGAAAACTATTAATATCCGGAATATGTTCAAGCACATGCCATAACGTAACCGCATCAAAACAATTTTTGGGAAAAGGCACGTCTTTTAATGCTCCATATCTCACGCCATCTAAATTTAATTTTTTTCGCGCATAATTTATTGCATCTTCATTCAAATCCAAACCGCTTACCGAACAACCTTGTTTTTCAAACTGCGAAATAACAACGCCGTAAGAACACCCGACATCCAGCAAATTGGTCTTTTTAAGGTTTAAAAATTTACTCACCAGCGCAATTCTGCGCTGCGCATAATTATAAAGCTTTTTATAGCCTCCAAATGCGCCGACATATCGTTGATAGCTATGTTCCTGGCTTGCCTCTTCTTCCCAACAGGAATTTATCACCAATGCATCGTTGCGGCATTTTTCCAAGATTATTTTATTGTTCCGGAAATTTCTTATCAGATATTCATCAACATCCCATTGTCCACAGATCGGGCATGATTTAATTCTATCTGCCGGCATCTTTCCTTTTCTCCATCAGCATATCTATCGTTTCCATAACACTGCTTACCGTAATATTCTTCATGCATTCATATGTCCCTAGCGGGCAAACCCGGGGGGGCTTTTGCCAAGGCCAATCATCTTTGTGAAAACACCCCCGGCATCCAAAATTTGCCTCAACCGGATAGGTAATGTCTTTATATGCCCGAAATTTAGAATATACCGGGCCGAACAAAACTATCCCCGGAGTTCCCACCGCCGCACTTAAATGATGGACGCCGTTATCCACGCTTACAAACGCAAAAGATTTTTTTAAAAGTATCGCCAATGTCCTTACATCCGTTAACCCTAACCAGTTGTTCCCCACTCCTAGATATGATTCGCTGTTTTGCCCTACTTGCATTAAACAAACATCATATTTATCGATTAAATATTCGCCGACCTTTTTCCATCTGTCTTCAATCCAGTTCCGGCTTGCCCACCTACTATGCGGAGCCAAAACGACTATGGTTTTTGATTTTGACAGTTTAAATCTTCTTTCAAAAATATTTTCTTCGTAATTCTTAATGAATATATCGGGCGTCCTTGTCTCCGGCACAAGATTGATCTTTGTTTGTTCGGCGATGACGTCAACCAGATGCTTGGTCCTTCGTTCAGGGAATCCACGATAATCAATTTTGAACACTTTACCAAATTTATGGTCGGGAATACTTATTACTGAATCTTCAACTAATGGATTATGATAAAAGAGTTCCGGATATAGGGTTTTTACAAATATTCTTTCATTTGGATGCGCTTTTTTGTATTCTCGCATCACTCCCGTCAAACACACGGTATCCCCAAGCGTAACGTAATATTCTATCAATGTATTAACAGTGTCAGTCCCCGCAAAATGATCTTTTCTTTTGCTGATACGGCAGAATATGCCTTCTGGCTGCCCCGAAGAGTTTGTTGGCAGAGCAAACATGTCTTCAATCTTAAAACTTAACTTTTCAAACATATTTTTTAAATCTTCGATGTTTAAAAGATTTATATGCTCGGGATAGAAATGCGCTGATGCGTTTGATTCCTGGTTCCTCTCAGGGGTATGGATGATAATAACACCGTCATCAGCCAGCCAATCGAAACATTTTTTAAGAAGTTTAATCAAATATTTTCTGGGGAGATGTTCTACGACATTAATCATAAATATCCGCTCAAACTTATCCCGGGGGCAAAATTTGAGAGGATCAATATTTGTAAATTCTATACCCGGCCATTTTTCTTTGGCCTGTTCTATGGCATTTTTGTTAAAACCGATTACGGAAGAAAAACATCCTTTCTCTTTTATTAAGCTGCCTATAATCTCCCAGCCGATACCTATATCCAAACATTTTATTTTATCTTTTAATTCTGCCATCTCTAAAATTATAAAAATTTTCTCAGCGAGGCTATCTTCTGATACTAAGTCACTATCTCCTCTGGTATCTTGTATAAAATGCTCCTTTCCATGCCAGGAATGAGGATATAGACACATAAGTACCTGAAGTAATTTCTGTTTTACCATTCTTTTTGCCAACGAAAGTATCACTCGCACGTTATGATATACTTTTTGCATTTTTTCACCATCTTTTTATCATTATAAATTCCATTTAATATCCCACGCATCTAGCCCTGACCTTTCGTCTTATCAAAGCCGAATAACAACGCACTGCCCGGTCGGAAAATAACATGGCTCTTCTGGTTTGTCTAAAAAAAACTCATCGACAGCCTTTTTGGCTCCAGGACAATGTAAAAAACCATAATCATCAAAAATCATTAAGCCGCCTTTTTCCATGCGCGGATAAAAAAAGATGCAACAATCCCTGACTGATTTATATATATCAACGTCAACATGAACCAAACAAAATGTCAAATTTTCAATGGGTTTTGCGGTCGCCGGGAATATCCCCTGATAAAAATAAATATTCTTGCAATCGCTTAGGTAAGCTTTAACGTCCGGCAACGAGCTGTCGCTAAAATCGCCTTCTTTGTGAATGTCCAGATTCGCATCTGTTGGCGGCATCCCGGTAAAAGTGTCAAACAAATGGAAATTTTTTTGATCAAACGTTTTAGCCAACAGTCGCGCTGTTCCTCCTTTGTAGACGCCCACCTCAGCAACGTCACCTCGCAAATTACCAGCTTGCTTCGCAAACTGATAAAGCATAAAACATCTTGTCTTATCAACAAGCGTAAACCCATTAATTTGCTTCATCTTATTATTGAAAAGACTCTCCTCTTCCCATAGATGGATAGGGTTAGGTTTTTCCTGTATTTTGTTAAGCTTATACCCGAATTTACCTATAATTTTATTAATCAATTTTTTAATCCATACTTTCATAAAACTGCCCCTGCTATTTTTGTTTAAAATCGTTGACTTTTGATTTCTCTCAAAATCTCCCTAAGATTTTTAATGAATTTCCTTTCCAAAAAAATAATGGTTATAAGATAGGTTAACAAACCTACCAAAATTAGGCCGATTAGCGCCATCCAATGAATATTTCCGTGAAAAACACGCCATTTGAAAACATAAATATTTCCCATCATTATTAAACATCCTACGGCGGAAGAGATTAAATGCTGCAGCCATTTTAGAAATTTTACACCTATTAATCTGCAATTAACTATTGTCCCCGGTATAAAAATAGCGGCAAAGGCTATTACTACAGCCATAGACGTTCCTTCAATCCCATATTTTACTGTTAGAGGATACAATATGCTAAATAAAATAACTATATGGATAAAAGAAAATACAGTTTGAATCTTTGGTTTGCCAAGAGACAATACCAACGGGCCTCCCGTGGCCGCATTCGCTCTCAATAATCCAAAAATGCATAATATCTGTATAGGGGTAATTACCGGCAGCCATTTCTCTCCAAGGAATATCTGTATTAAATCCGGCGCTAACATAAAAATTATTCCGGCCAAAGGAAAAGAAATCAGCGCTGTCAGCTTAACTATTATTAAAAAAGCCCGCTGCAATCTTTTAAATTCACCTTGCAATTTTGAATACAAGGGGAAAGCAATCGTGGAGATCACATGGGCAAGCTCTGTGGCCGGGGTATTAGATATATAGTAAGCCATCTGGTAAAAACCAAGCGCGGTCGCACTAATTATCCTGCCGACAAATATATCATCGCCTTGCGAAGCAAAAAACATCAGAATCGTTGAAGTGAATACCCATCTGCCAAAATTAAACAATTCTTTCCCTTTATCCCAATCTATTTTAAAACGGGGCCGATATGCAATAATTGAGTATGATATTATACACCGGACAAAATGACCCATGAGAAATCCGCAGGCAAGCGCCCAAACACTTCTAGTCGTAAAAGCTAAAAATATTGCTGTTACTAAATTGGCAATCGTTCCGCTGATTTGATAGAAAAACTGCTTATTAAACTCTAACTCTTTACTAAAAAGAACAACTTTAATATTTGTAAGGTTTTCAAAAAGAAAAGCCAGCCCGATAACGCGAACGATATTAACCGCTAACGGCGTTTTAAAAAACGCTCCAAAAAAGGGCGCGGCGAAAAAAAGAGTCGCAAAAAGCACAACACCTCTTATCGCTTGCAAAGTCCAGGCTGTATCCAAATACTCATCTATCCTTCCTTTTTTTTGAACAAGTGCAGCCTGAAATCCGGTTTTTGAAAAAGATTCGAATATTCCTAAAGCCAATAATGCAATGCCCATTAATCCAAAATCATTTGGGGCCAAAAGCCGAGCTAATATGACTTTACTAATTATTCCAAATAACCGGTCAAAAATACGCGCAGCAAAAACCCAAAATCCGCCCCTTACTGCTTTTTCCGATAAAGTTGTTTCCTGATATAAAAGTCCCATCGCTCCCTTTTTAAGTCTACTTTTTGGGTTCCGTTCGTTTGATCATCTTTCTGTATATACCCCTTGTAAACTTATACACCCCAGTCCGCTTAAGCAGCCAGCAACTCGCGACTTCAAAGATATACCTGATTTTAAATGGCGTAATCGGCAAATATTTCCTTAACAACTCCATGCGCCTTAAATAAGATAGCGCTGCTTTATAGTTATTCCGGCATAGTACTCTATCTTTAGTTATTCTAAAAATACTGCGCACCATTTCATTACCCCTTACACATTCAAATCCAGTTTTATTCAAAAGATTTGTTAAGGTGGTTAAGGAAAAATGGTCTGTGTGGGGGATTTGAAGAAAATGGAGAAAGTTTAAATCATACTGGGCACGGCCCAAGTTCCGTATGCCCGGTACCTCGATATACATAAACCCCTTTTCGTCTAAAAGAGCTCTAGCCCTCTCCAGCTCCTGGATAGGATTTAATAAGTGCTCCAAGATATGCGACATTATTATAATGTCCGGTTTTCTGTTTAGCTTGCAATCGGCTAATGCCCCTACCTGAAGATCAAGATTATATTTCTTGCGGCCAAAATCTACAGCCTCCTGCCCCAGGTCCATGCCAGACACAGAACATCCCAAATCCCGGAAATAAGCCAATATTCCTCCGGCAGCACAGCCAACTTCCAAAATAAATAAGTCTTTAAGTTCTTTGGGTAATGAACCTTTTAGATACTTACAGATCTTCTGCCCGTGGAAATACTGATCAAAAAATAAATCCTGGGTAGTTCTTTCCCGGCCAAAAATAAGCTTTGTAAATTCATCGTTGTAAAATTCATTATAAGATTCCTGACTAAGCCGGGGATTCGTCTGAATCAATCCACATTCACGACAGATCACCACAGACGCAACTAAGCCAAAACGATCTTTTTCCGAAAGCTGCTCAAAATCGCCTTCCCCGCATATTATACAGTTCACTCTTTCGGTTTTGTAATGGCCTTGCTGAATCTTTGATTCGATCTGTTTCTTCATGCTCATCTGTAAACCATTCAGTTTTATAATCGGCTTAGCATCGTATTTGTATCGTGGACCTAACATAGATTATCCCTAGTTTAAATTATTATAAAAGAAAAATTGCGCCATAGTCACCCTCTGATTCTATCCCGGATGATTTCCGCGATTGCTTTGGAAACTACTTTATCCCGGTTTGCAAATGTGTCTTCAAAAGTTTCCCGGCGAATCTCTCTAAATTCTTCCGGGTGTTTCAATGTATCTTCTATCATCACAATGAGTTGCAGTACATCTTCAGCCACTTTACCCAAGACCCAACTGGGATAATCCCTGCTTTTTTTCCAATTCACTCTCTTTGTGTTAAAAAATAATACAGGTTTATCAAAATACAACCATTCAAATACCGAACTGCTTATGTCGGTAATGTAAACATCCGCTTGCGCCATATATTCCAGGTTTATCCTGTGCCGCTCTATTAGTAAAACATTTTCAAATTCCGCCGTTTTCTTTACCAACTGCGGATACTTCCTGGATAAATCCGGATGGGGCATAAAAAGCACATTGAATTTATTGCTTTTAGATACCTGCTCCAATAGAACCAATCCCTTATCAAAAAAAGAACTGAATTTTTCGTCAAAATGGGGGTTATATAATATTACCGGCCTTTTTTCTTTAAATAAATTCAGGGATTTTATTACGTGATAATGAAAATAATCGAGTTTTGAGTACCCGGCCGCCCGGCAATTATTAAGCGGGCCGATTCTTTCCTGCATCGCTTTCAAATCCCGTTCTCCCGGCAGAATAACCAAATCGTAATCTTTTATGTGCGGCTCAAAAGAAAACTCGCGGTTAGCCACGCCGTGCGATACATATACCCAAAATGTTTTTACAAAAAGCTGCCGAAAAACATTATCAAAGTAATCCGTAACTACAACCGCTTTGGTTCGATACATGCGCAGCCGGCACAAAAACACAAACAAATTTATGTCAAAAGCTGTCCTCCCGTAGCCGGGATGACGAATTTTCTGAAATCGGACTTTATTGGGTATGCTGTTAAGCTCCTGTTCGATTATTACTGACGCCTCTTGACTCGTACTTAACACTACCACCGGATATTCATCCTGGATATTCGAAAGTTCAATCGCGATAAATAGAGAATGGTAGATCTGGTGAACAGACTGGTTATAACAGAAATAGACCGCCGGCTCTATGGGCCGGATTTTCCGGTAGAGCCAAATAAATACTGACAGGATTTCCGCTAAAGTCCTAATGATACTTTTTTTTATCAGCTTATTTTTCATATGGTTATTGCACGCTAACCGGTTCCTGCGCCGGCGCTGCTATTTCAGGCAATGTAGAAACAATCGCCGCCAAAAACCAAAACGGCTCCATGATCCGGATGATTATAAATACCTCTGCCGCTACTCCCATTCCCAAAATACCCACCAATGCCGCGATAAAACCCAAGCTTAAACCTTTGCCAAAATCATTCATGTTCGGCAGGCGAAAGCTTCTAAACGCCGTTTTAAAAAGAGTAGCAATCATCCACAAAAATACGATAAAGCCGACGATGCCCACCTCTCTTAAAATTCGTGTGTACTGAACATCGGACACCACTCCCCCTCCCGGCACCCCCCAGCCAAAAATTGGATTTTTCATCCACGCCTCTAGAGACCCCTGCCAGGACTTTATTCTTAGCGATGCCGACTCGTCCAGGATAACCTTTCTGCCCAAAACGTTATAAGTTTGACCTCCCACAAACGTGGATTGAAAACGAGAGATAATTCTTTGAGGTAAAATCGCCGGCGCGGCTAATATTAAAATAATCGATACTAAAATCAATCCTACTTTTGCTCTTCGGGAAAACACGACAAAGGTAATAAATGCCATCGCGAACCCGAGCCATCCGGCGCGGGAAAGAGTGTAAAGCAAAGTAACCATCATTAATATTAAAAATCCCCCGCCAAGAAGCAACTTCCGCAAGGAATTCGCATACAGGATGAACCCGATAACTAAACTTATCATTATCAGCAGATAACCGGCTAAAGTATTCGGTTCGCCGGCCCTGCCTTCAAACGGAGCCGAAGCGCGCATGCCTTCGACAAAAGTGAACCTTAACGCGTAAACGCAGACGATTAGACAGGTAAGCAGCATGTAAAATAAAAATACCTTCACCTGTTTTTCATCCCGCACATTGTTGCTGACCATAAAGAAAATTATAAAATACTCGATGTATTTGATGATATAGAAAAAACTGTACCGGGCATCCGTTGTCCCGCCGATGATGCCGAAAGCGGAAGATATTACGCAGATAAAGATATATATGATTATCGGCTTATTTAAAATATTTTTTCTTAAAAGCCCCAATTCTTTGTTTATCGCGGTCTTCGCGAACCACCCCAAAAATACCATAAACAGGAATATATCGTCTAAGCGCAGGACCACCGCCCGGCCATGAATGCCGCCCAGTTCAAATTCGGGAGATAAAAGCATGGAAAATATCAAAACAATCAAGGCGTTATCCGTATTGGTAAAAGCGAGGACAAAAACGATGACCGCCAGCAACGACGCGTACGGCCAAATGAACAAACCGGTTTTACTGTAAAGCGAGATAATTACTAGAACCAGAAACAACAGGAAGGTTATAACCCCAAAAACAACATGGCCGTTTTTATTCAGCATCTTTTAAAGTTATTTCTTTATGTCAGATTCGATTCCTAAACTTTCGCTGTTTTCTTTCCTGTGTGGGAAGAGTCAGCTTCGGCCTTATAATAGCGGTACTTATAATAATAAGGAGAAATAACGTCTGCTTCTGCTTCCTTGCGCGTCTGGTTCAGGACAATACCTTGAATAGTCGCTCCTACGGAATCAATCTGGTTTTTGGCCCGCAACAACGCTTCACGGCTGGTGCGGCCGATCTCGTATACCATAATAACCGCATCGACTTTTGAAGCGATCAGGCTGGCATCAGTAACCGGCAGAACCGGGGGTGAGTCGAATAATACAACATCAAACCTCTTTTTCAAATCCTCGATAATGGTCGTAAATTACTTGGATTCCAAAACTTTCGCCGGATTAAACGGCAGCTGTCCGCTGGTTAGAATACTCAGATTATCCAGGCCCGGGGACAGTTGTATCTCGTCTAAGGTCATATCTCCCAGCATGATATCCGTAATATTTTTTATCGCGTCATCCATGCCCACCACGCCCAAAGCAACGTCGGTCAGCCCGCTCTCCCTTTTGATGCCAAAGGTTCTGGCGATAACCGGCCTGCGGATATCTGAAGATACAAGCAGGATTTGAAGGCCGGACTGGGCCAGCGCTATCCCCAGATTTACCAAAATAGAACTTTTCCCTTCCCGCGGCCCGGCGCTGGTTATCAAAAAGGTCTTCCTTTTGGAGTCATTCAGCTTTAAATTTGTGTGAATATTCCGGTATGATTCCGCAATGGGCGACATCGGGTCGTAATGCGTAATCAGGCGGACATACCGTTCTTCGACCTCGCTGCGGGGCTGCCGGACAAAATTTTGTTTCAATATATCCAGTAACTTGCCTTTTAATTTTGCTTCTCCCTTTAAGGAAACTGAAGGAATAACCCCCAACACAGGTACCTGTAATAAGTTTTCCACGTCTTCAATCGTTCCAATGGAAGTATCCAGGCTTTCCATAATCAACGCCGCGGCGAACCCTAAGACCAGTCCCAAAATCGCTCCTACTAAAAATCCGAAGTTTTGGTTCGGAGCCAACTTCTTATTCGCCGTAACCGCGGGGTTTACTACCGAGATATCCCCTACTTTTTGAGCTTCGGTAATTCTGGTTTCTTCCAATCTTTCTTTCAATAAAGAATAAAGCTTTTTATCCGCTTCGACTTCCCGCAACAGCCGCGCGTATTCTAGTTCCTTGCCCGCCAGAGACGTATTTTTGCGTTCCAGGTCTTCGATTTGATTCTGAATTTCTATAATATTGGGATGCTTTTCCGTATATTTCTGCAATAACCCTGTTAACTTAAACTGCAGCTCCCCCAGTTTTTCCTGCATCGATTCGGAAAAAGCGATATTTTTAACCTTATCCCTTTGTTCTTTTATCTTTTCTTCTTTTTGCTGTAGCCGCATTTCTAAAGACGTTAATTGCTCTTCGATAAATTTACGCGCGTTTCGCGCCTGGCGGGTCTTATCTAAAAGATTTTCTTCTATATATATATCCGCTACCGTATTCGCCAGTTCGACTGCTTCCTGAGAATCCAAAGAGGTGGCGATAATCCTGATTATATTGGTGTTGCCGACCAATTCCGTCCTGATCTTTCCGTCAATAACATTTACCGCCTTATTTATTTCATCGTCCGTGGAATTAATATTTATTATTCTCATTCTAAGCGCGGCACTTTTCATAACCTTATGGCTGCGGATAAGCTTGGCCTGTGATTCCATCGTATCGCCGGGGTTATAGGCAATCCATTCGGTAAGCAAGCCGGCAATAGTCTTGCGTTCTTCGATTTTAATCGTTGTTTCCGCCTGATAGGTAGATACCTGTTGCATTGAAAAAAAAGTGGTTACAATTGTAACCACCAGGAAAATAACGATAATAATTAGCTTGCGTTTGCGGACTATCCGGATATAATCCCTTAGATTTAACTCGTATTGAGCCATCCCCAAAAATCCTTTTCTTTTATGGGAGACGTTCTCCCCCCATGCCCCCTTCTTTTAGCACGCTGACATAATTTCATCTCACAGTATACTATGCTGATTTTACCAAAATAACCGCTTTTTATCAAGCATTTAACCTCTTGTAAAATCTCCGGGTTATGTAAAAATTGCCCGTTGTGATTTTACTTGCGGCATCCCTTGGATAATAAGTTGTATTTTCGGATAATTTTCAGCACTTCTTCCGGAGTATCGACCAGTTCGAATATTTTCAAATCACTGGCCTTTATGTTGCCTGACCTTTCTACCGTCGTATTCAGCCAACGGATAAGCCCTTGCCAGTATTTCTTTCCGACCAGAACAACCGGAAACGGTTCTGCCCGCTTGGTTTGAATCAAAGTCACGGCTTCAAAAAACTCGTCTAACGTGCCGAAGCCGCCGGGCAAAATCACGAACGCCGAGGCATATTTGACAAACATCACCTTGCGGCTGAAAAAATAACGAAACTCAAGCAACGTGCTGATATAGCGATTGGGTTTTTGCTCCGTAGGAATATAAATATTTAAGCCCACCGATTCACCGCCGGCGGCCTTCGCGCCCTTGTTTGCCGCTTCCATTATGCCCGGGCCGCCGCCGGTTATAACCGCAAATCCTTCTTTAGCCAAAAGATATGCCGTGCGTTCGGCAATCCGGTAATACTTATCCTTATCAGACATCCGGCGTGAAGCGCCGAATATGGAAACTGCCGGCCCGATTTTGGCCAGGGTTTGAAATCCGTCGACAAACTCGGCCATAATCCTGAATATGCGCCAGGGCTCTTCGTTAATTTTATTGTCCCGGATATTGTCCCTCTGCTTCATAAAATCCATCTCCTCTCTTTTTAGCGAATGGTATTAATATAATCGTCAAACCTTATCGTGCCCCGGTTAATCAGTTCGGTTACCCGGCGCATTCTCTCCGTCAAATACGGATGCGTCGCAAGATAGGCGCTGCGTACGGGCTTATCCCTCTCGGTCTGTTGTAATAGGTCCAACACCGCCAAAATCGCCTGCGGATTATACCCGGAAAGAGCCAGATACCTTACCGACAAAGAATCCGCCTGCAATTCATCATCCCGCGAATAAGAAAGCATCAGTTCATTGATGCCGCTAAGCGCATTTCTTTTCGACTGCGCGTCCATACTCGGTGTCGTTCCAACCAAAACGGCCAAAACGCTGTATCCCAAAGAGCCCTGCAGCCTTTTAATGCTGTGCCGGGTGGTAATATGCGCCAGTTCGTGCGCCAGGACCGCAGCAACCTCATCATCGCTGTCTTTGATTTTTTTCCAGAGGCCCTCAAAGACATAGATATACCCTCCCGGCAGGGCGAAAGCGTTCACCTCTTTCTCGTCTAAGAGAGCAAAATGATACTTTATCTCCTGGCGATCACAAACCTGAACAATTTTTTCTCCGATATGCTGCAGGCGCTTCTGTTCTAAAGGATCCTCTTTTAATTTAAATTTTTCCTCAATTACCTTTGACAGCGAATTCCCGATGCCTACTTCTTTTTCCGTGGAATAGAAATACACCTCTTCCTGCTGGGTAGCCGCGTTGTAATACCGCTGCATGCACCCAAAGCAAGATAAAGTTACCAGCGCACAAGTAAACAGCCGCAAAAATACTTTCATATGGAATATTATATAGATTATTCGGCTTTGTTTCAATGCATCTGGTATTTTTGCTGGCCCCGGACTACATACCATTTGATAAAATTATAGCTGATGCCGGCCGCTTCCACTTTGATCCCCCGGATACGGCGGGAAACTATGGGCAAACTGTCCGGCGTGTATAAAAATATGTACGGCTGTTCTTCGTATATAATGCTGTGAATTTTGTGATAGATTTCTTTACGCTTTTCCTGGTCAAAAGTCCGGCGTCCCTCAACAAGTAACTCATCCACGGCTTCGTTTTTAAATCCGATAAAATTAAACTCTCCTTCTTTTGTCTTGCTGGAATGCCAGATGTCATAGATGTCCGGGTCCTGCGACAGCGACCAGCCTAAAAGCACGGCTTCAAATCTGCGCTTGTTGATAAATTCGCTGATAAACGTACTCCATTCCACAACCCTTATCTTTACTTTTATGCCGATATTATCCAGCCGTTTTTGGATGATTTCCGCGGCCCGTTTGCGTTCTTCGTTGCCCTGATTGGTGATAATCGTGAATTCAAATACTTTACCGTCTTTTTGCAGATAGCCTTTTTCATTTTTTACCCAGCCGGCTTGGCGCAGAAGTTCTCTTGATTTATCCGGATTGTAAGGGGCGGATATGACCTCGCTGTTATACGCCCAGGAACGCGGTGCAAAAGGACCGGTACAAGCTGTGCCTAATCCTAAAACGATCCCTTGAATTATCTCCTGTTTATCAACGGCGCAGTTTATTGCCTGCCGGACCCGCTTGTCTTTAAATTTGGGGTCATTTAAATTCAACCCCAGATACGTAAAACTAAAACTCGGATAACGGAATTTCTGATAATATTTTTTGAAAAACGCGGTATTTGTCTGCCGCACGTATTGCAGGCTGGAAAGCCCCATATAATCAATCCCCAAATTCTGCAGTTCCAGAAACATCGTTGCCGCGTCCGGGATAACCCGGAATATATACGTATCGATATAGGGCCGCCCTTCGAAATAATCGGGATTTGATTCGAGTACGATTAATTCCTGCGTCTTCCATTCTTTAAATTTATAAGGGCCGGTACCGACAGGATGCCGGGAGAAAGGAGTGGTGTTTAAATCCTCATCTTTTAAGATATGCTCCGGGATAATATTCATCGTCCAGCTCGCGAGTGCCGGCGCAAACGGTTCCGGATAAGTCAGCTTAATTGTGTAATCATCGATAACTTCCAGCGACTTTACTTTTTCGAAATCCCCGCTATAAGGAGTTTTAACATTCGGGTCAATAAGCTTCTTATAAGTAAACGCGACATCTCGGGCCATAAACGGCTTACCGTCATGCCACCTTACGCCGCGGCGCAGATGAAAAACGATCGCCAGCCCCTCCTGCTGAATCTGCCAACTTTCGGCTAAGTCGCCGACAATATTCAAATCCTTATCGTATTTCACGAGCCCGTTGAAAAGCAGGCCGCAAACCTGGCTGGAAGCGCTGTCGGAAGCGAGAACCGGTACCAGGGTCCGCGCATCCGCAATAGAAGAGCTGCTAAGCGCATCGCCGTATGCCGGCACATCATCTATTTCGCCTTCCGGTATCAGAGAAGGTTGTCCGGTGCAACCGGACAATACGATAACTGATAAAAAAAATACCGCAATTTGCGGTAAAATCCCGGCCACAATTTTCACTTGTTTTGCAATTTTAACCAAAATAAAAATTTGCTTTTAACCTGTTCATTAAAACTTTATTTATCTGCCCCCGCCGGTTCTTTATCGGCTATGGCCTTCTGTTGATTATTTTCTACCGCCTGTTTTTCCGCGTCTTGAGATACGGTTTCCTTATCTTTAGCCTCTTTTTTAAAAACCTTCTGCATTTGCTCGGTAACTTCTCCCTTCAAAAGCTCCCGCTGCACGACAGAGCCAGCCCGTTTATGCGAAACAAGAGCTAAGGCAAGACTCGTAAACATAAACACAATCGCTGAGGTCGTTGTGGCCTTGGTCAGAAAAGTCGAGGTTCTCGTGCCGAAAATAGTACTCTGGCCGGAACCGCCGCCGAACATTTCCGATAACCCTTCCCCTTTTCCGCCCTGGACCAAAATAATGAATATCAAAAA
>JAHJAO010000129.1 GCA_018813905.1 Candidatus Omnitrophota bacterium
ATAATCCGCACATCCACCTTAATCGAACGGGTTGAGCCGACACGTTCGAATTCTTTCTCCTGTAAAACCCGCAGGACTTTTGCCTGGGTAGCTAAACTCATATCTCCGATTTCATCTAAAAATATTGTTCCGAGATTCGCGCTTTCAAAACGGCCGTTTTTTTGAAAACTGGCATCGGTAAATGCGCCCTTTTCATGGCCGAAAAGTTCACTTTCTAAAACCCCTTCCGGGATGGCCGCGCAATTGATTTTTACAAAAGCGCGGTCTTTGCGCGGACTATTATTATGAACGGAGCGGGCAACAAGCTCTTTGCCCGTACCACTTTCTCCCTGAATGAGGACCGTCACATCGGTCGAGGAAACTTTTTTGATTACTTCTAAAACTTCCAGAATTTTTCCGGAATTCCCGATAATTTCGCCAAAATCGTACTTCTTGTGTAATTCTTCTTTAAGCTTCCTGTTTTCCCGGCTTAGATAACTGCATTCTACCGCCCGCCTGATTACCAGGCGCAATTCATCCACATCAAACGGTTTTGTAAAATAATCGTACGCCCCCTGCTTAACTGCTTCGACCGCGATCTTTTGCGCCCCGTAAGCGGTAATTATTACGGTCAACTGTTCGGGCTTGAGTTTTTTAATTTCGGAAAGCACGGTAAAGCCGTCCATGCCCGGCATTTTTATGTCCAGCGTAACTACGTCAAAACTGTCGTTTTTAAAAATTTGCAGGGCCTGTTCTCCCGAAGAAGCCGACGCGATTTCATAGCCTTCCTTGCGCAACGTCTCCTCCAGGAGATAGCGAAAACTCTGGTCATCATCGACAATCAAAATACGTGTTGCGCTCATTATTTTTCCTCTAAATTTTTAGAAAAATTAATAATTATTGTCGTACCTTTGCCTGGAACACTTTTTACGTCCATTTTGCCATTATGCGCCGTGATGATTTGATGCGTTATCGTCAATCCCAGCCCCGTTCCCCCTTTTTTTGTGGTATAAAAAGGGTCGAATATTTTACTTAAAACTTCCGGTTTAATCCCGCATCCGGTATCACTCACTTTCACCTCAATCGAACTATTTTCCGGTTTATAAACGGTAGACAAGGTCAACGTACCGTCTGCCTGCATGGCTGCGGAAGCATTAAATATTAAATTCAAAAATGCCTGTTGCAATTTTTTGGCATCGGCATTGATGGCCGGCAAATCCGGCGAAAAATTTCTTACGATGTTAATCCCTGTATTTTTGGTATCATGCTCGGCTAAGCGTAATGTCTGCTCAATAATATCATTAACGTTATGGGGGCTGAAGTTCGAATCAAGCTCAGATTCATCCGGCCGGGCAAAACTCAGCAACTCTTCTACTACTTTATTCAACCGGTCCACTTCCTTGACAATCACATCCGCGTAAGCCTTTTTTTTGGCCGAATCCTGCATATCTTCCTGAAGCAGCTGCACTAATCCTTTAATCGAGCCTAGAGGGTTGCGAATTTCATGCGCGATACCCGCCGCTAAACCTCCTACGGCCGCAAGCCGGTCCGCACGGCGCAGCTGCTCTTCCAGATGTTTTATCTGCGCCAAATCTTTAAAAGTCACGACGATGCCTAAGAACGTGTTTTTTTTATAGCGCAATAATGATGTCGTAATACCAATAGGGACTTTTCTGCCTGTTTTTGAAAATATATTAATTTCCCGGGATGAACTCGTTTTTTTCTGCAGCAGCGTATCTTGGACTATCGAATGAAATTCGTGATTTTGCGAATCTTTCGAAAAGATTTCAAAAATTGACCTGCCGACGATTTCTTCCGAATCGTATCCCAAAATCAACTCCGCGGATTTATTAAAAGTTACGATTATCCCTTTCATGTTTATGGTAATAACACCGCCGGTCATGCTCTCGATGATATGTTCATTCAGATAAGATACCATCGAGTTAAAAGACCGGCCCAAAGTGCCGATTTCATCTTCGCTATCAATACACACTGTTTTGGTTAAATCTCCGTGAGCGATCGTGTTTGCGCCAAAGGTAAGTTTTTTTATCGGCAAGGTAATCGCGTAAGCTAAAATAAGCCCGAAAAATATCGCAACCAAAGACGCCATCCAAATCTGTTGCCTGAGCATATCCAGCACGGCATGAAAAGCCAAGACATCCTGGTCATCAACCAGTTTCAAAAAATTCATCTTTACGATATAGTAGGAAAAAAGTTGCGAGCCAAAAATCAGGATGGTAATAAGCAGCGGGATAGAGATGATTAAATTTGTCCTCACTCTTTTTTTGAGTGGGCCGGTTTTAAACATGCGTTGTTATCCCCTCGATTCGTCGGTAGTCGCCCGCAATACTTCTTCAATCGTAGTTAGCCCCAGGGTGACTTTTTCCAACCCATCTTCCCGTAACGTATGCATGCCGTTGGTTTTCGCCTCACTACGCAGGGCAACAGTAGGCGCGTTTTTTAATATCAATTCTCTGATTCTATCGTTGATGACCATAAGCTCATAAATCCCGATGCGCCCCTGATACCCGGTCCCGCGGCAATTTTCGCAGCCTTTACCCCGATAAAATGTAATGTGGGCGCGGTCTTGGTCCAAAAACAAATTTTTTAGCGAATCTTCTACCGGGACAAATTCTTCTTTGCAATTATGGCAAATAGTGCGGATAAGCCGCTGGGCTAAAATCCCCGTAACGGCAGAGGCCACCAGAAAAGACTCCACCCCCATATCCACCAAACGCGTGATTGTCGACGGAGCATCATTAGTGTGTACTGTGCTAAAGACTAAATGCCCGGTCAAAGCGGACTGGACTGCAATTTCCGCCGTTTCTTTATCCCTTATTTCTCCGATCATTATAACATTTGGGTCCTGCCGCAAGAAACTGCGCAGCCCCGCGGCAAAAGTTAATCCGGCTTTAGGGTTGACTTGTACCTGATTAATCATTTTTAAACGGTATTCCACCGGATCTTCGACCGTAAGAATATTTTTTTCGACAGTATTTATCTCCTGCAGCGCCGAATACAAAGTTGTTGTTTTGCCGCTTGAGGTCGGACCGGTAACCAGCATCATTCCATAAGGACGTTTTATTAAGCTGTTCAACCCGGCCAAATCATCTTTAGAAAAACCTAATTTTCCCAGTTCCATCATAACCAAAGCCTTATCCAGGATGCGCATCACAACTTTTTCGCCTAGTACCGTAGGCAGAGTCGAAACCCGCAAATCTATGCGGTGTTTTTCCAGCTCGAATTGAAACCGGCCGTCTTGAGGCACTCTCTTCTCGGAGATATCCAATCCAGACAGGACTTTTATCCGGGAAACCACAGACGGTAACAGTTCATGCGGGTAGGTTTTAAATTCTCTCAAGAAACCATCTATCCGGCACCTTACCCGGACACAATTCTCGTCCGGTTCGATATGGATATCGGTCGCCCGTTCTTTTACCGCAGCCGCGATCGTCTCTTCCACAAGCTCGATAACTTCATGCCCATCGCTAATGAATACCGCTTCCTTCGCCCCTTCCGTACGCACCCCGGCGCCGGTCTCTTGTTCCGGATATCCCTGCGCACTTTTAGCCACGCCTGATTTCTTGTAAATTAAATCCAATGCCTTAAAGAGCGAAGACCGCAGACAGATTACCGGTTCAACTTTACACTGAGTCAGCTTTTGCACTTCATCAATAGCAAAAACATTAAGCGGATCACTCATCGCCACAGTCAAATTATTGCCTACTTTCTCCAGAATAATAAGCTCGTACTGGCGGGCAACAGACTCAGGGATCAGTTTTACAACATCCTGTTTTAAAACGTAACTGGCCACATCAATATGCGCAATATCCAATTGCTTGGCCAGAGCGACAATCAACTCTTCCTCGCTGATAAGGCCCAGTTCGATAAGTGTTTGCCCTAAGCGGGCTCCGGCTTTTTTTTGCTCCTCCAATGCCTTGCTTACCTGGTCTTTAGTAACCAGGCCGCTATCGATCAGATATTCGCCTAAACGCTTTTTTTTGCTTTTATCCTGCGCGGACATCGTTTGGATTCTCTCTCATTTTTTTCACCCGGCGCTTTAAACTTTCCGCATCCCGGGATTTAAGATAGGCATCTTCTTCGTTAATCAGTCCCCGGATAATGGCATTGGCTAACGCGATATCAATACTCTGCATCCCGATTTTTGTGTTTGTTTCTAAAGCCGAATATATCTGAAATGTCTTCGCTTCCCGGATGAGGTTACGAATCGCCGGAATAACAACCATTGTTTCGACAACCGGAACCCGCCCCTGGCGGTCTTTATTCAGCATCAGCTGCTGGCAGATCACTCCCTGCAGCGCCAAAGACACCTGAATCCTGACCTGCTGCTGCTGATGAGACGGAAACACATCAATCAACCGGTCGACGGTTTGCACAGCATCGGTCGTATGCAGTGTGCCCAATACCAGATGCCCGGTTTCCGCTGCGGTAATCGCATTGGCGATAGTTTCCAGATCTCTGAGTTCCCCGACTAAAATAACATTGGGATCCTGCCGCAATATCGACTTCAATGCCCGGGCAAAAGACCGGGTGTCCGACGACACTTCTCGTTGTTCGATGATACTATTTTTGTGCGAATATAGATATTCTATCGGATCTTCTATGGTTATAATATGCGCTTTTGTCTGGCTATTTATGATGTCGATCATCGCCGCTAAAGTCGTGGTCTTGCCGCTTCCGGCCGCGCCGGTAACTAAAACCAGGCCCTTGTCCAACAACGCAAATTCCTTTACGATATTGGGCAATCCCAGTTCTTCTACGCTTTTAATCTCCGTAGCCAAACGACGGATAGAAATACCGATGCTGCTGCGCTGTTTGTGCAGATTTACTCTAAAGCGGCCAATACCCGCTACGCCAAAAGAAAAATCCAGTTCAAATTCATCTTCGAAGTTTTTCATCTGCTCTTCATTAAGCATGCTGTAGGCCATTACCCGCGCCGTCTGCGGATTGATTTTTTCATATTCATTCAAAACAATCAATTCTCCGTTAATGCGCAATACCGGCGGGCTGCCGCATACAATATGCAAATCCGAAGCATCGCGCTCTGTAGCTATTTTTAGAAGTTGATTTAGCTCCATATTTACAACATCATCCTTTTTAACAGTTCTGGTTTATTGGAATAATTTATCGCATCGCCGATTCTGATAATGTGGTTTTTGCACAGTTCGGCTAAAGATTGATTCATGCTCAACATGCCTTCTTTTTTGCCGGTCTCAATTATGGAATATATCTGATGCGTCTTTCTTTCCCGGACTAAATTGGAAATCGCCGGCGTAATGCTCATCACCTCAAAAGCAGCCACCCGGCCTTTGCCGTCCGCGCGGGGAATTAGCCGCTGGGAAACCACGCCCTGTAACGCCAGCGATGTCTGCAACCGGATCTGAGACTGCTGGCCTTCGGGAAATACATCGATTATTCTGTCTATTGTTTGCACAGCGTCAACGGTATGCAAAGTAGCAAAAACAAGATGGCCGGTTTCCGCGGCCGTAATCGCCGTAGAAATCGTTTCCAAATCCCTCATTTCCCCAACCAATATGACATCGGGGTCTTCGCGCAGGGCATCCCTTAACGCCAGCCTAAACGACGGCGTGTCGGAATAAACTTCTCGCTGATTTACAATACTTTTTTTATGCGGATGCAGATATTCTATGGGGTCTTCAACCGTGATGATATGACAAGACTGCTCGGTATTTATAAGATTAATCATCGCCGCCAGCGTCGTGGATTTCCCGCTGCCGGTAGGTCCGGTAACCAAAATCAATCCTTTTTGCTTTCTCGTAAGTTCCGAGATAATAAGCGGTAAGTCCAATTGTTCGACCGTAGGAATTTCAAACGGAATAAACCGCAAAGCGGCGGCCAAGTAGCCTTTTTCCTTGTAAACATTCACCCGGAAACGGGCAATATAGCTATAAGTAAAATCTATGCTCCTGGCTTGCTCTAGCTTTTCCTTATGTTCTTTGGTAAGCATTTTTAAAACAAGGTTTTCCACATCGGTTGCTACTAAACTATTACCTTCTATGGGCATGAGATGCCCGTGCACCCGCAATGTCGGTGGCAATCCGACCGTCAAATGCAGGTCGGAAGCATTCTTTTCAATCGCTATGCGGATAAGCTCCAAAATTTCCATATTTTTAACCCTTTTCTATTTTATATTGCATAATAAGCGCCCGCAGCTCTCCCACGAGATCATTTAAACGCCGGATTAAAGTAAGCGCTTCATCCTCATTTATTTTTTTATTTTTAATATCCACATACAGCCGGTCGGTTAAATCAGACAATTCATTAATAAGCTTTTTATCCTTGATAACCAAATGCTGTATATTTTCAATCACCGTATTAAAAGCCGAAGCTAAATTTTTCAATTCATCATGCTTTCTGAATTGCACGTGCTGGGACAGGTCCCCCTTAGCCACCTCATAAGCCACTTTTTCCAGCCGATATACCGGGCCGGCAACTTTATGAGACAACAAGATGCTCGCATAGGCGGCAAAGACAAGCACAACCGGCAGCTCTAATAATAAAAGCTTGTTAATCCGGTGAAAAATATCGGCGAACATGGCATGATTTGCGATCAGCGATGGATTTTCGGAAATCAATGCCCAGTGCGTAAGATAGACTGTCCAAACGATAATACCGCAAACAACGACAATCGTAATAAGCACCAGAGCCGTATACTTCAACTGCAAGCTTTTCTGGATCAGAATTTTTCTGCGCCAAAAGAAAGGCCGTTTATTCATCTTTTGTCTCCTTCGAAACTGCCTTGATGAAAAGTGCAAAAAACTTTACCTTCAGGTTTAATTTTATATATGCCCCCTTTTGGGCATTTCACCGGGTAAGACAAAAACTTTTCCCGCACAAGCAAAAATATATCTATCTGCCCCTGCCCCGTTTTTACCTCTGTCGCACGGGAAGATTTAAATCGCTCAACCGTTTCTTCCAAAACCGAGACATTAGAAGCGCAGGTTATCTCAATAATGCGGTTATTTACTATCGTATAAGTTTTATAAAAGATAAAGACTAACCCAATAACAATGATTATATAGCTCAAGAATTCAGAGAGTATAACTTTATCTTTCATAAATACTTAGACTTTAGAATAGGGTATCATAATGCCTACTCCTTGTCAATAAAACCGCGTATCCAGCAACATATTTTTGTTATTATCCGGTTTTTAAAAGCTCTGTGCCTGTCCGGTATTCGCCACCGCCCGGCAAAGACTCGCTGCCTAAATCCTAAAAACATAATCCTTTGCCCGGGCTAAAGAAGCTTAAGCGATTTAAATCTTCCCGGCAGCATATCAATCAATAAATTCACGATGCCATAATTCAAACATCAACAACGTCCATATTTTAAAACCGTTATCTTCCTCGCCGCGCAGGTGCCGGTCAATCACCCCCCGAATAAAGCCGTTGTTAAAATACGGCCTTTTTAGGGCTCGATTATCCAAAAGAGTTTCGAATATCAACGGCCTCAAATCTCCCCGCAGCCAGCTGCCTATGGGTATGCCAAACCCTTGTTTTTTTCGCTTAATTGTTGCGGGAGGCAAAAGATCCTTTAACATTTCTTTAAATATAAATTTGTTTTCCAAATTTTTAATTTTTAATTCCAATGGAATTTGCGCCGCGAACTCCATAAATTTATGGTCTAAAAATGGAGAACGCGCCTCCAAAGAATTGGCCATGGAAGCGATATCCATTTTGACCAGCAGATCATTCGGCAGGTAAGTCTCTGTTTCGGCCCGGATAACATCTTCGAGGAAGCTTGCCCCTTTATTTTTTTCATAAAGTCTGTTTAAAAAATCCAAATCGTTATCGAGATTTATAAGTTTTATAAAATCCTGGCTGCACAAAGACTCTTTTTCTTGCTTATTGAAAGCGCTAATCCACCTCAGGTATCTTTCTTTCTCCGGATAAGGCAGGTGTTTCAAAAATCTGCCTGCCTGCCAAGTAAAATTTCTAATATCTTTAGAGGCCGGTAAAAATACTGCGCTTCTGGCAATAAGTTTCTTCAAATACCCCGGCAGGAAATCAATAATCCCCGCAAGTTTTGCCGCGGTATAACGGTAATACCCTCCCAGGGTCTCATCTGCCCCGTCACCGTTCAATACCACTTTCACATGAGCTGCCGCAAATTGCGAAATATAATAAGAAGGAATGCAGGAATAATCGGCAAAAGGCTCGCCGTATTGCCGGATAAGCACAGGAAGAATATCTAGGATTTGCGGATTTATCACGATTTCATGGTGTTCGGTTGCGAATTTTCGGGCAATCAACCGGGCATACGGCAATTCATTATATAATTTCTCCGCAAACCCTACAGAAAATGTTTTCACCGGCCCGCCAAGATGCCTGGACATTAACGCAACCACCGACGCCGAATCTATTCCGCCGCTCAAAAATACCCCCAAAGGCACATCGCTAACCAAGCGCAGGCGCACCGCTTCATCCAAATGTTCTAACAAACCTTGTTTATAATCATCAACGCTTAATTTTTTTTCCGATTTAAAATTCAACGCCCAGTAGCGCTCGATGGTTACGGTTGCGTCTTTTACGACTAGATAGTGGGCGGGCGGCAGTTTTTTTATGCCTTTAAACATCGTCCAAGGGCTAGGTACGCATAAAAAACTTAAATACAGGCCTAACGCTTCCCAATCAACTTCTCTTTTGATTTTCGGATATTGCAGAATAGATTTGAACTGCGAGGCAAACACAAAGCTTTTATCATCCTGCCAATAGAGGAGTGGTTTTTGCCCTAAGCGGTCCCGGGCTAAAAACAATTTTTCCTCGTTCCCGTCCCAGAGGGCAAAGGCAAACATCCCCCGCAGATACTGGACGCACTTCTCGGCGCATTCTTCATACAGGTGAACAATAACCTCGGCATCGCTGCGGGTATAAAAAACATGCCTTCTTTTTTCTAAATCAGCCCTTAACTCTTTATAATTATAAATCTCCCCGTTAGTAATTACCTGGATTTTCCCATCTTCATTATGCAAAGGCTGATTCCCGGTTTCCAGATCAATTATCGAAAGCCGCCGGTGCCCTAAAGCGATATTATCTTTTAGATACAAGCCTTGCGCATCCGGGCCCCGGTCTTTGAGTTGGTGGCACATTGCTTGCAAAATGTCTTCGCGGGGCAATTCTTTATCAAAATTAAAAATACCGCAAATTCCGCACATATTTTTTATTTATTGTTACCGGCATCCTGAACCGTTTTTATATGAGTATAAAGTTTTTCGGCGTTAAGTTTTAAAGAATACTTATCTTCTACAGTTTTGCGGGCCGCGCCTGAGAGCTGTTTTCTTAATTTTTCATCTTGGAGAAGACGCGATAGCTTCTGCGTCCACTCTTCTTTGTTTTTTGCCAAAAAGCCGTTGAGTCCGTCAGTTATCATCTGCCGGTAGACTCCGCTGTCTGAACAAACCACCGGCACACCAGTTGCCATATATTGCAACGCCTTTAATCCGCATTTACCCCGGCTCCATTCATCGTCCAACAAAGGCGGAAGCCCGATATCGAACTTGCTCAACTGTTCCAGCTCTGTTTCTATGGTCCATTTTTCACAGATAACTTCTACGCCTTCTATCCGGAAATCTTCGGCGCCGATCAATAATAACCGGATATTGTAACGCGAACTTATCTGTCTTAAAACTTCTTTGATTGGTTCAAGGTAGAAAAGCGTATGCGGGCTACCGATCCAACCGACGATAAACTTATCCGATTTCACATATTGTTTGTTCTGAACACAAAACTTATCCGTGTCGATGCAGGTCGGGATTACTTCTGTGCGGGGATTAAATTTAAGGGCGTATTCCCCAAGATAGCTGTTGCCGGCGATAACCAGGCGGCTTAAGCCAATTATGCGTTCGATACTGCGCCGGCACCTAAAAAGATAAAGGATATTACTCCTTTTTGGGGGGATAAGAAAAATCGCATCGTCAAAATCAAATATTAACGTCTTGCCGAATAAATGAATTAATCCCTCAAAGACCGGATAACCCTGAGGCAAAATCTCGCGCTGTATAAACACAATATCGAAATCATGGATTCGGAATAAATCCAGAATTCTTTTGAAGATAACCAGGATGAAAAACGGAATTTTCAGCCAAGGATTGGAAAGTTTGTTATATAGCGTATAAAAACGGTTGGGGATTGCCGGACTTACTTTACAGTTAACGCCTTTTTTCTTCAAATAATCCAAATATTGATAAACCCGGTAGCGGCTCGCCGGGCCGTAACTTGCGGTTTGGGTTAAAAAAAGAATTCGCATTTTATAAAAATATATTTTTGGCCAATATAGTCCGATAACCTTTGAGCCTTTGAGAATTTTGCCGTCGCTGCCTTGGACTCAAAGATGCCACCAAGGAGAAAAAAACGATCTTTTTTAATATCTCTAGTAACATTAACGGCTTCAAAATAAGTGTTATTCTGCCTGAATAGTATTTTCTAAAATATTGGTAAAAGCTGCGGTAGTTATGCTCCAGCGTCGCGGGAAAGTCATAAAAGGCGGACACGCAACCGTGATGAATAATCTCTATTTCCGGGTAAAAATATATCTCCCCGCCGCTGTCCTTAATCCGCCGGCACAAATCCACGTCTTCGTAATAGAGAAAAAATCTTTCGTCAAAGGCGCCGATTTGGTCAATAACCGCTTTTTTAACCAATAATGCCGCGCCCATCGGCTGTTCCACTATTTGCCGGGGAAAGATTCTACGCTCGCGGTTGTCGCGATTAAAAAATACCTTTGCCCAGACATCCCGCAAACAAGGCAGGCGGCGGCAAGAAAACAATCTCCTGCCTTCGCTATCTAGCAACTGGAAACCCAGAGCGGAACGTTTTCCTTTTTCGGCAAGAAATTCTACGGCTTGCAATATCTGGCCGTTGGCGATTTTTGTGTCCGGGTTGAGAAAAAAAAGATAGGTGCCGCGGCTTTGCGTTATCGCCTGATTATTCGCTGCAGCAAAACCTAAATTCTCTTTGTTTTTGATTTTTATCAGTCCCGGACGTTCTGGTAAGGAGAGAAAACTTTCATCGCCGGAGGCGTTATCCACAACAATTACTTCTAAAAGACATATCTCCATTTGTTCAAATACGGAATCAACGCAATCTCGCAGCAATTGTCCCGTGTTATAATTTATGATTATCACAGAAACGTTCTTTGCGTAATCCGACATAACTATTTTCCCCGTAATTAAGTTTTCTTTCGCCGCCAAATTTTCCCTGTTAAAAAACCGCCGAGAACGCATGTAAGCAAAAAAAAGCAATATTTCAGATTTAACGGCCGCAGCAAAAACGCCTTTAAGTGTTTTTTGAACGCAACCGTAGGCTGCCCTTCCCGTCTATAAATCCTGCCTAAAAGATAGTACTGACCGGCCAATGCGCTGGGTCGTTTAGCAAACTGGGTGATATTTTTTTCTAAGATGCGTTCCAGCGCCGCGATCCGTTTTCGGTTATCCTGGGAAATTCCTTCATTCTGCACATACACCTTAAATAAACATTGGCCCAAGCCGACAAATTGATAAACGGAAGAAATCCGCAACCATAAATCCCAGTCTTGGTAACGCCCTAATTCTTCGTCAAAAAATCCAATACGTTCAAAACACTCTTTTTTTACCAAACATTGTATGGGAATAAAATTACCGTGAAATAAAAGATTATGTATTGCCGAGGCCTCTTTCGGCAATATTACTTGTTTTGTCCGCCCATCTTCTTGGCGGCAGTAATCGCTGTAGACCATCCCCACTTCCGCCGGCGAGCTATCCAAAACCGGTACCTGCAGCGCTAATTTTTCCTTGAACCATTCGTCGTCGCTATCTTGGAATGCGATATAAACACCTCGGGCCAGCTTAAGACCAGTATTGCGGGCGCAAGCTGCTCCTCTGCGAAATTCCAAATAAACATAAACAATCCGTTTGTCGTGATAGCGGCCAATAACTTGACGGGTTTCGTCCGTCGATGCATCATCGATTAGGATAAGCTCAAAATCGCGGTAGGTCTGATTTAATACACTCTCGAGAGCGCGGGACAGAAGCCGGGCTCGGTTATAGGTAGGTAAAATTACGCTAACTTTTGGATTTACGGTTTGTTCCGGCATAATTTATTTAAAAATGGAGAATAACGAAAAAACGCTACTCTAACTTATCCGTGCCCGGACCTTCCGGCAGCTCCGCCTCTTCCACCAGCATAATCGGAATATCGTCCTTGATCGGATACTGCCGCTGGCACTTCGAACAAACCAGCTTATCGCCTTTTAAAAATACAGATACCTTGCAGACCGGGCAAGCCAATATCTCTAATAATTCTTTATTAATCATACCGCAACCTCACCTTCCTTTAGTCCTCCCGTAAATAGATACGTAATACCGCCCAATAAACTAATAACTATTAATTGGGATAAAAACAATATAGACAGGGCCAATGCCATTTCCGGCTTGAGCAGGCCCCCAAATACGTAAACGAAAGCTCCTTCCCTAACCCCCAATCCATTCAAAGAAGGCAAATTGCTTAAAACGCCGATTACGGGCATCAAGACAAAAAAGATAAATAAAGGCACCTGTAACGATAAGCTCAACGCCAATAGATACGTGCCGACGGCTACCGAGATATGGGTACATAAAGCGAACAGGCCTGCCCACCACAGTTGTTTCGTCTGGCGGAAAACCGCGACCGCTTTGTAAATTTCTTTAAGTCTTTGCGTAAAGTTAAAAATCTTTATATTTTTAAAAACCCAAGCCAGTTTTCCCGCTATCGTATCGTTTGAAAAAAATAAAACCAATGCCAAAAATATCACAGACATAGCGGCAACGGCGATCTTTATACCGCTGTTTTTTATCAAATCGCCCCGTAAAAGAAGCGACACGCTCGCCAGAAAAACCAAAGACGCCATTCCAATTAATCTATCGATAAACACCGCCGAAAAAGGTTTGAGCATACCGCCCGAACGATGTTTCGCGTAATAAACCTTAACGACATCTCCCCCGACGGTCGAAGGCAAAAAGTTATTAAAAAACTGCGCGATAAGCACAAGGCGAATCGACTCCTCCAGATTAAAATTTATCTTATGCACCAAAAACAAAAGCCGGATGCGCAGCCCCGCCCAAATCACCACCAGCATATTGACAAAGAGTCCCGCAAAAAAAAATCCGGGTTTTACGGATTTTAAAATTTCAGATAAATTATCTAACCGGCCGCGCATGAGCCAAAACAGGCCCGAAAGCAAGGTCAAACTGATAAAAATCCTGAAAATAAAAAACAATCTTTTTTTATCATTAACCATTTTAAAAACTTATCTAATACGCAAGAGCCGTACCAGCCCTCTTCCACAACGAAAAAAGTAAAAGGTTCTCCCGCCGCATAAAATTTCCCGTTACTTCGATAGCGCTTTTAGCTAAACTGTTCATCTTTAAATTGGAAATTAAAAGCTCATTGAAGCCGGCCCCTTTTGCGTCCGCAATACTTGCCCCAAAGATAACCCGGGATATCCGCGCCCAGTGGCAAGCGCTAAAGCACATCGGGCAGGGCTCGCATGTCGAGTAAATAACACAACCCGACAAATCGGTGCTTTTTAATTTTTTGCATGCTATTCTTACCGCGTTAATTTCTGCGTGCGC
>JAHJAO010000130.1 GCA_018813905.1 Candidatus Omnitrophota bacterium
AACTCTTTATCCCACATATAGAAAGCCCTTCAGCTTTATAGCTAAAGGGCTTCAGCGTAATAATTGGCTCCCCCGCGAGGACTCGAACCTCGGACAAGTTGGTTACAGGTTTCTTTAAGTTGCCTTAAAGCCTGGACTATCTCATCTCCGTATTTGCGAAAAGCAAACTTAGGAGCCGGGCGCTTCGTCCCGAAATATCCGGGACTACTTCCTCTCGGAATAGTCTCTGCACCTTCCTTAACTTGTTGCAATAAAGCTAAGGCTTGGCTCAGGATTATCCCGCCCCTGGCGGGCCTTCCCTGAATTCACCCGGTTTTCATCTTAGCGTTTCCGCTAAGCGCTGCTTCTTTAGTATGAAGTTCACGATGACAATTGGCACAAAGTAATAAGCATTTGTTAATTTCATCCCTAACCTTGGACCAAGATCTGGTATATCCTTTGCTTGATATCCCAAACTCTTTACTATTTCCATTAAGATGATGAAATTCCAATGCATCAACACACCGGCTGTACCCGCAAAGCTCGCATTTACCACCTTTATAGGCAACCGCTTTTATCCTTAATCGCCTGCGGCGCCTGCGAACAGCTTCAATTAAATAACTTCTTCTGTCCGCATATTTTCTTCTGTCTTTCTTTTGCGCCAATCACCCTCCTTCATACCCTCTGTGCTTACAGCCAACTGCTCTACCAACTGAGCTACAGGGGAGCGAAAGAATATATTCATTATTAATTCGTAATAATCTCGTCTTCCTTGTCCTGGTTTGATTGCGCGACGGCGGGAAGGTTTGATAAAATTAGCCCTAAAATCGAGAGGCTCGCGAAAATACTGTATGCCCCGTTTACGACCGATGTAAGCAGAATGTTCATAATGCCTAAAGGCCAGCCGGCCGGAATTATCTTGCCAAATAAAAAACCGATGAGATTAACGGCAATTGAAATCACGACGAAAATTACCGCGAGCAGAACAAATAGAAAAATTATGCGGCCAACCTTTGCGCGGCAAATGGCAAGCCCCTTCTTCAGCGAAGCGACAACCGCGCCGTCTTCGGCGACCAGTAAATATTGGCCCAATAACATCGGGATGGAAACCCCGAAAGAAATAAATACCGCTATCCCCATCAGGATTATGCCAAGCGCATTAGAAAACGGGTTCTGCCCCTGTCCTAAAGCGATAAATAATCCGGTAAAAAAAGCACCGATAACCCATAACACGATTATGACCGCTACGGTTATTAAGTTAATCACAAGCAACCGGCCGAAAAATCTCAGGCAATTAGACGCAAAAGTCTCCAGGTTCAGCTTGTTTTGGGTGAGTTTTGAGTAAAGCGAAGAAAATAATCCACCCTCAAGCAGGACCCAAAGCAGAAACACTATTCCCGAGAAGAAAAATATACCGCCCACCTTCTGCGCGACTTCGTCCGGATTGGGATTAACGCCGATAATGCCCAACATGATCGTGGCCGTGATAAAATTAAAAATACAAACAATTACCATCAAAGGGATTGCCTCTGCGGCCAGGCCGCAGCTTTTGCGAATGGATTCGAGTGCTGTCATAACTTACTCCTTTTTAATAGGTTAAAGAAAATAAAATAATTCTGACTTTCGACTTAAATTTTAACAACAACATTATTGAATGTCAAGCACTAACTTCCCGTCGGCCGATGATGGCTTCCGAAATAGTCGCCTGGTCAATATAACCGATATTGATACCGATAGGAATGCCGCGGGCAATACGAGTGATTTTAATGCCCAGCGAGGCAAGCAACTGGTTCAGGTATACGGCGGTCGTTTCTCCCTCCCGGGAAGAACTGGTCGCAATGATAATTTCCTGAATAGACTCGTCTTTTATCCGCTGAACGAGCTTTTTAAGCGGTAAATCTTCAGGCCCGGTGCCTTCAAGCGGCGAAAGCCGGCCCCAGAGTACATGGTATAACCCCTTGTGTCTTCCGGTACGCTCTATCGCGATAACATCCTGCGGATATTCTACCACACAAATAACTTTGTCCCGAATATCCCGGTTGCGGCAGACCTCGCATAGTTCCTGTTCGCTTAAATAAAAGCATGTGCCGCACCTCCTGATGTTCTCCCGCGCCTGAACTATTGAGTCCGCGAACTCTTTTGCCTTCTGCCTGGTTGATTTTATTATAAATAACGCCATCCGCTCCGCGGATTTGGGGCCAATCGTGGGCAGATCGGATAAAACATCGATCAGTTTCTGCAAAAATTTTGGGTAACCGGCTGTGGACATAATATCTTAACTATTCTTCCGCTTGGATTATCTTGCCGTTAAAAATATCGATTGCCGACTGGATGAATTCGTTCATATCCGCTACCTCGTTGAAAGTAGCTATCTCGTCCGTTCCTTCGCGCTCTAACGCATCATCCTCTACAAAGTCTTCGGCCGCTTCTTCCTGGACAATCGGTTTTATGTTCTGCAGCAACTCGGTGCAGATTAATAATTTCAACCTCATTTTTCTGCCTAACACCTCGTTTACCGCGTCCTCAATAAGCTTTAGGTTGTTGCTGTGCTCGAGATTTTCGCGATGGAATTCACATTCTTTCAGAAAGCCAACTTCCAGGATATTGCCGAACACCTTGAGCGGCTGCCCCTCAGAAAGATAAAAGCCTAAAGTTATCTTTTTCTTCTTGACCGCGTTGATAATCTGGGGCCATAGATTTAAAATTTGCTCAAGACCTAATAAACATTGCGGCTCGTTCTCGGTGACAAGTTCAGTTTGTTTAGGCAATTCTGCGAGCGCGGTTGCTACCGAAGCTGCCTTCTCCGGCTCTACTTCAATGTTTGACTTTATTTTATCCGGTTCCGCCTTCAAAGTTACGTAAGGCTCCTCTGTTTTCGGCGCGGACGAAGCGGGCGAAAACGCGGTTTTAGCGTCAAATGACGGCATCGAAGGCGCAGCGGGAGGGGCGGCGTTCGCCTTTCTCATCCTCTCTTCCAATTTTTCAAGCTTCTCCAGCAATTCCGCGTTTAAAGTGAAATTTTCGAATTCGGAAAGCTTTACCAGGGCCATCTCCAGAAATAACCGGCCCATGCCCTGCCGCTTTATGCGCTCCTGGGTTTGGGATAATACGGCCAGGCAATACAGGATGTTTTCCATGTCGAATTTGTCGCTTTGTTTTTTTAAACGCGCCTTGTCTTCCTTTAGAAGCTGGGCTAATTTTTCACACCCGGCTTTAACCAGCATCATGTTGCGAAAATGCTCCAGCATGAAATTCACAATCTGCACGGGCTCTTTGCCGTCACGCGTCAGTTCGTCGATATGGGATAGGTTTTGCGCTATATCCTTTTCGTAAAGAAGGTCTATTATCTTAAAGATAACGTCCTGGCAGACAAGGCCAAGCACGGAATTTACGTCCTGCAGCTTTATCTTGCCGCTGGCAAAACTCTGTATCTGCTCGAGAATTACCTCCGCGTCCCGCAAGCTGCCGTCTGCGCTTTTGGCGATGGAGAACAGGGCTTGCTCTTCAAACTGTATTTTTTCGGCCCGGGCGAGTTCTTTCAGCTTGGCAACGATGCTGTCTGTATTAATAGCGCGAAAGTCAAACCGCTGGCAGCGGGAAAGAATCGTGGCCAAGACTTTGTGCGGCTCGGTCGTTGCGAAAATAAATTTTACGTGCGCCGGCGGCTCCTCCAAAGTTTTAAGCAGGGCGTTGAAGGCCTCGGTGGTAAGCATATGGACTTCGTCAATAATATAAATTTTAAACTTACCGCTTGTCGGCGAAAACTTAACGTTCTCCCTTAATGTCCTTACCTCGTCGATGCCGCGGTTGGAAGCGCCGTCTATTTCTAAAACGTCCAAACTTCTGCTTTCGTTTATTTCTTTACAGGCGATGCATTGGTTGCATGGCTTGGGCGTGGGGCCTTTTTGGCAGTTCAGAGCTTTGGCCAGGATGCGGGCGGTGGATGTCTTGCCTACACCCCGCGGCCCGCAGAAAATATAGGCGTGGCTAAAGTTGTTCTGCGCAATCGCGTTCTTTAAAGTTACGGCGATGTGTTCCTGCCCGACGATTTCATCAAAATCCTGCGGCCGGTATTTGCGGGCAAAAGCGAGATGGGGCATTTTCTACCTCAAAAATTAATCAGCTGATATAATAATACGGAAAATGATACCTAACTGCTAAATTAAATATACGCGAATTTTACTATGTAAAATATGTACCCCGCGTAAAGGCAAAATAACGCCACGCCTTCATTGCGCGATAATCTTGCCTGCGTGCGGGTAAATATAAATACCAATACCGCGAACACGATGACCAGCGGCATGGTAACTATTCTTGTCTGCCGGTCCACAGCTAAAGGCTTAATCAGGGACGACGCGCCCAATACCCAAAGCAGGTTCAAAATGTTTGCGCCGATAACGTTTCCCAACGCGAGCTCCCCCATTTTCTTGACGCTGGCGATTATCGCGGTAACCAGTTCAGGAAGCGACGTGCCTACGGCAACCATAGTGATGCCAATAACAATTTCCGGCACTTTGAAATAATGAGCGATGTTTACGGCCGCCGGAATAATCGCCCATTTCGCGCAAGCAACTACGCCGATAGCGCCCGCGCCGAATTTAGCCACATCTTTACCTAGAGAATATTTTTTATCCCCGGCGGCTCTTTCGTTTTTGCCCTTGCGCGCCTTCCCAAATTCCCGGCGGATAACATAAGCGTAGAAAGCGATAAATAATGTTAAAAGCAGCACGCCCTCTTTGGAAGAAAGGTTTCCGTCCCACATTAAAAAGAACAAAAGAACCGATGCGGCTAAAAGAAAAACTAACTCCCGCTTAATGACTTGCGGGTTAAAGCTGACTTCCCTGATTATCGCGGCCGCGGCCAGAATTAAACCAATATTCGCAAGACACGAGCCCGTGGCGTTGCCGATAGCAATTCCGGATTGGCCCAGATATGAAGATAATGCGGAAACGGTAAGCTCCGGGAAAGTCGTAGCCATGCTTACTATGGTCAAGCCGATGATAACCCGGGGAATATTAAAAAAAATTGCTATCGATTCCGCGGCGCTGGTAAACAAGTCAGCGCTTTTTATAATAATAAAGAACCCGACAATAAAAATAATAAAATCTTTATAAATACCCAAGGTGTTTTTACCTTAAGCGAAATGCTTTTTAAGAATAAGAATTGCTTACCGGATATATTAAATCACTTAATTTTACGCGATGCAAGAATTTTATTTTTCACTCCGCCGACGTAATATCTTTGCCGGCCAGCGTATCATTAATATACGCAATTAATCTATCCGTATCAATGGGTTTAGCGATATAGTTATAAGAGCCGATTTTTCTTACCCGCCCTTTTCCCGTCTCCTTGGGCGTAATGACGGCGGTCAAAAATATGACCGGGATATTTTTTGTGTGTTCATCCGCTTTCAATCTGTGCACAACATCGGAACCGCCGATATCCGGCATTATAATATCGAGCAATATCAAGTCCGGCTTTTCCACGCGGGCCAGACAAAAGCCGTCGATTCCGTTATAGGCCACAAAAACTTCGAATTCACCGGTACTTTCCAAATTCTTTTTGATAAGAAAACAAAAATCTTCTTCATCATCCACAATCAGAATTTTCTTTTTAAGACCCAAACTTTTACCCCCTCCCCGTAAAGATAGATATTATTTCTTGTATCTATTTAGTACTTCCTTTATCTTATTTTTTAACTCCTCAGTTGGAATGGGCTTGGTAATGTAATCTTCGCAATAAAGCTGCGCCGTTTTCAGTTTAGAGTCGTCATCGTGCACGGCGGTGAGCATAACGACCGGGATGGACATCGTACGTTCCTCTTTCTTTAAAGCTTCCAACACGGAAAATCCGTCCTTGCCGGGCATAGTAATATCGAGCAGGATAATATCCGGAACTTTGCTCTTGGCTATTTTTAGGCCCTCTTCCGCGTTCTTGGCTGTAAAAACCGCGAAATCTCCCGCCGTTTCAAGATTACTTTTTACTAAAAAAGCGAATTGTTCTTCGTCATCGATAATCAACAGCCTCTTCTTATTAAACATCTCTGTTTTTCCTCCTGGCTAAATTATCCTAAAGTCTCTTTTATATAACCAATAACCTCTTCTGTTGTAACGGGTTTAGAGAGAAATTTATGCTTGGAAAATGTATTCTGTATTTCATTTTCTTTCAGCAGCGCAGTAAGGAAAACAATGGGGATATTTTTAAGCTCTTCGTCCTCCTTCATGTTTTTCATGATCTGGGCTCCGTCCACATCCGGCATGATAATATCCAAAAAGACCATATCCGGCTTAAACTGTCGCATCGTCTCAAGTGCTTCGCTTCCCTTGTTTTCGACTTTTATTATGTATTCTCCGCCTGCCTCGAGATTCATCTTCAGCATGTCCGTAAAGTTAGTCTCATCGTCTACGAATAATATCTTCTTCAGGCCACTGCCTCCTTGTTTTTACGTTTTGATTCTAACATAAATAGGATTTTAAAACAACTCAATTTTAGACGGTTGGTCTAAGATAGCAGGATAAGCGTTAAAAAGTTTCAGGCGAAGATAAACATTTGAGGATATTTTCCGTTAAATTCTACTAAAATACCGGTTATGCGCTTTTTAGTAAAAAATCCGTTAAAACCTTTCGCGTTTCTGCCGGGCCTGGCTCACAAACATTTTTCGGCCGTTAAATTCCTGGCCATCGAGTTTGGTTATGGCTTTCTCCAGTTCCGCGGCGTCTTTTACTTCCACAAATCCAAACCCTTTGGAGCGGGAGGTATATTTATCCTTAATGATCGCAACCGACGTTATTTCGATTTCATTGTCCATAAAGATTTTTTTTAGTTCTTCCTCGCTCGTCGTGTAACTCAAATTTCCCACATACAATTTATTGGTTTCTTCCGGCATACCGATCTCCTTGTTTTCTCCTTTACCTATGTTTGCTTTGTGCTTTTAAACTTCTTTTTCATCGCGGACTGCCTTCTTTTAACCGAAGGTTTGGTGTAATGCTTCTTATCACGGCAACTGTCAAATATGCCTTCTTTTTTACAACGCAAGCGGAAAGACCGCAATGCCTTCTCCAACCCATCTTTGCCATAAACAGAAATTTTAGCCACTTCACACTCCTTGCTTTAGTTATATGATCTCACTTTTTATTTAATCTCCACTATCGTCACTTCAAAATCAAGATCTTTTCCGGCCAACGGATGATTAAAATTCATAACTACTTCGCTTTCTAAAACCTCGTCGATAATCACCTGAAAATCTTTCCCCTCTGGCGTCCGCATGCTTAAAATCTGCCCGGGTTTAAGCGGGATATTAGCCGGCAACTCGGTTTTAGAGACTTTAAGAAACGAGTCCGGATTAACCTCTCCATAAGCTTCTTTTGCCGGAACAAGTATTTTTTTCGTATCGCCCACGAAAAGCCCTTCCATATTCTTTTCCAATCCCGGAATGATCTGTCTTTGTCCGTGGACGTATTCTAAAGCACCGCCTTTATCGGAACTTTCTATCCTCTCTCCGTCCACAGTCAAGACGTAATCAAATCGCACCGTTTTCCCTGCGGCAATCACCACCTTTTCCTCCCGTTCTTTCTTCGCTAACGCACCGGTCGCGGATAATCCGATTACCAAGGCAGCTGCTATTATCACGCACGTTATTATTTTTTTAAACATATAATGCAGCCTTTTCAAAAACATGACTAAATAAGTTCCTTAAGATATCATTGTCTTTTTAAAAATATATTGCTCAGGGAATTCAACATGCGTTTTTTCTGAAATTCCCGCTTTATAATATTTACCAGCAACCACGGTGAAACAGCCAAAAGAAACGCCACCTCTTTAAAAGTAAAAAACTTGATGGCGATAAATTTCCTAAGTATTGTTAAAAGCTTAAACGGCGTGTAATAAGAAAACTTTATCTTCCGGGCTATTTTTTTCAGCGTCTTATGGCTATACGCGTCTGAATATATCTCTCCGCGGCTAGTAACATGATACCCGGGAGTTTTCTCAGCCAGTTCTTTAAGCGGAGAAAATTTCTCGATTCTGAGTTTATGAAAAGTAATGGAATCCAACGCGATTTCCTTTGCAAATTCGGGTATATACAGCATCTCTTCTTCCGTTTCGCCGATATTGCCGTAAATAAAATATCCGTGGTAATACAACGGGTATTTTTTGAGCTCCGTGAAATATTTTCTCACCATTTCCGAAGTAAAACCTTTATCGAACTGGGCCAATATCTTATCATGTGGCGATTCGATCCCCAGCAAAAGCATCTTAAACCCGGCATCAACCATTTTTTGCAGTAAAATGGGGTCTTTAGCTATTTCAATGCGGGCTTGGGCGATAAAACGTTTTTTTATATTGTTTTCTATTATCGCATCGCACAGCTGTTTTGACCTTTTGGGGTCGACAAAAAAATTGTCATCACTAAAAAGAATTATATCCGCGTTTGTGTTCTTTAGTTCCTCAATCACCGATTCCACTCTGCGCGCCGAGTAATTCCTCTTCTGCCCCAAGGGATTTAAACTAAAAGTGCAGAATTTACAATTGAACGGGCAGCCGCGGGCGCTTAAAACCGTATCAAAAGTCAACCGGGTAAGCGGAACGTTGTTTAAATTCAGAGTATAATTGTACCGCCGCAAAGAACGGTCCGGGGTAGTTATCTCATCCGCGGGCCGAAGCTGTCGGTTTTCGTTATGAACTACCTGGCCGTTTTTCCTGTATGAAATGCCTAAGATATCCTGCGCGGGGGTATCCTTTAATATCTCTTGAATCGTATCTTCGCCTTCGCCGCGGACCACGATACTTATGTTCGGACAAACCTTAAATAATGTCTCTACCTGCTCTGTGGCCTTATACCCGCCGACAATAAGCGGAATATCTTTTGGAAACCCTTTTAGAAAATCGCAAATTTCCTCGAACTGCCGGTTCCAGGTGATGCTTACGCAGATTATGTCTATACCTTGCTCGCGGACGAACTTTAACAGGTTATTTATATCGCATAATCTCTTTTCGTACCGCAAGTCGACCAAGGTTAATTTATCGACCGAATTTTTTGCGCTTGTTGCTACGTATTCTATCCCGATAGGCGGGAAAAGGCCCATAACGCTTGTGGACTTGTCTTCGATATACGGATTTAGGAATAATGCGTGTTTATATTTCATAAATTTTTAACCGGTTTAAAATCACCATCAAAGCAAAAGCCGCAATTCAGTTATCTTGAACTTGCGGCTCAAAGATAGCTAAGCTTACAACTATAACTCCTTTTTTGTCTTAAAGCATATTTAGCACGTTTCTACAAGTTTGTACTGGGGAGTAGATTACACCATAAAAACCTTTTTGTCAAGCCATTTAGAATGCCCCAGTACTGAGCAAAAACCCTTGGGGTTTGTCGCCGAATGTGTCAAGGAAGATTCAAGCCGGGGAATATTGCATAAGGAAACCCTCTTTTTCCTTAAAATCTTCCGATTTCAGGATTCGAATCCAGCAACAATTTTTTCGCGGCAGAAAATAAGAAACCCCCAGTCTTTTAGGGCAAAGGCAAGGCATCTCGTCGGTTTATCCCTGCTCGATGTAAATTCAGCGAAGAAACCAAAGGATCTGTCGAGTATATTTACCTAACTATCCGTCGAATAATATGTTGCAGCTTAACATTTAAAAATAGTTGTCCTATTTAAGCATGAACCCCTCTTAGATTCTCTCGAAATTATCCTTTATTCTTACAATGTCATCTTCCTCTAAATAATCTCCGCTTTGCACCTCGATAATCTTTAAAAGAGAGTCTGTAGGATTTTCTAAACGGTGAACATGGCGCACAGGAATAAAGCTGCTTTTATTGGCATTAAGATAGTTGACTTTTTTGCCTTTAGTTATCTTGGCTCTGCCTTCCACTACAATCCAATGTTCGCTACGACGCATATGTTTCTGCAAGCTCAAGGCCTTCCTAGGCGAAACTTCAACTAACTTTATCTTAAAGCCTGAGCCTCTGTCTAAAACTGTATAGCTACCCCAGGGCCTTCTTACCGTTCTATGTAAATAAACTTCTTTACGATTATCTTTCTTGAGGTCCTCTACTACCCTTTTTACCTCTTCGCTTTTATCCTTGCGGGTAATTAGCAGGGCATCGGGGGTATCAACGACAATCAGATTCTCCAAGCCTAAACATGCAATCAAACGATTTTTGCCAAAAACAGTTATATTCTTACTTCCTAAAATAACCGCATCTGCATTTATAGTGTTAGCGCGTTTGTCCTTGGGTAAAATTTTATCCAAAGAAGCCCAAGTGCCTAAATCTGACCAACCCAGATTTGAAGCGGGAATCATTAAAAGATTTTTTGATTTCTCTAAGACTCCAAAATCAAAGGATATGGGTTTAATATTTCTCCAAATTTTATTTATATGCTCTGGTTTGTTCATTTGCGAGACTGACCGATAAAGAGATGGGAGTTTATTTTTAATCTCATTCAAAAAGGTTTTGGCCAAACCAAAAAACATCCCGCTATTCCAGAAATAGCGCTTGTCCTGAAAAATCCTTTTTGCCGTTTTTATATTGGGTTTCTCAATAAATTTTTCTACTTGATAGGCCTTCTGATTCTTAATTTTTGATTTTTTAATTTTAATATATCCGTATCCTGTAGCTGGAGAATCGGGTGGTATGCCAAAAATAACTAAATTATTTTGATCGCCAGTTAGAGAAAACGCATAGCGCAAAAGATTGCGGAATCCTTTCTGATTCCTAATTAGGTGATCAGAAGGCAAAATAACTAATTTTGCCTCGGGGTCAGAAAGCATAATCAGGCGACTAGCAACACCAACGGAAGGAGCGGTATTCTTACCCACTGGTTCAAGGATAATGTTGGAACGAGGGATTTTAAATTCGAAGGCATAATTAAATATTTCAGAAAAATGCAATTGGTTAGCAACAATGAAGATGTTCTGGGGAGGAATTAAAGTTTTAATTCGAGAAATAGTCTCATGAAACAAACTTTTAGTGGAATGGAGGGGAAAAAACTGTTTGGGTTCGAGGCTGCGGCTTAGTGGCCAGAAGCGGCTGCCTTGACCTCCGGCTAGTATTACTACGTAGTTATGGTTAGATTTTTTCATAGTTTTTGAATTCCTAATTTAGCCTCTAGTTTTTAAGTTTTTTAGCTTTTGGTCAAAAAGCGCATCAATCTTATCAATTAAATCATTTCTCTGTTGATTGGCTACGTCTATCTTTTTCTTTATGCTCCCGATATAGGATAAAGATACCTCTTCTCTCCGCGCCTCATCTTCTAAATGCCACAATTCTAAATTCTTTTTAGTAAGTCCATCAATAGCCCCTGATACAGATTTAATGTTACCGATTCTGCCTATAAGCTGGGGTTTATTATAAAGCTTGAGCTTCTCATCGCTTAACACAATTCTTCCTGCTGGTGCCTCCACAATAAATTCCTCTATCTCTTTAAGCATAGACCTTTTTTGTTTTTTTAGTATCTCGAGCTTATTTTTAAGCTGGCCCTTAGAAAATTTCGCCTTTTTAGACTGAAGCATTTTCTTAATATAAAATTCCTTTATTGATTTTATTGCGAGTTTATCTGTTAAACTACCTAATGTTTCTGCCATATTCCTACCTCCTAATTTCTGTGGTTTCTATCCTTTGTTTTTATCTTCTTTGCTTTGGCAGTTATTGCCAACGTCGCAGAAGAGCTGATTAAACCTACTCTTTCGGATATCGATATAACTTAGTAACTTATAAATCGAGCTTCTGCCTGACCAGCTCCAAAACATCCTTTACGCTAATACCTTCCATGCAGACGCCATACTGAAGCTTCTCCTTGCACAGGCAAGACTTAAGGCCGGGATAACAAGGCATGCAATCTAGTTTTTCTTTAGAGACAACAATGTTGTGACGATGAAAATAGGGGTAAAAATATTCTCCTGAGGTCGGTCCATAGAAACCAATCGCCTCAACCCCTATGCAGCTAGCCAGATGTAGAAGGCTGGAATCAGGTCCGATAAAAAGATTGCACCGCTTGATTAGGGCCAGAGCCTGTTTCAAGGTGGTCTTGTCTGCAGATATAATTTTACGAGAGATATTTTTTAATACCATCTGGCTAAAAGAATCGCTGCTGCTCTTACTTAGATTAATTACCTTAATACCATATTGGCTTTTAAGGATTCCTGCCAGTTCATTCCACTTATCAATCGGCCAGCTTTTTAAAGACCAATTAGCCACAGGAAGAATCCCTACAACCCTATCTTTAGCGCTTATGCCTTCCTCTGCTAAAAAAGTACTGCAGAAATTCTTCTCCTCTTCGCCTAAAGCAAAACCAAATGTGGCTTCTTGGGCATCTATACCGTGGTAGCGCAAGAACTCAAGATAAATATCAACAATATGTATTTTCTTCTCTGAAGGTTCGTAACCCAAATATTTTTTCACACTCCAAACACAAGGAATACCCAAAAACTTGTACATGAGCGTGTTTTTAAGAACAAGGGCGAGATCAAACCTCTCTCTCGCTAAAGCGGCCATAAGGCGCAGGCGTCCACGCAGGCCGCTATCTTTGGCATACCTATCAAAGGTGAAGACTTTATCTAGGCCCTCATAACCCTGGAGGATATTTTCAGCGCGGGATGAAGTAAGAAAAGAGATTTTTGCCTGAGGAAAGTACTTCCGCAGAGGATTTACTACCACAAGATCATAGCAAACATCACCGATGTTAGAATGGCCAATAATTAGGATGTTCTTAAACATTTGCTAATTTCCTGTATAATTTATAGGTCAAAAGGCGGCGCCGCTCCGGCCTGCTCACCTTGTCGGTTCGCCACGGCCTACTCGGCATCCGCCACTTTTTTCTTGTCGAAAAAAGTGGCGGAGAGGCAGGGATTCGAACCCTGGGGCAGTTTGTGGCCGCCACTCGCTTAGCAGGCGAGCACCTTCAGCCGACTCGGTCACCTCTCCGCATGAATGCGCTATCCGTATTTATTCGGTAAGATAGAGAAATATTCCCGAT
>JAHJAO010000131.1 GCA_018813905.1 Candidatus Omnitrophota bacterium
AGATAAAGGCCCGAAATATATAAGGCTGGATAGAACAGGAGAACCGTTGGTCTATAATAAAAAACAGTTATCCAAGCAGGATATTAAAAACGGATTTAGCATATTAAAAAAGGATAGAGAATTGTATATAATCGCTACAGGGAGGATGGTGTGGACAGGCCTAGAAGCCGCCTCGAAATTAAAACGCAAAAAAATAAATGTAGGGGTTATTGATTTATTCAAAATAAAACCGTTTAATAGTAGAAGGCTTTTAAAGATTCTCGACGGGCCAAAATTTGTTGTTAGTTTAGAAGAGCATTTTGTTAATTGTGGGATTGGGAGCATATTGGCTCAGCTGTTAGCTCTGCAGGGGAAATCTCCCGCATTTAAATGCATTGGCATTCCCAATAGATTTTGCCGAAGGTATGGTTCGCGGGAGTATCTGTATAAATTTAACAAAATAGATACGGAGAGCGTTGTCAAACAGATTAAACAATGGGTTAAAGATAAAAAATGAAGGATTTATTTAACATTAACGGCCACAAATTAATCTATCATATACCGCAACTCAAGCACTGGCTTGACGGGGAGGAGGCGTATCCTGTTTACGTTGAACTCGGGATATATGGAGGTTGTAATCACCGCTGTATTTTTTGCGCTTTTGACTATTTACAATACAAACCGGATGCATTGAAGGTGCAATGTTTAAAGAGATTTATCAGGACTGCTGCGAAAAATAAAGTTAAATCTGTTCTCTTCTCCGGAGAAGGAGAGCCGCTTTTACATGAGGATATTTGTGAAATTGTAAAGTTCACAAAAGAGAAAGGCATTGATGCCGCCATTTCCACCAATGGCGTGTTGTTAAATCAGAATATCGCAAAAAAGATATTGCCGGATCTTTCCTGGATACGCTTCAGCATTAATGCTGGGACAAAAAAGACTTACGCGCTTATACATCAAGCTCCCGAAAAAGATTTTACCACTGTTATAAAGAACCTGGAAAATGCGGTAACAATAAAAGTAAAAAGGAAATATAAATGCACAATCGGCGTGCAGTTTTTGCTGATGTCACAAAATATTCAAGAAGCAGAAAACATCGCCGCAACAGTTAAGAATATTGGGGCAGACTATTTGGTCGTAAAGCCATACTGCCCGCATCCGATGAGTAATAAAAAAATGAAAGTCGATTTTAATGCGAAAGATTTAAATAGACTAAAAAATGATTTAAAGAAAATTTGCGGCAAAGACCTCAATGTTATTATAAGAAACCAGTATCCAGAAGATGGGCAGGGTAAAAAAACTTATAAACGTTGCTTTGGATTCAACTTTGCAACACACATTACGGCTGCCGGCGATGTTTACCCCTGTAACGCTTTTGTGGGAAAAAGAAATTTTACATACGGGAATATCTGCCGGCAACCTTTTGATAAGATTTGGCGCGGGCCGCGGCGCAAGAAAGTAGTCGATAAGATATATAAAAGCCTTGATTTAAATAAATGCCGCAATTCTTGCCGGCTGGATAAAATAAACCAGTATCTTTGGGAATTGAAAAATCCCGTGCCACACGCAAATTTCATATGAGTTTAAAAAATGAAAAATAATACACATATTTCCGTCTGCGTGCCTGCTTATAATGAAGCGGCGACATTGGAAGATGCTGTTCGTGATTTGCTTCAGACGATTTCTCCGCATGTCGGCGATCTGGAAATAATTATTGTGGATGATGGAAGTTATGATGCCACGGCAGAAATTGCCGCCCGGCTGCAAAAAAAGCACTCACAAATTAAAGTTATTACGCATAAGATAAATCACGGCATTGGCGCCTGTTACCGAGACGCCCTGCGAATCGCCGCAGGCGACTACTTTGCCTGGTTTCCCGCGGATCACGAAGATCCGGCAGAAGAATTTCTGCCGTGCCTGGACTTATTGGCTTCGGATACGATTGTTACCTGTCATCACCGGGGATTCGACCGGCGAAGCCGACTGCGTCGCGGAATGTCAATTTTTTATACCGGGCTTTTGAACAAGATTTTTAAGATAAACTTGCAATACTATAATGGGATGACTATTTTTCCAATAAAGATTGTTAAATCGCTACCACTAGTATCGGACGGATTTCTTATGTTTTCGGAAAACTTAGTCCGGGCAATCAAACAAAACCACCGGGTTATTGAAGTTGCATTCCCACTTAAAGGGCGGAAGGCGGGCAAATCTAAAATTTACAGCTTTTCCTCGTTGTGGCAGATGAGCAAGGACGCGGCAAGGATTTTATTGCAGGCAAAGCTGGATAACAGTAGTGGATATAAAATGTAATAGCAGTCATGTTAGCCTATCTGAAATTTGTAGGAAGACTATTTAAAGCCCGGTTTTTAAACCAGCGGATTCCCTTAATTGCCATATTATGCGTAACCAATAAGTGTAATCTTAAATGCTGGTATTGTTACGGAGAACACCCCTATCGCAATAATAGCCTTGAGTTTACTAAAGAAGAATTAGCAGGCATTATAACCGGTTTGCATGACATGGGTGTGCAGATTGTGCAGCTGCAGGGCGGGGAACCGCTTCTGCGCAATGATTTAAAAGAGCTTGTGTTGCAAATAAAAAAACAGGGGATGATATGCGATTTGGTTACCAACGGCGTTTTGATCCCCGAGCGGATCGAAACGGTAAGACTTTTAGATACGATCTGTATAAGCTTAGATGGCCCGCAGGAGCTTACGGATAAAAACCGTGGACCAGGTATTTTTGTTCGGGCGGTCGAAGGGATTACCTGCGCGTGCGCGCAGAATTTGCCGGTACGCCTAAGTGCTGTATTGACTAAGGCAACAAAAAAAAGCGATATCGACTGGTTAATACATTTTGCGGAAGATAAAGGCGTATTGGTTAATTTTTCTCCATTTTTTCAGTTTAAACCGCAGTTTAGCAGTTCGCGGGCGGAAGACTTTAACATTGATGAGCCCCAATTAAGGGATTTACTGCATTATATAGCAGGACGCAAAAGGGGCAAAGCGCCAATACAGTTTACGGCCGCGAGTTACGAAGCAGCTGCGGCTTGGCCGTTTCCCTTTAGCGGGGGAAAAAGGCGGGAGGAGATTCTTGACGCGGCTTATGTAAAATTAAAAGGAAAATGCCGACACGGGGATCTGGTGGTCTTTATCGACAGCGACGGCTCTGTATATCCCTGTTGTAATTTCTGGGGGGAGGCCAAATTGAATATACGCAAGCAGGGGATAAAAAAAGCGATTTTGGGCGTTGAACGCGACGGCTGCGAAAGTTGCTATATTCCGGCTTATATTGATAGAAACAGTTTTTTTAACGGCCAACCAGGCGTTTGGCTTAATTATCTAAATCAGGGGATATCCCGGCTTCGTCTTAAAAAATTTAGAAAGGTAAAGACCAATGCAAAATGAAAAATTTTATAAACCGGATGATATCGAAAATTTGACGCCGGAAGAGACGGCGCGGCTTACCGCAGAATATGTTAACCCCGGAATGGTCGAACTATTTAAAATCCTGGGTTTTGATAAATTCTGGGGGGCTCACGCCGAAGGCGTGTATATAACGCTGCCGGATGGCCGAAAAATTTTAGATATGACCGGTGGCAGTTGCGTTTTAGGTTTGGGGCATAACCATCCGCGCATTTTAGATATTCGGATTAAGATGGCAAAAGAAAAGCGCTTAGAACTATGCAAAGCGTGGCTGTCGCCCTATATGGCGGCCTTGGCAGCGAACATGGCCTCTATTTTACCCGGCGATTTACAGTATTCATTTTTTTGTAACAGCGGCGCCGAGGCAATAGAGGGGGCTTTGAAGCTTGCGCAGAAGCATCATGGCATAAATAGAAAAGGCATTGTTTATACCGACCATTCTTTTCATGGCAAAACTCACGCGGCGATGTCGGTGTCAAGCTTGGAAGAACCGAGAAAATATTTTCAGCTTTTGCCAGAATGTTACCAAGTGCCCTATGGCAATGCTGAGGCTTTGGAGCAATTTTTGAGTTCGCGTAACCAAGGAGATGTTGGCAAGACAGATATCTGTGCTTTTATCGTAGAAGCTATTCATGGCACGCGTTTGATTTTCCCGCCGGATGGGTATCTAAAACAAGTACGTAAAATATGCGACAAGTACGATGTACTTTTGATTCTGGATGAAATTTATACGGGGTTTGGCCGGACCGGATATTGGTTTGCCTTTGAGAAAGAAGATATTACACCGGACATTGTTTGTTATTCAAAATCTTTCGGCGGCGGTAAAGCATCTATTGCCGGATATACGGCGCGCAAACCCGTATTTTTAAAAGCATACGGTAATAGAGATGATGCGATGATTCATTCTTCCACCTTCAGCGGTATGAGCGAGGAATGCGCGACCGCTTTGGAGGCGTTGAATGTGTTCAGAGAAGAAAAGTTAATGGAAAGAGCCAGAGAAACAGGAAAAGTTTTTGGTGAAGAATTGATGCGTTTAAAAGCTAAGCACAGCCGGCTTATCAAAGATGTGCGGGGACAGGGGCTGCTTTGGGGGGTAGAGCTCAACCCGCCGCTTGAGCAAGTAGGGCCGCTTATCGCTAAACTATTTCCCGGAAAAGCAGAAATGCTGCCGGCTTTGGCCGGGGCGATTGCCCTTTCCGAATTATTGCACAGGCACAATGTTTTAGCTTATCTGGGATTTACCCGGCGCAACCTAATTGTTTTTTCACCTCCGCTGTTAATTGAAGAAGAAGACTGCCGCAACGCGATTAATGCTCTAGATGCGGTCTTGGCTTACGGATGGTTAAAGCTTAGTAGTGATTTTATGGCTAATTATGTTAGACATTTAAAGTTATGAGAAAGATAGTAATCCAATCCATGCTTATTGTGGCCGCTATTTGGTTTGTTAGCGAATTTGTGCTAAGAAGCATAGGCATTTCTTCTCCCCCCAGCATATATTACGAAGGATTTAAGGAAGATGAGTTCCAATTCATCTACAGAGATATCTATAAGCCGATTTACCATAAGGAATGCGAAAAAGGAGAGTGGTTTTATGTGCGGCAAAAAGATAGGTTTAATTGCGAAAGATTTTCTGCAGTCAAGTTGCTGGATAAATTTCGCATTTTTATTTTGGGAGGCTCGGTAGCAAAATCATGGGAAACAGCGAAGCTTGAGGAAATGTTTAATAAGTTGTCGATTGACAAAAAAGCAGAAATCATAAATTGTGCCATGGGCGGATTTGACGCTTACCGAACCGCATTGATCGCAAAAGAAATTTTACAATACGAACCAGATCTGATTATTGTGCTATCCGGGAATAATGAGTTTTATGACCAGGTAAAAATTAATTTCGGCCTTTATAATATCAATGCTTTCTTCAGGAAGTCCTGGCTGTATGGCACAATACAGGATTTCTTTTTAGCAAAACTCTGGCTGGGGTGCAGGGGTGGCAAGGATAGGTTTGTAGGGTATGAAAAATATATTAGGCAGATAGCTAAGATGTCAAAAGAAAAAGAAGTGCCGCTTATTTTATGCACATTGCCGTTTAACTTCAAAGATTACCCGCCAATTATTTTGCCTAATGAAACCGAATTTTTAGACGAGTCATATGTATCCGCAACTTTTTTATTAGAAAGAGGACAGTATTTGGAAGCGGCAAATGTGTTTAAGCAATATTTAAATGAGCGCCCCGCAAGCGTTCTGGGGGCTTATTATTTAGGAAAAACATACGAAAAGCTTAAAGACTATCAAGCCGCCAAAAAATATTACCTGCAGGCTGTAGATTTATCGGCTGATCGGTGGGCAAGTGCGAACTCGAGCAGCAATAAAATTATCCGTCAAATTTGCCGGGAAGAAGAAGTAGGATGGGCTGATTTAGAGCATGCCTTTATGGAAATTGCCGAGTACGGGCTGGTTGGACGAGAACAATTGCTGGATAACTGCCATTGGTGGCTAGACCACTATTTATTGGTAGCGCAAGTTGTATTAAAAACCATGTTAAAAAATAAACTTATTTATTCGGAAGAAATTGTTCATACCAAAACAGCTAATGCAGCGTTTTTATCGTCCCGGTTAAAATTCTTGTCTTTGGAAGAACGCGGGAAAAGGCAAGAAGATGAGGGGTTGCTTTACACGATGATCTGGGAAGTGATATGTTATAAAGGAAAATATTATAGCGAAACAGCCCTGGCTTATTGCGAAACAATTTATAAAATGAACCCGGCATTGCTTTGGGGCATACAATTTCAAGAAAATTTAATTGCCGAGACAATAGTAGAGCTGGAAAATTACGACATAGTTCAGTTTTTAGCCGAAGCCGACTTTAATTTGTATTGGTATAAAATATTCAGCCATATCGGAGAAACTTATCGCCGCATGGGGTTATATAATGAAGCCTTATCTTATTATAATAAAGCCGCTGTTTTGGTATCAGTTAAAAATGGATATCTGCCGTATTTGGGGCAAGCATTGGCATATTATGCGATGGGGGAAAAGCAAAAAGCCATTAAAAATATAACCTTAGCGCAAAAAATCTCGAATAATAAACTGATAGCCAACTATAGAAAAATTCTTGGGTTGTAAATAAAAATTTTGTTAAGAAGATGCTAAAAAAAGTAATGACCAAATACACAATAATTATCATTACCCTGTTTATCATCCTAGAGGTGACGGTTTGGATTGTCGGCGGCCGGCCGTCGATTGAGGGGGAAGATGATTCCAGCTTTACCTACATAGATATCTATAAAAAGATTTACAGGAAAAAAGTTAAAAACGATACCGTACTTTTTGTCCGGCAAAAAAAGGGTTTTAATTGTCCCGAATTTACCGCAGCGAAAAACCCGAATACCATCCGCTTTTTTATATTAGGCGGGTCTATGGCACAAACATGGGATGGAGGCCTTTTTGAAGAACTGTTTAATAGTTTAGTGTTGGATAAAAAAGCCGAAATTATAAACTGCGGCATGGGCGGATATGATGCGTATCGCGTATCTTTGGTGGCCGAAGAAATTTTATGCTATGAGCCGGATTTTATTATAGCCTTGTCTGGTAACAACGAATTTTACGATCCGGTAGCGATTAATAAGCATATTTACCAGATAAATAAAATTTTAAGGAAATCGGCCTTTATTGCTTGGCTGCAAGATATGGTTATGAGAAACAGGCGTATTGTGCCGAGAAGTCGTCAGGATAGGCTGGTGGATTATGAAAAGCATATCAGGCGTATAGTCGCTTTGGCAAAAAGTAAAAATATCCCGCTTATTCTTTGCGCGCTGCCTTTCCGTTTTAAGGACATGCCGCCTAAAGGCGCCCGGGCGCAAAATATGAATTTAGACTACATCGCGGGCTGCCACTTTTTGCATTGCGGGGAATACCAGAAGGCAATTACCAATTTAGAAAAATTTTTAAGGGAATATCCCGGTGATGTATTAGGGTGCTATTTTTTAGGCAGGGCGCACGAAGGTATCGAAAATTATTCTGAAGCAAAAAAATACTATTTGCAGGCAGTAGAGTTGCATCAGGCAAGCAATTCCGCGAGCATAAGCAGCAATAATATTATTCGAAAAGTTTGCGCGGAGGAAAAAATTCCAGTTGTTGATTTGGAAAAATTATTTATGGAGAAAGCCGCTCACGGCCTTATCGGAGATGAACAATTATGGGATAATTGCCATATTTGGGATGATTATTATGCTTTGGTCAGTGAGGCTGTTTTTAAAGGGCTTTGGCAGTATTATCGGGGGCAAGAATCCGTTTTTAAAAAAATCGATTCCGCACAGCTTGCGCAGCAAATGAATTATCCGCCCCCGTTGGCATTAACTGAACGCTCCGGCGAACCCAAGTATGTAGAAAGGCTTTGGGCGACGATTATTTGGGAAACAATAAAAACACCTTCTGAAATTGTGTTGAACGAACATGTAGTATCTTGCTGTGAAACACTATACCGGATGTGCCCCCCGGCGTTATGGCAGATGAGGTTAAAAGAGCCGTTATTCCAGGAATTGGTCAAAATTTATTGTTTGCGGGATGCGGGCATGCCATTTGGTGAAGAAGATTTAAAGCCGATCTGGCCGCGTGTATTCAGCCACATTGCAGAGGCGTATCGTCGCCTGGGGCAGTACCGGGAAGCGCTGGTTTATTTTAACAACGCCATTGAGATGGATAAAAATTCATATCTGCCATATTTAGGGCGAGCGCTGGTTTATTATGCGATTGGCAATAAAGAAGAAGCGGGTAAAAACATAGATATTGCAGAGATAGTTTCGCAAAAACCGCAGATGAAATATTACCGAAAATTGTTGGGATTAGAAACACAGGATTTTGTTAACCGGTTTAAAAAATACAGATAAAGGCGCGGAGCATAAAAGGCATTAATTGATGAAAACATTATTAATTATTCCTACAGTTGACACTTGTTACGAACGGGTACCCAGCATGGGGCTAATGAATTTGTATTTGATTGGAAAAAAGCTTGGGCATGATATGACATTGTTAGATTTAACGGAATTTTCTTATTCTAAAGGGCTAAAAGAAATTTTATTAAATAAATACGATTTTATCGGCATCTCGTGCAATTTTACCAATGCCGCGCCGTATTGTATGAAGTACGCAAAAGACATTAAAGCGAAATATCCGGATACGCTGGTTATTGCCGGAGGCAACCACGCTACTTTAGTCCCGGAAGATTTATTAGGGAATGGATACGATTATATCGTCTGCGGCGAAGGAGAGATTACGTTTGAAGAATTTTTAAAAACAGATTTGGACAGACAAAAGATAGAAACCCTGGAGGGGATTGCTTACTTAAATGATGGAGAAATTGTTAAAACGTCAGGCCGGCAGCAGATACAAAATCTTGATGAACTGCCTTTTAACGATTATGCGGAGTTTAATCTGGAGCCGTATTTTAAACGTTCGGGCCTGCGTTATATCAGCATGGAAACATCCCGCGGCTGCATTTATAACTGCGCTTTTTGTTCCACCGTGCGGATGTGGGGGCATGTGTATCGTTGTAAATCTCCGCAGCGTGTTTTGTCTGAGTTTAAGATTGCAAAAAAACTGAATTTGGATTTTGTTTTTATTGAAGACGACGATGTTGCGCTGGATGAAAACAATTTGAGAGAATTTTGCAACCTGTTGATAAAAGAAAAAATTAATCAACCGTGGGGTTCAACGGTTGGTTCAAAATCGATTAAGCAGGAATCCACATTTGATTTGATGGCTGAAAGCGGCTGCATAAAGGTAAATATTTGTATAGAATCCGCCAACCCGAGGATTTTAAAAGCATACCGGAAACCTTACACAATCGAAGATAACAGAAAAACATGTTTTAATTTGCGCAAAAGAGATATTCTTGTTCACAACCACGGCATTATCGGAGCACCTGATGAAACATTATGGGAGAGTTTAAAGACCTATTTTTATTTGATCAGAACGTCTCCGATATGGCATATCAGCATTTTGGAGCCAAGGCCCGGGTCGGATTATTGGAAGAAATGGTCTGGCCGAGGAGATGTTGCCCAATATAAGCTTTTTGGCAAAGCTAATGTAGTTTTAGGTGGCAGAAAAAGCATCACCTATCTGATTTACCGAATTTTCGCGTTGTTTTATTTTTTAAACCCCACGAGGATTTTTCGGGCTGTTTTTAGTAAGGATAAAGGCAAGCGGTATAGTTATCTGGTGCAATATCATGTGGCGGGTTTAACTTTGAAACAAAATTTAAAAAATTTTATAAAACGGCCATTACAATGATTATCAAAAAGACAGTTAAGATGCTTAAAGATAAATTCACCATAATATATTTTACCGTATTGATTGGCACATTAGCATACATCTTTTACCCAACGTTTTTCAATGCGCCAAGAAGTGATTGGTGGGAATCGCTTTATTTTTTCCATTCAATATACCAAAATCCATCTCAATGGGTTCATCTTTTGAATACCGACTGTTGGGGCCATGTGACCTTTCGACCCGCATCCCACGTGATATTGTTTTTAGAACATATGTTTTTTGGTTCGAACTTTATTTATATGCATCTTATAAATTTTATTTTATATTGTTGCTCTTTAATCCTTATTTATCAACTATCAATTATTTTTGGTAATACCAGAAAAGCAACTATGTTTTTTATAGCACTATTTGCTTTTTTGTACTCCCATTTTGATATCGTTTCTTGGACAGCGCATGTGTATTCTATTGCAGCTTTTTGTGCTTTCCTTCTGGGGTTTATTTTATATATTAAATTTTTAACGAACGGGAAAAAGATATTTTTATTTTATGTAAGCATTCTTTTTTTACTGGGGATGTTTTGTTATGAAGCGTTTATATTATGGCCGTTAGCAGCAGTATTAATAAGTTTCATTGATGATTTTACCGGGGCTCAAATAAAATCCGGCTTTAAAAAAAGTAGCGCATTTATCGTCATAACAACTTATTTGGTTTATGTTGCAGTATTCTTTGCCACCCGAATGATTGGCACTTATGCAGATTCCTGGGACAAGGCAGGGGAATTGATTTTAGAGCTATGTTCGATTAAGCAGATTCTGGCCACTTTCTGCGCGGTTTCTTTTAATATTTTGTATAATAGTATTTTCACTAATGTATTCCCGATGGCAAGGCTGCCGTTGGCTTTTGACGCCGTAAGTTCAAATTGTAAACTGGGCGGGTTTATTCTCAATCACGCGCCGACGATGTTAATTATGCAGGTTGCTGCCGTAGTTGTGACATTTTTTATCATAGAAGGCACTATATATTTAGCAAGATACAGAGGAAAAGATGTTGTTAAAAAATTCGCGGTACTTGTATTTTTGCTGGCATCATTTACTTTCACCCTATTCCATTTTAAATATTACAGCAACAAAATATACCACTATAATTTCCAGCAGTTCCGGTACCAATATGTCCCCAACGCTCTGGTCATTATCATTGGGGCGTTATTTATTAACCAGCTGCGCACAGCAGGAGGGAAAAAAGCAATTTACCTCGCGGTGGTTGCGTTAACGGTTGCAAATATCGCCTGTATTCTGCCGGCGATAGCAGTGGAAAAAGAACAAATGGCGCCGTTAAATAATATGATTACTAACATAAAGAAAAAACTTGAAAGCGGCGAAATAAATAAAAACGAAAAAGTTTATATTGATAAAAAACTTATACTGTTGTTGCCACGGATATGCTGGAATGCGGAAATCGGCGACAATCAGATGAAAGGAACGTTTCGCTGGATATTTGATAAAACGCAGATACAGAGCTTTTCTGATACAGATAAGGATGCGGTTTGGATAATTGATGGGGTAACTTTTGAAGTGATTAAAAAAGAATCTCTGGATAGTTTTAAGCAGAGCGGGCGGGGCGGCGCACAGATAAACCAGTGGCTTGCAGAAGCTCCCCAAGATATGAATTATCTGGAAGCAGGATATTTTTATAAGGATCGAGGAGAGAGGGAAAAAGCTCAACAGATATTTGAAAAGGCCGTAAGCTTAGGCGCCAAGAACGCAACTTTATACGTAACCTTGGGTTCCATTTATAATCAACAGAAAAAATATAAAGAAGCAGAGATTTTATTTAAAAAAGCGTTAAAATTGCATCCAAATGAAATTTTGGCAGTTCGTGGATTAGGAGATTGTTATTTAGAACAAAATCGGTGGGGCGATGCGGCAAGAATGCATAAGAAAGCTTTGTGTTTGGACCCGGATAACATTGATATCATTAACAGTTTAATCCGTAGTTGTAATATGTCGGGAAAGAATAAGGAAGCGGAAAAAATATTGAATAAGGCATTAGCAAAAAGCCCGGACGACGCTGGAATTTACCAAGAGCTTGGGCGTTACTATGCCGAACAAAAAGAGTACGGGAAAGCGGAAAAAATGTATAAGCAGGCAATAGCGCTTACTCCAACTAATGCTATCGGCTATATCGACTTGGGCAATTTTTATTATAAACAGAAAAGATATACCCAGGCAAAATCTGCTTTTGGGAAGGTATTAGAGCTTGATCCTCAAAGCCCGGATGCTTACCGAGGCCTTGGGCTTTTTTATGAAATAAATGGTGATGATGACCAGGCGGAATATTTTTACCGCAAAGAGTTGCTGTTAGAGCCGAAAAACGCTGGGATTATGGCAACGTTAGGGAATATTTACAAAAAACAAAAAAAATACAAAGAAGCGGAAGAAATATTTCAAAAAGCGTTGGTGCTCGATACTGATAATGCTGGCGCTTTGCACGGTCTTGGCTGGTGTAATTATTTTAAAAAAAGATATAACGCCGCCGAAAGATTATTCAAGGAAGCCATAGCGATTGATGTGAACAATGCTGAAATGCTTGCCGATTTGGGACATCTATATAACGAACAGCAAAGATACAAAGAAGCAAAATTGGTATTTAAGCAAGCACTCGCAATCGAGGGGAATAACCCTAGCGCATTAACCGGGCTGAATATTTGTATTCGTAATCAAAAAGAAGAGGCAAGATGAAGCGTAATTTTACAAAACCAAATAAAAGCACTAAATATTGGAAAATTAGCCTGGTATTTTTTGGAATTTTTTTGTGTTTAGTATTGCTTGAAATCGGATTGCGAATAGGAGGAATTGTTCTTTTATCGATGCAAGAACGCAGAAATATGGCCGGTTTTCAAGCGAAGGACGCGTATCGAATTATGTGTTTAGGGGAATCAACAACTTATGATGGTAGCGAATATTCATATCCCAGCCAATTGCAAGAAATATTAAACCTTAAGAATCTAGGAATAAAATTTAAAGTTATAAACAAAGGAGTTTCCGGATTTGATTCGGCGTATATTCTTGCTAATTTAGAGAATAATCTGGATAAATATCAGCCACAGATGGTGGTCGTGATGATGGGGATAAACGATGTTAAAGATACAGTCCCATATGAAGATTCCTGGGAAACAAAATCAATACTTTTTTTAAAAGGATTTAGAATTTACAAGCTGGCAAGACTTATAAAACTTCATATCGCTGAGCATTTTATTGACCAGAGTGCGGATGCGGATAGGGGCAGCCGGAAATTAGGCAAAATCAACGATAATGAAATTGAATTAGTGGCTGGCCATCGGTACTCGGTTCAAGACTACCTGTACCTGTATTATATTTATAGTACCCGGCAAGATTTTAAAAAAACTGAGCAACTTTTAAAAGAGGCTATAAACATATATCCCACGGCAGACGCATTATATGTGACCTTAGGAGACGAATATATTTTGCAAGGACGATATGGCGAAGCAGAAAAGATGCTTTCTAAGGCGATAGAGATTAATCCGCAATCCGGCTGGGCATATAGCATCTTGGGCCGGTGTTATACAAAACAGGATAAATTTGAGGATGCGGAGCGGGTATTAAAAAAATCCTTAACCATAACCCCGGCGCAACCGCATCTGTACGAAGAATTATACCGGTGTTACACCTCTTGTGGACAGATGCAGAAATTAGAAAGATTAGCCGAGGATATTATAGAACAAAATATTGAAGATGAATGGTTTTTGGGATTTCTCGCCACTATTTATAATACAATCGGCAAACAAAACGAAGCAGAGACTTTTTACAAAAAAGCGGAAAGTTTAGAAATGCAGTCTTACAACGCGCCAACAATGTTTAATTACCGCAAATTGAAGGAAATTATTTTGCAAAGGAGTATAAAGTTAGTGTGCGTGCAATATCCGATGCGCAGCCTCAAACCGCTAAAAAAATTATTTGGTTCCACCGACAACATCCTTTTCGTTAACAATGAAATGATATTTAAAGAGGTTCTGAGGCGGGGCCAATATACTGAGTATTTTACTGATACTTTTGCGGGTGATTTTGGCCATTGCACCTCCAAGGGAAATCGTATATTGGCAAACAACATTGCTAATGCCATAATCAAAGAATATTTTAAAAAATAAGAAGGTTTTTAGCATGATTTTTTTACGACAAAAAGTTATCGCGTTTCTGGCAGGGTTAACAACAATTCTTTTATTGGCGGAATTTATTTTGCATATTGTCGGCTGGGCCTATCTGGTCAAGTCTCCGGGAAGGCATTTTGAACAGAGCGATACAAAAGGCGCCGATTTTATTGTCTTGTGCCTGGGAAATTCTAATACTTATGGGCTCGGGGCCGCTCCGGAAGAGAGTTATCCTAAACAGCTGGAGCGATTGCTGAAATCTTATTGCGCGAGAAAAACAACTGTTATAAATGAAGGAATTCCTTCATATAATACAGCACAAATTCTGGAAAGGATGCCTAGGCTTATTAAAGAAATAAAGCCGGACCTTATTATTCTTTGGGCCGGCGGCGGTAATTTTTGGAACTCCTGGGGGTACAAGCAATATAAAGAAGGCAAGACGTTAAAAGCGAGGATGTATAACTTTTTATACAGAATACGCCTTTTTAAACTGGCAAAATTAATCTGGATTAAAATTAAAGAATTGAAACAAGGAATGCAAGCAGCAGATGTTAGTAGTGTTGCCGGCCTTGCGCTGGCGCAAGATATTCGCAATTCAAATGATAAAGACGGCATAACGGCGGATTTAATTGAAGAAAAAATTGACCTCGAATGTCTCCGGGAGCAAAAATATAACATGATCGGCAATAATTTTCTTAGGCAAAATAAGCCGCAGGAAGCTTTAGAATGGTTTGAAAAAGCATTGCTTAAAAATAAAGAATATAAAGATGTTTA
>JAHJAO010000132.1 GCA_018813905.1 Candidatus Omnitrophota bacterium
ATCTTGTTTGATATTGCCAATGTCTATGTGAAGCTGGATAACTTAAAAGAAGCGGAATCTTTTTATAAGCAGGCGCTGGAAAAGGATAAAAACTTTGCTTACGCCTATAATAATCTTGCGGATGTCTACCGCCAAAGGAAAGAGTTTGAAGCCGCACTTGAAACCGTGGATAAAGCGATCTCCCTGGCCAAAACGCAAGAGCTGCTTTTTTATTGCCTGGATACTAAAGCCCAGATTTTCTTTGACGCCGGGGATTCAGACCAGGCCAGAGAGTTTTTCAAAAAAGCCCGGCTAACGCTTGAGATAGCGAAATCAGGGATTGATGCCGAGACCCAAGATATATTTAATAAGAACTGGCAGGAGCAATTAGGGTTTTAAGGGGGCATTTTTCACTTTTGTCCTTCAAAATGGTTTCTTTGGCCGCTTCAGGCAGATATTATAAGACGTTGGATATTTTTTTGTCAAAAAGTTTGACCTAAGTTAAATATTTTGATATTATTAAGTACCTAAGAAGACATCTTATAGTGGAGGGATAATAAGATGTCTTGATTGTATAGATTAAAGAAGGGATTACAGAGATTAATGGTTGGATAATCTTTGTAATCTTACGGTTAATAATCATAGTGATCAGGTATAATCCGGCTTTTATTGAAGGGTTATACCAGGTGGAATAAACATGATAAAAAGATACACCCGTAAAGACATGGGAAGAGTCTGGGAAGAACACGCCCGGTGGCAGAAGATGCTGGATGTGGAAATTGCGGTTTGTTCTGCCTGGGCCAAGCTTGGTAAAATACCTAAAGCGTCGCTGGAGAGGATAAAGAAAAAGGCCAAGTTTAATCTGCGGCGCATAAATGAAATCGAGAAACAGACCAAGCACGATATCATCGCGTTTCTTACCAGCGTCGCCGAATATGTAGGCGCGGATTCCCGGTTTATCCATATGGGGCTTACTTCCAACGATGCTATTGATACCGGACAGGCTTTGCAGTTAAAGGACGCGAGTGATATTTTAATTGCAGATACCAAACGGCTCTTAACCGTACTTAAGAAAAAAGCGGGAAAATATAAATATGTGCCTATGGCCGGGCGGTCGCATAATGTGCATGCCGAGCCGATAACCTTTGGTTTGAAAATGGCGCTTTGGTACGAAGAAACTAAAAGGAATTTGGAGAGGTTGCAGCTTGCCAAGCAAGTTGTTTGCGTCGGCAAGCTTTCCGGCGCCGTAGGGACGTATTCCAATATCGACCCGCGTGTGGAAAAAATAGTGCTGGCGCAGCTTAAGTTGAATGTTGAGCCTGTGGCCAACCAGGTTGTGCAGCGGGACCGCCACGCTCAGTATTTAACGACACTGGCGATTATTGGTTCGAGCCTGGAAAAATTCGCGACCGAAATCCGCAACCTCCAGCATACCGAGATTCTGGAGGTAGAAGAGTTTTTCTCCAAAAAGCAAAAAGGCTCCTCCGCCATGCCGCATAAACGCAATCCCATAAGTTGCGAACGTATCTCGGGACTGGCGCGTATCTTGCGGGCAAATGCCCAAGCGGCCATGGAGAATATTTCGCTTTGGCACGAACGGGATATATCGCATTCTTCGGCGGAACGGATTATTATCCCGGACTCGACTATTTTGCTGGATTATATGCTCGCGCTTTTCTCGGATATCGTGGATAAACTGCTTGTCTATCCGCAGAATATGCTAAGAAATATGAATACAACAAAAGGCTTAATGTTCTCGCAGCGGGTTTTGATCATGCTTGTAGAAAAAGGGCTTACCAGGGAAGCGGCCTACCGGATTGTGCAAAGGAATGCGTTAGAGGTATGGAAAGATAAAAACGCGGATTTCAAGACATTGCTTTTGAACGATAAACAGCTTGCGCAGAAAGCGACTAAGAAGGACATAGAAAACTGCTTTAATTTAAAATTTATAACGCGCAATATCGATATTATCTTCAAACGCATCGGGATATAATTTCCCATTATTTTTTCTCAAATAAACTACCAAAATAAGCACAGCTGTCAACTTGTAGAGAAGATTTTTTTATGTTTTGGCGTATAGAAGTTAAAAATAGACCTGAGGTCCGGGACCCCGTAGGAGAAGGAATAAAGAGAGACGCTATCGACTTAAGCGTAGAATCGATTCGCGACGTAAAGATGGTGCAGGTCTATATCCTGGAAGCGGAAAAGTTAACCGGTGTCCAGATAAAGAAGATATGTGAAGAGCTGCTTTCTGATCCGGTTATCCAGGAGTACGAGTTTGGGCATTTAGAGGATAAGAAATTCCGCCGCAAACCCAAATCCGGCTGGTGTGAAATAGAAACCGCTTATAATCCGGGAGTAATGGACCCGTGGGAAGAAAGCACAAAAAAGGGAATAAGAGATATCGGAATAGATGAGCCCGTAACGGTTAAGACCGGACGCCGTTACCTGATAAAAGGAAAGCTTGCCAAGCGCCAGCTTGAACATATCAGCCAAAAACTGCTCTATAACAAGGTTATTCAGCATATCGTCAAGATTCAGACTTTAAAAAAAACTCTATCCGCCCATAAAGAAGTCAGCTATCAATTCCAAAAGAAAGAGATAGAAATCCTTGCGCTCACGCATAAACAACTGCTTGCGTTGAGCAAGGATATGCAGTTGTCTTTGACTTTGGATGAGATGCTGGCGATAAGAGCGTATTATTCGCGTCTTGGGCGTAACCCCACCGACTGCGAGCTGGAGACAATCGCGCAGACCTGGTCCGAACATTGCGTCCACAAAACCATGCGCGGCACAATCGAATATAGAGAAAAAACAAACGGGAAGTGGCGTAAAAAAATTATCCGGAATCTATTGAAATCTACGATTATGGACGCCACCCGCAAGCTTAATAAATCCTGGTGTGTTTCGGTCTTCAAAGATAACGCCGGGATTATCCGGTTTGACGGGGAAAATAATATCTGCTTCAAAGTGGAAACGCATAATCACCCATCAGCTCTGGACCCCTACGGAGGGGCGGGTACGGGTATCGGCGGCGTTATTCGCGATGTGCTTGGCGTAGGATTGGGCGCAAAGCCGATAATGAACACCGATGTTTTTTGTTTCGGCATGCCGGATCTTGCCTACGCCAAATTGCCCAAAGGGTTACTTCATCCAAAACGGATTATGAAAGGCGTGGTTAGCGGGGTAAGAGATTATGGCAACAGAATGGGAATCCCGACCGCGAACGGGGCGGTTCTCTTTGACCGGCGTTATACGGGTAACCCTCTTGTTTATTGCGGCACTTTAGGGATTATGCCCAGGAAATATTCTTTTAAAAAAGTCAAACCCGGCGAATATGTTGTCGCGGTCGGAGGCCGTACCGGCCGGGACGGGATTCACGGCGCGACATTTTCGTCCATAGAGCTATCGCACGAATCCGAAACCGTATCCAGCGGCGCGGTGCAGATCGGCAATGCTATAACCGAGAAAAAAATCCTGGATACCTTACTTGCCGCCCGCGACCGGAACTTATATACGGCGATTACCGATTGCGGCGCCGGCGGCTTCTCCAGCGCCGTGGGCGAGATGGGGCAGGATATTGGCGTACGCGTGGAGCTGGAAAAGGTTCCTTTGAAATATAACGGTTTAAGTTATACGGAAATCTGGATATCCGAAGCTCAGGAAAGAATGGTTATCGCGGTTCGCGAACAGAATTTAAAAGAAATCCTTAAAATCTTTGAAGCGGAGAACGTAGAAGCGGCAGTTATCGGCCGGTTTACCAATTCCAAAAGGTTAGAGGTATTTTATAAGCAAGAACGGGTTTGCAATCTGGAGATGGATTTTCTGCATAATGGGCTGCCAAAACTTGCGCGCAAAGCAATTTGGCAGCCGCCGAACATTCGGAATACGCGGCCGGCAAATAGGAAAAATCGTTGTTTGACTAAAAGTCTATTAGCGGTCCTATCAGATCTTAATATCTGCAGTAAAGAGTGGATTATCCGCCAGTATGACCATGAAGTGCAGGGCATGAGCGTCCTGAAACCGTTGGCCGGCGCGGATAATGACGGACCGCAGGATGCAGCGGTAATCCGGCCGCTTGCCGATTCTCGTCGGGGTATTGCTGTTAGTTGCGGCATAAATTCCCGTTATTCAGAAATTGATACTTACTGGATGGCGGTTTCCTGCATGAATGAGGCGTTAAGGCAGATAATCGCCGTGGGCGGTAACTTAAAACAGGTTGCGGTCTTAGATAACTTTAGCTGGGCGAATACGTCAAAACCAAAAGTGTTGGGGGACCTTGTGCGCGCCTGTTACGGATGCCGGGATGCGTCACTGGCTTACGGGGTTCCGTTCATCTCCGGTAAAGACAGCCTGAATAACGAATATAAGGTAGGCCGCGGAATTATTTCTATCCCGGCTACGCTGCTTATCTCCGCGATGGGGATAATCGAAGACGTGAATAAAGTTGTTTCCAGCGATGCTAAAAGCGCGGGTAATCTCATCTACTGTATTGGAACGACTTATGATGAGCTGGGCGCAAGCAGCTATTATAATATCTGCGGAAGTAAAAGCCGTAATATCCCCAAAGATAATTTTAAAACCAGCCGGAATATTTTTGAGCTTGTGTCCCGGTGCGCAGCTTTGGGGTTGGTGCGTTCGGCGCATGACTGCTCGGACGGAGGCCTGGCGGTTACTTTGGCGGAAATGGCTTTTTCCGGGAATTTGGGGATGTCGGTGGATTTGAAATATTTAAAACACGGCATACCCCGGAAGAAACTGGAGGATGATGTATTATTGTTTTCCGAATCCAACAGCAGATTTGTCATAGAGGTCGAACCAAAACATAAAAGCAAACTGGAAAACACATTAAAAGACATTGCTTTTTCCCGTATCGGAGAACTAAGAGATGACAGTATCTTCCTCGTGTCCGGATTAAACGGCTCGTCGGCCATAAAGTGCGATATCGAGGAATTAAAGACAGCTTGGCAGAAGCCGCTTAAGTGGTAGTAACTTTTTTTATGAAAGGAAGAGAGGGTAGGGAATGAATATATACGCGTTTCTGCCTTATATCGCCGGCGTGTTCAGCTTGGAGGCCGGATTTTATATCTTAATCAAAACCGCAAAAACTTATACCCTAAGGCTTCCTTATTTTTTCGCGGCTTTATGCGTATCCTCTTACTGCTTCCTTAATTTTGGGTTTATCCAGTTTATCGGATACGAAGATATCCTGGTTATCTGGACGAAAATTTTCGCTCCGGGCGCGTATTTAACAATTCCGGCGCTGTTTAATTTGATGCTGTTTGTAGGGGGGCAAAAAAAAGGAGCGGTGAAGTTTATCTTCCTCCTGTCTTTGGTGTTAGGGCTTTCCGCGCTGCTTTACCAGCTAAAAAGTTTTTCCGTAACTTTTAGTTATATGACCTGGGGCAGCTCTATTTCGATATTGAATTTTCCGTATCGTTTGTTTTTGATTAATATGTTTATATGTTTACCGGCGGGGATTTTACTTTCTTATTTTCAGAGAGACCGGGTTTGCAAGACAGAACTTGTAAAACGGCAGATGAATTTCATATTACTCGGAATTTTGGTTGCCAATATCGCCATGCTTTTTGATGTTTTACCCGTTTTTGGCGTAAACGCCTATCATGCCGGTTCGCCGCTTATTGCGATTGCGTTTATATCATTACTTTATTCGTTTGCAAGCTATAGATTGCTTGATATTAACCCTCTGCTTAATAAAGTGCTTTTGGTTATTTTATTTGTTGCGCCTTTGCTTTCGCTGCATCTGGTTATCTGTATGCTTCTATTGGAAAGCCAAAATATGGTTTTTAACGCGGCTTTTTCGGTAACGGTTATCAGCGGCGTACTATTATTTACGCCGTATAAATCGTTTATCCAGGCCTTGACGAATAAGATTATCTATCACGGCCGCTATGATTACCAGAAGATACTGCAGGAAGTATGCCAATCGTTAATTTCCATGCTCGATTTAGAACAGTTACTGGATTCGATATTGCATCTTATTATCCAGACGATTGACGTAGATAAGGTCGCTATATTCCTGGAGGATGAAGACAAATTCTCTTATAAAATTAAGGCGAGTTTTGATATTGATGAGCAATTAAAAGAGACGCTGATTATTCATAATAATGAGAAAATTGTCGAACGATTGAAGCAAGAAACGCGAATTCTGGTAAAGGAGGAATTAAGCCAGTTCGAAACAAAAGAAACGGTTAAAATCTTGTTTGACAAATTTACTGTAATCGATGCGGAACTTATCGCGCCGATATTCTTTAAAGACCATTTGTTAGGATTGATTGTTTTGAGCCGCAAACGGACAAAACATATGTATAACCAGGGAGACATCGATGTCTTGAACGCTTTTGTCGCTGAAGTCTCGGTCGCGATTGAGAACGCGCGGCTTTACGGAGAAGCGATTGTGGACGGCCTAACCCGGACTTTTCAGCATAACTATTTTTATATGCGGCTAAAAGAAGAAGTCGCGCGCGTAAAACGGTATAAACGCCCGATTGCGCTGTTAATGATCGATATTGACCATTTCAAAAATTTTAACGACACCTATGGGCATCAGGCCGGAGATTTGATTTTAAGAAATATCGGAAATATCTTGAAGACGAAATTAAGAAATGTGGATATTGCCGCACGTTACGGGGGTGAGGAATTTAGCGTTATCCTAACGGATTTGGGAAGCGCAACAGTAGATAAAAATTACCGGCAGGAGATAATAAAAAGACATATGCACGATGCCATATTGGTCGCGGAGAGATTGCGTAAGGCTGTTGAGGATGTAACGATTGAATTCGAAGATAAACGCTTGAATATTACGATCAGTATCGGCATAGCTTATTATGACGGTGCCGATGACAAAGTTAACGCGGAACAGCTGGTAAAGAAAGCGGACCGCGCTCTTTATCAAGCAAAACAAGATGGCCGTAACCGGATAGTTTTTTCTGCGGAACAGGCATAAGACAGCCGTAAAGGCAGACGGCATTAGGAGCTTTCAAGAAGAAGATAGATTAAATAATAGAAAAGAAGGTAAAAGTGAATATTTATGCTTTTATTCCCTTTATCGCCGGGGTATTTAGTTTAGAGGCGGGATTATATATTCTAATAAAAGCCGCTAAAAATTATCCTTTGCGGCTACCTTATTTTTTTGCATCTTTATGCGTATTCTGTTATTGCTTTTTTAATTTTGGCCTTATCCAGTTTGCCGGATACGATGATATTATGACTGTTTGGATGAAGGTTTTTGGCCCGGGAGCTTTTTTTGTGATCCCTGCTCTTTTTAACCTGATGCTGTTTGTCGGCGAACAGAGAAAGGGAGCGGTAAAGTTTGTTTTTTTAATCTCTTGCGTTTTAGGTCTTTCGGCGCTTCTTTATAGGATAAAAACCATACCGGTCCAATTTGTTTATTTTCCCTGGGGAAATGCTATCTCAGTAACAAATATTCCTTACACCATATTTTTTCTTAACGCAAGTATTTGTCTGCCGACCGGGATTTTGCTTTCTTATTTTCAGAGGGACCGGATTTGCAAAACAGGTCTTGTGAAAAGACAGATGAATTTCATATTATTCGGAGTTTTGTTCGCAAATCTCTCTATATTTTTTGACCTTTTACCCGCTTTTGGCGTAAATCTTTACCATATGGGTTCACCGCTATTGGCAACCGTTTTTATTTCCTTGATCTGTTCGATCGCAAGCTATCGGTTGCTCGAACTGGATTTGTTGCTTAATAAGGCGTTGTTTACTATTTTGTTTATTGCGCCTCTGATTCTGATACATTTTATCATCAGCTCTTTCTTTTTGCAAAGTTCAGGTGTTTTTTTAACCACAGCTTTTTCCCTGGTTATTATCAGCTCTATTTTATTATTTACGCCTTACAAATTGAAGATACAGCGTTTGGTGGACAAAATCGTCTATCGCGGCCGCTATGACTATCAAAAAATTTTACAGGAAGTATGCCAGTCTTTGGTCTCGATGCTTGATTTGGATCAATTGCTTGATTCAGTAGTGCATATTATTGTGCAGACCATGAATGTGGAAAAGGTCGCAATTTTTTTGGAAGAGGAAGAAAAACATATTTATCAGGTCAAAGCGGCATACGGTTTTGACGAAACCTTAAAAGAAAAGCTATCTTTAAATAATAATGCGACAATACTTGAACGTTTAAGAAAAGACAACCGGATTCTGGTCAGAGAAGAATTGCGTCAATTTGAAGAAGGGGAAGAAATCAATGTTTTGTTTAAAACACTAGATCTCATCGACGCGGAACTTATCGCGCCGCTTTTTTTTAAGGAGCGGCTTTTGGGGTTTATAGCCTTAAGCCATAAGAAGACAAGGCATATCTATAATCAAGGTGATATTGATGTATTGAACGCTTTTTCAGCCGAAGCATCGGTCGCGATTGAGAACGCGCGGCTTTATGGCGAGGCGATTATTGACGGATTAACCCGCGTTTTTCATCACAATTATTTTTATATGAGATTAAAAGAGGAAATGGCCCGGACAAAAAGATACGGCAATCCAATTGTTTTATTGATGATTGATATTGATCACTTTAAAAGTTTTAATGATAGTTACGGCCATCAGGCCGGGGATTCGATTTTAAAAAATATCGGGCAAATGCTTAAAACAAAACTGCGCAATGTCGATATTGCCGCCCGTTACGGGGGCGAAGAATTTGCGGTGATCTTACCGGGGGCGGGAGAAAAAGAAAAACATGCGCCGGCGGAGATTATCCGGCAGCATATTCAAGATGCGCTGTTGGTGGCGGAAAGATTACGCAAGGTGGCGTCGGAAATAGAAATCAATTTAATGGGCAAAATGACACATATTACTATTAGTATCGGGATTGCTTATTACGATGGTGTGGATGAAAAGTTTACCGCCGCAGAGCTGGTTAAAAGGGCGGATGTGGCTTTGTATCGGGCGAAGCGGGAAGGCAGAAACCGCGTTGTGTTTTATTCGGACAGATTAGAAGCTGTGGACGATCAGAATTCATATGAAGATAAACAATATTAAGGTTCTAATATTGAGGACCGCGGGAACCAACTGCGATCAGGAAACTAAAGTCGCGTTTGAATTTCTAGGCGCGAAAGTAAAACTTCAGCATGTTAATGAGTTTGTCTGGGGCCGGGATAAAATGTATAATTATCAGGTTATTGCTTTTCCCGGCGGATTCACTTACGGTGATGATATCGCCGCCGGTGCGGTTTTGGCCAATGAACTCAAGATGAAATTAAAAGGGCAGCTTGAGAAATTTTTAAAAAGAAACGGTTTGATAATCGGCATCTGTAACGGCTTTCAAGCCCTGGTAAAAACCGGAATCTTGCCGGGCAGCAAAAACTGGCGGCAAAAGGCGAGCCTAGGCTGTAATGATTCCGGAAAGTTCGAGGCCCGCTGGGTATATCTTAGAAAACCAAAACTTAAAAGTCAAAAGTTAAAAGGCAAAGATAAATGCGTATGGACCCAAGGCATAGACGAGATAATTTATCTGCCGGTAGCGCATGGGGAAGGCAAATTTATTCCAAAAAATAAGCCGGTGCTGGAAGATTTATTGGATAAAGAAAATGTGGTTTTTCAATATTGTAACGCGAATAACCGGTTATCGTCGTATCCGGATAATCCCAACGGTTCGATTGAGCATATCGCGGGTATTTGTGATGATACGGGCAGAATTTTCGGGCTGATGCCGCATCCGGAACGGTTTATTTTTAGGACTCAGCATCCGCGCTGGACAAGGGGCGAGGCCAGCGGCGCTGTCCCGGATGGGCTGAAAATTTTTAAAAGCGGGATCGAGTTTTTAATCAGAGCTTAAGGGGGTTGTTTTTCATATGATAAGAAATAAAGCGATGACTTATAAGCAGGCGGGTGTGGACATAGAACAGGCAAACCTTTTTGTCGGGGACATCAGCCGTCTTGTCCGGAGTACTTTTAGTCCGCATGTTTTGACCGGCCTGGGCGGGTTTGGTGGCTGTTTCAGCCTGGAAAAACTGCGCTACAGGAAACCGGTATTGGTTTCTTCAGCTGATGGTGTAGGGACAAAAATAAAGGTGGCCATGATCGCCGGAAAACATAATACCGTGGGTATCGATTTGGTCGCGATGAACGTCAATGATATTTTGGCCATGGGGGCCAGGCCTTTATTTTTTCTTGATTATATATCCACAGGCAAAGTGGACAGGCAAAAGCTTGTGAGCATTATCGATGGAATCGTTGCCGGCTGCAGGCAAGCGGGCTGTGCTTTAATCGGGGGAGAAACAGCGGAGATGCCGGCGATTTACAAAAAGGACGAATACGACCTGGCCGGTTTTTGTGTAGGCATAGTAGAGAAAGATGAGATTATTAACGGCAAGAACGTAAAGGATAAAGATTTAATTGTCGGGATAGAATCTAACGGATTGCATTCAAACGGGTTTTCGCTTGTGCACAGGCTGTTTTCAACCGGAGAAATAAAGAAATTATCTCGAGAATTGCTCAAGCCCACGCGTATCTATGCAGAACCGATACTATCATTGCTAAAATATGCGGATTTGAAAGGCATCGCCCATATTACCGGCGGCGCGTTTTATGAAAAGCTTATGCGTATTTTCCCGCCCCAGTATGGCGCGGAGATTAATAAAGGCAGCTGGAGTGTTCCTGAGATCTTTCAAAAAATCAGAGACAAAGGCGGAATTCAGGAAAAAGAAATGTTCCGGACCTTTAATATGGGTATTGGCATGGCTGTGGTGGTGAACCGGACGCAAGCAAATAAGATAATTCAATATTTGCGCCGCCGGCACAGATTGCGCGCCTGGGTGATTGGGAAAACGGTGAAACTAAAGAAAAACAGCCCCCGCTTAAAAATGATTGATTGAACTACGACGCGCATTTTATCAAATAAGATAGAGGAAGATATGAAGGTTTTGGTTATTGGTTCGGGAGGCAGAGAACACGCCTTAGTCTGGAAGATCGCTCAATCAAAAAAGGTGAGCAAACTTTTCTGCGCGCCGGGTAACGGCGGAATTGCGGAACTTGCGCAATGTGTTAATATCCAAGCGGAAGATATAAACGGCCTTTTGGAATTCGCCGTAGGCAACGGGATAGAGCTGACGGTTGTGGGGCCGGAAATACCGCTGGCTTTAGGCATTGTGGATGTTTTTCAACAGCATAACTTGAAAATATTCGGCCCGGCAAAAGCCGCCAGCCAGCTGGAATCGAGCAAGGTGTTTGCCAAGAATATAATGAAGAAGTACCATGTGCCGACCGCGGATTTTAAGACTTTTCGGGGTAAGGATGAAGCGCTTGCGTATGTTCGGCAAAGACAGAAGCCTCTGGTTATAAAAGCTGACGGCCTTTGCGCGGGCAAGGGAGTGTTTGTCTGTCCGCAACTGCTTGAACAGGAACAAGCGATAAAGGCGATTATGCAGGATAATGTCTTTGGCGAAGCCGGTAAGGTGATTATTGTAGAAGAAATATTGCGGGGCGAGGAGGCCTCGATATTGGTTATAAGCGATGGAAAAAGCGTTATCTCTTTGGCCTCCAGCCAGGACCACAAACGTATATTTGACCAGGACCAGGGGCCGAATACCGGCGGCATGGGCGCTTATTCGCCCGCGCCGGTAGTTACAGGTACGCTTTTGGCCCGTATCCATAAAGAAATAATTATACCCACGATAGAAGGGATGCAAAAGGAAGGGACGCCCTATTGCGGCGTGCTTTATGCCGGGGTGATGATCACCGAAACCGGCCCTAAGGCTTTAGAGTTCAATGTGCGCTTTGGCGACCCGGAGACGCAGGCAATATTGCCGCGGCTTAAAACGGATTTAGTCGAAGTTATGTTAAAAACGCAGGAACGCAGATTGAACGAAATCGAACTTTCCTGGCGGGATGAGGCCTGCGTTTGCGTTGTTATTGCTTCCGGCGGGTATCCGGGCAAATACGAAAAAGGCAGGCAGATATTTGGGTTGGATGAGCTGAAGACAGAGAAAGATATTGTTGTTTTTCATGCCGGGACAAAAAAAGAAAACGGAAAGATTTTTACAAGCGGCGGCCGGGTTCTGGGCGTGGCTGGTCTGGGCAGGGATATAAAACAAGCAATTGACCGGACCTATGCCGCGGTAAGCAAAGTGCGTTTTGACGATTTGCATTATCGCCGGGATATCGCTTACCGGGCGCTGGAAAGAATCAATGCGGGATAACTAACTATTCGATAAGGTTAGCTGTAATTTATTATAAAAGAGGAGGCAAGGGCAACATAAATGAAGAATAATAAAAAAAAGGTTAAGGTATGTATTCTTATGGGCAGTAAATCCGATATGGATACGGTGCAGGAATCAGTCCAAACTTTAAAGAATTTCGCTGTTGGTTATGAGATAAAAGTACTTTCTGCGCACCGCACACCGAAGGATCTCGCGCGTTATGTGGAAAAACTTCCCGGCCGCGGGGTGGAAGTGGTAATTGCGGCGGCGGGGATGTCCGCGGCATTAGCCGGGACAGTCGCGGCGCATACGATTTTGCCGGTAATCGGCATCCCGATTGAGACCAAGTCATTACAAGGCCTAGATAGCCTGTTATCTACCGTACAGATGCCTAAGGGTATCCCTGTGGCTTGTATGGCCATCGGAAGAGCCGGAGCGCAAAATGCGGCAATTTTGGCGTGTCAGATTTTAGCCCTGCGCGATAGCGCCTTAAAGCAGAGGTTATTGCAGTCCCGGCGGAAAACGGCTGAGGCGATAAGAAGTATAAAATTGAAAAGTTGATGAAAGAGACAAAAGTTTTAAAAATTAACGCGGAGAATCCGCAAAAACAAGAAATCGAAAAAGCAGCGGAAATTTTGGAAAATGGAGGATTGGTTGCTTTTCCGACAGAGACGGTTTACGGCATAGCGGCGATCATAACCCATACCGGAGCGGTGAATAAACTGCGGGATTTAAAACAAAGGCCTCCGGATAAGAAATTCGCGATATGCGTGTATAATGTTAACCAAGTTGAACAATTTTCCGATAATATTTCGCCGTTAGGTTACCGGTTGATGAAGCGTTTCTGGCCGGGGCCGCTGACTTTAGTTCTGTCTTCAAAAAGCCCGGAGAAGCTGGGTTTTAGAATGCCGGATCACAAAGTTGCCAAACTGTTGCTTGAAGAGATAAAGATTCCGGTATTTGCCCCTTCGGCGAATCTTGCGGGGAAAAGAGATGCGCTTTGTTGTGAAGATGTTTTGGAAGATTTAGGGGGTAGAATAGATGCAGTGCTGGATGCCGGGCCGGCGCGGCTAAAAGTGCCGTCTACGGTATGCGAGATAGAAGGGGATAATTTTAAAATTTTACGTTCCGGAGCAATAACGCAGGAGCAGATAGAGGAAGCAGCCAAGCGAAAAAAAATACTCTTTGTCTGCACCGGAAACAGCTGCCGCAGCGTCATGGCTGAAGGCCTGATGAAGAAAATGTTAGCGGGAAATGAAAATATTACCGTAGAATCGGCCGGAGTGGTGGCACTGGAAGGTATGGGTGCGACGGCGGAAGCAATTGCGGTGATGAAGCAGAAGGGGGTAGATGTTTCTAAACACCGCTCGCGCCGGTTAACGGAAGATATGATTAAGGAAGCGGATTATATCCTGGCAATGGAACCCGGCCATAAACAATTTATTTTGGACTTTAACCCATACGCCGCATCAAGAGTGTTTTTACTGAGAGAGTTTACTCAAGAGAAAGCAGATTTTCTTACCATCCCGGACCCTATCGGGCTGGATGTGGAATTTTATCAAGAGGTAGCAAAAATTATTAAGGACGCAATAGAAAGGCTGGTGACTAAACTAAAATGAAGATTGCTATCGGCAGTGACCACCGCGGTTTTCGCTTAAAACAGGAACTGATCGGGTACCTGGAAAAGAAAGGGTATCAAGTGAAAGATTTCGGCACAGATTCCGAAGATTCCTGCGATTATCCCCGTTTTGCCCGCCGCGTAAGCGATGTTGTGGCCAATAAAAAGTGCGAACGCGGTATCTTAATATGTAATAGCGGATTGGGCATGGCCATGGCCGCGAACAAAAACAAAGCCATCCGGGCCGCGAATTGCTTCAATCTTTCTACGGCGCGTTTTTCCCGGCAGCACAATGACGCCAATATCTTGGTGTTAGGGGCGGCGTTTATAGATAAGAATTCGGCAAAACGGATTGCAGGCGTATGGCTAGAAGAAAAATTTGCCGCAGGCAGGCACTTAAAAAGAATAAAAATGTTTTCCAAAAAGAGATGATTTCAGGAGGCAAGATGAAGCAATCTTTGAAAAAGACAGACCCAAAAGTTTATAAAATACTTAAGCAGGAACTCGCCCGGCAGAGAACCCATATCGAGCTTATTGCCAGCGAAAATTTTACATCATCTGCTATAATCGAAGCGCAAGGCTCGGTTCTGACCAATAAATACGCGGAAGGTTATCCAGCGGCGCGTTGGTACGGGGGATGCGAGTATGTAGACTGCGTCGAAAAGCTCGCCATAGAAAGAGCTAAAGAGTTATTCCGGGCTGAACATGTTAATGTTCAGCCTCATTCCGGCTCACAGGCGAATATGGCGGTCTATATAGCGGCACTTAAGCCGCGGGATACGATTCTGGCCATGGATCTTGCCTGCGGCGGGCATCTTACTCACGGGCATCCGCATAATTTTTCCGGACTGTTTTATAACGTAAAATTTTATGGTGTGAATAAAAATACCGAGAGGTTGGACTACGAAGAAATTCTGGATTTGGCAAAACGCTACAAGCCCAAATTGATTTTAGCCGGAGCTTCGGCCTATCCGCGCGTCATAGATTTTAAAAAATTCCGCGAAATTTGCGATAAGGTGGGGGCGTATCTTTTTGTGGATATGGCGCATATCGCCGGGCTGGTCGCTTGCGGGCTTCATCCGTCGCCGGTTCCTTACGCGGAATTTGTCAGCACCACGACACATAAGACTCTACGTGGCCCGCGCGGCGGGATGATCCTTTGCAAAAAAGAATTTGCCAAAAAAATTGATGCCAGCGTATTTCCCGGCATACAGGGTGGTCCGCTGATGCATGTTATCGCGGCTAAGGCTGTAGCTATTAAAGAAGCGCTCAAACCCGGCTTTGAAAAATATCAGGCGCAAATTGTTAAAAACGCCCGGGCTTTAAGCGAAGCGCTAATAAACAGGCAGTTTCGTATTGTTACCGGCGGCACGGATAACCATCTTTTACTGGTAGATTTAAGAAGCCGCCGCATTAGCGGCCGGGACGCTCAGCTGCGTTTGGATAAGGTAAATGTTACCGTTAATAAAAATCTAATCCCTTTTGACCCGCAGCCGCCGTCAGTGACTAGCGGTATCCGTTTAGGTACGCCCGCGATTACAACGCGGGGCATGAAGGAAAAAGAAATGAAAAAGATCGCGCAAATAATTGATACGGTATTAACAGAAGAAGGTTCGCCAAGGGAGTGTCTTAATTTGAAGAAGGTCAAAAATGAAGTACGAAATTTAACCCGGAAATTTCCTTTATATAAATCATTTTAAGGATAACATGAAGCATAAAACAAAAAAAATAAATGATAGATTATGCCGGCCTAAATGGGACGAATATTTTTTAGGCATTGCCGCGTTGGTCGCCAGAAGGTCTACGTGTCTTAGGCGCAACGTCGGCGCGGTACTGGTAAAGGATAAGCGGATACTTACTACCGGCTACAACGGCGCGCCTTCGGGGCTTAAGCATTGCGAGGATACCGGGTGTCTACGGGATAAGCTGAAGATTCCATCAGGCGAGCGGCATGAGTTATGCCGCGCTTTACACGCGGAGATGAACGCGATTTTACAGGCCGCTCAATACGGTATAAGGGTGCAGGGCAGTATCATGTACTGCACGAATCAGCCCTGCGTAATCTGCGCAAAAATGATTGTAAATTCCGGAATAAAGAAGATAGTTATAAACGCTAACTATCCGGACAAATTAGCGAAAAAGATTTTTAGCGAGGCAAAAGTCAAGGTGCTTGCTATCAAGAAAAAGCGCTTGAGTTAGCGATAAGGCAAAAGACCTTGAAAAGTATCTGAAAGGTTCAGAAATCGTTAATTTTCTGCGGAAAATAGTCCTTGACAGAATACTATATATAGTGTATAAAGATATCTGCCATACCATATAATGTATCTGCAGCTTTTTGAAAGTAACGGAGATCTTCCCTTATGAAATGCCCATTTTGCGGAAATATCGAGGATAAAGTTGTTGATTCCCGTATCTCAACGGAAGGTGAATCCATACGCAGAAGGCGGGAGTGTTTGAAGTGCCAGCGCCGTTTTACAACTTACGAGTATATAGAAAAAAGCACGCTGATGGTGATAAAAAAAGACGGAAGACGCGAACCTTTTGACCGCAATAAAATATTATCCGGTTTTCTGCGCGCTTGCGAAAAACGGCCGGTGAGCATGGAAACAGTAGAAGGAGTGGTAGATTTAATTGAACGCACATTGCAAAAAAAACATGACAAGGAGGTGATAAGTTCCGATATCGGAGAATTAGTGATGAAGCATTTGCATGATATCGATGAAGTTGCTTATGTGCGTTTTGCTTCGGTGTACAGGCAGTTTAAGGATATAAATCAATTTTTAGGAGAATTGAAAGATCTATTGGATAAGAGGAGGACATAGGCGATGTTAGTACAGGAGAAAAATTTGGCCACGGAGGGTAAAATACTTAGCAGCGTAAGAAAAAGAGACGGCAGGGTTGTTGTTTTTGATAAAGAAAAAATAACCAACGCCATATTTAAAGCCGCCAAGGCCGTAGGCGGAGAGGACCGGTTGTTGGCCGAAGAGCTGGCAAATGCGGTAGTTTTATTTTTGAAAAAAAAGTTTGCTGATAAATCTCCGGAAATTGAGCAAATTCAGGATATCGTTGAAAGAATACTGATGGAAACTGGCCACGCAAAAACGGCCAAGGCCTACATACTTTACCGGGAAAGCAGAAGATCTATTCGGGAAAGCCTCAAAGTGAGAAAACGGGTGCGGACGCAGTCCAATTCTACCGATCTCGCGCTTTTGGTTACTCCTCTATCCAAAGACGAGGTTTTAAACTGGGATAAAGGCAGAATTGCTCTGGCGTTGCAAAAAGAAGCCGACATTACCGAAGATGTCGCGTTGGAAGTCGCCTCCAGCGTAGAAAAAAAAGTGTTTGATTCCGGCCTTACCCGGATTTCCACCGCGCTTATTCGGGAACTTGTTGATAACGAACTTTTTGAACGGGGCCTCGAGAAAAAACTGGCGCAACAGAGCGTTATTGGCATGCCCACGTTTGATTTAGAACAGTTGCTTTTTTCAAAAAGCTGCGAGAATTCTAATATCGCTTCCAACAATCCGGAAGCGGTCAATTTATCTATTGCCGAAACAATAATGAAGCAGTATGTGCTGCAGAAAGTTTTTAGCGACGAAGTCGGAAACGCGCATCTGCGCGGCGCTATTCATATTCATGATTTAGGCTACCCTAGAGCCTATTGCGGTTCTCATTCTCTGGAATATCTGAAAAAATACGGTTTGGAGCTGGGAAATCTGTTTACCGCCAGCGGGCCGGCAAAATACGCGCGTACGCTCACCGGTCATCTAAATACCTTTTTGGCGTCTTTACAGGCCTATTATGCCGGAGCACTGGGAATAGGGTATCTTAATATCCTCTATGCGCCGTATATAGAGCATATGGGAGACAAAGAAATGAAGCAGGAAGCGCAGTATCTGATATTCTCCGCTTCCCAGAACGCTTTTTCGCGCGGCAGCCAGAGCTTATTTATTGATTTTAATATTCATACCGGTGTCCCCCAGTATATGCGCAATGTGCCTTCTATTGGGCCGGGCGGGAAATACGACGGCAAAACCTACGGCGATTATGAAGAAACAGTTATTCGTTTTGCCCGGGCCCTGCTTGATGTGTGGCGGGACGGAGATAAAGACGGCCGGGTGTTTGCCTTTCCAAAATGCGATTTACATGTAAGCGAAGATACGTTTAGCGATCCGCGCCAGCTGGAAGTCTTAAAATACGCGTGTCTTATTGCCAGCGAAAATGGAACGCCTTATTTTGTCTTCGATCACGGCAATGAAGCGGTATTATCCCAATGCTGTCGTCTGCGCGAGAAGATAACCGACCAATATATGATCGAACATCCCGAAAGCATGAGATTTTGCGGTTTTCAAAACGTAACTATAAATCTGCCACAGGCCGCTTATCGCTCGGGTAAGGCGGATATAGAGAAAGTGTTTGGCGAGATAGAGTACGCAATGAATTTAGCGGTTCAAGCGCATATACAGAAGAAACAGTTCATCGGTCGGCTTATCAGCGAACCGGGAATGCCCATGTGGGAAGTAGGTAAACTGGCCAAGGATGGTCGGCCCTACATTGACCTGGAGAAATGCACCTATATTATCGGCTTGATCGGGCTGAACGAATGCGTGCAATATTTGACGGGTAAAGAACTTCACGAATCAGAAGAGATTTACAAATTAGGACTTAGGATTGTTTCTTTTATGAATTTCAAGACCAAGGAGTTTGAGAAACAATACGGCATTAAGTTTTCGCTGGAAGAATCTCCGGCGGAATCCGCGTGCCGCCGCCTGCCTAAGGTTGATTTGCGCCAGTTTCCGGAAGCCGCGAATGTAATAAAGGGGGATATTGATAATGATCAGTATTACTACACTAACAGCATACATTTTAGAGCGGACGCGCCGATGGACCTGATTACCCGTATTCAGAAACAAAGTAAGTTTCACGCCTTAATTGAATCCGGGGCGATAATTCACGCTTTTATTGGAGAGCAGAAACCGTCTTCTGAATCGATTCTGACGTTGATTCGCAAAACATTCGAGCAGACTCAAGCCGCCCAACTTACTATCTCGCCGGAGTTTACGATCTGCAACGATTGTTTTAAAACCGACCGCGGCTTAAAAGACAAGTGCGGTTTCTGCAACAGTGCTAATGTCTATAACATTACCCGGATCGTGGGATATTTCAGCCGGGTTAATAACTGGAATCCGTCCAAACTTGCGGAGCTTAAAGACCGCCAGCAGGGAAATTACAAAGTAAATCAGGGGATTTGATAGCAATGAAAATAAAGTTATTTGGTAAGCACGGATGCGGTAAATGTCAATCGGCTAAAAATAAAATACAGTTTATGATTACAAAGCTGGAGCTGGACGATAAGGTAAGCTTTGCTTATCACGACGTAGATACGGTGGAGGGGATGATGGAACGGGCTTATCACGATATTTCTCAAATCCCGACCACGATTATCGAGAAAAACGAACAGGTTATCGAACGCTGGAACGGTGAAGTGCCGCATTCCGAAAAATTGAAAGAACATCTGGCTGCATAGGTTGAACGGGTAACTAATCGATTGCGGGGATAGTAACTTTTCCCCGCACTTTTAGTTTTACGGTTTTATTATTAGTAATAGCCATGGCTTACCAGATAAAAGGGTTTAACCCGCACACGTTTATCGATTGGGAAGGAAAACTCGCCAGCGTCATCTATCTGCCGGGGTGTAACTTCCGTTGCCCGTTTTGTCATACAAAAGACTTAGTTTCAGGGATAGATACCCTATCCAATATTCCGCTTGAGCAAATCGAAAGGTTTTTAGACCAAAAAAAAGGCTGGATTGATTCCATCGTAATCGGCGGCGGAGAGCCGACGTTACATAATGATTTGGCGCAGCTTTTAACCGAACTTAAAAATTACGGCTTATTAGTTAAGCTGGACACAAACGGCACCCGGCCCGATGTCTTGGGCAACTTACTATCGGCGAAACTCGTAGATTATATCGCGATGGACGTAAAGGCGCCGCTCGTTAAAGAGAAATACGAACAAGTGGTAAAAGCCGAGGCGGATATCGCCGCGGTTGAGGCAAGTATCCAATTGTTGCTTTCCGGCGCAGTAAAGTATGAATTCCGCACGACCGTTGTTCCGACATTACTAGATAGGAGAGATATTCTTCAAATCGCCCGCAGATTAGCCGGCGCAAAGCGCTATGTTTTACAGCAGTTTAGCCCCAAAAACACGTTGGATGAATCTATGTCCGATATTAAACCGTACTCTTTTGAAGAGTTAAAATACATGGCCCAGTTGGCAAATGAATTCGTAAAGAATTGCTTTGTGCGCGGCGCGTAAATGAACACATCACTTATGGAGCATCAGCGACATAAGTGATAAGTGTAAATTTATCCCGCCGAATATAATAAAAATTATAAGAGAATTTTTATTATATCTTATGAGGCGGGATCTCTCTAACTAGCGGAAAATTTTGGTGGACGCATTGTGAAGGAAGCGTTATTTTATAAAAAATTAGACGGGAATAAAACCCATTGCCTTTTGTGTCCTAAAAGCTGTATTATCGAAGAACAAGGATTTGGCTTCTGCGGGGTGCGGCAAAATAATTCCGGCCGGCTGTATTCTACAATTTACAATAAGACTACCGGCATAGCGCTGGATCCGATTGAAAAAAAACCCCTGTATCATTTCCATCCGCACGAGTTGATTCTTTCTCTGGGTACGCGCGGCTGTAACCTGGCTTGTGTTTTTTGCCAGAATTGGCATATTTCCCAGGCAAAAGACGCGCATCTGGAAGATATCACCTCTTTGGATATAATTGGTGAGGCCAAGCGCTTAAACTCCTTTGGAATTGCTTATACCTATAACGAACCGCTTATCTGGTATGAATTCGTATTTGATACGGCAAAGTTGGCCAAGGAGAAGGGGCTGAAAAATGTTTTGGTGACCAACGGCTATATAAATCCAGAACCATTGGAAGACCTCCTGCCGTATATTGATGGGATGAATATCGATTTAAAAGCTATGGATAACGAATTCTATAAAAATATTTGCAAAGGCACATTAACTCCGGTTCTGGACACAATAGCCCGCGCCAAGCAAAACTGCCATATCGAGCTCACAAATCTGCTAATCCCGGGCTTAAACGATAGTGATGAGCATATCGAAAATCTTACCGCCTGGATTTTCGAAAATACCAGCGCGGATACGCCGCTGCATTTTTCCCGTTACTTTCCGCGGTTTAAGCTGGATTTGCCGTCGACGCCGCTGGATACGCTTAAACGGGCAGAAAGTATCGCCAGAAAGAAGCTTAAACATGTGTATCTGGGCAACGCCTGAAGGGCAATAAACGGTTATGATTGAACCAATATCCGCGAGCGTTATTACCAAGGATCTCGAGGAGATTTATTTAGACCATTATCGAAATAAAAACTCTTCCGTAATCGTCATTGCGCACGGTTTTTTTAACAGCCGTAAGTCCATATTAATCCGGCAGCTGGCACAGAGCTTGGCCGAAAGATTTGATGTTATTACTTTTGACTTTCGCGGCCACGGCGACAGCAAGGGCCTTTTTTACTGGACGGCAAAGGAATACCGGGATCTTGAGGCGGTTTTGGACTTTGCGCGGGAGAAACGTTACCGGAGAATAGGCCTCGTCGGCTTTTCTCTGGGCGCGGCGATAAGCATTATCGGTTTGGCCAAGACGAAGAAAGTAAAGAGTTTTGCCTGCGTCAGCGCGCCGGTGGATTTTGAAAAGATAGATTATTATTTTTGGAACTTGGATATTGAGAACGATATTTTCTATAACCTGGTCGGAGAGGGCCGCTACGGCAAAGGGGTGCGGCCGGGGCCGTTTTGGCTGAAAAAGGATAATCCAATTAACCTGGTGGATAAGATTAAAATTCCCATTTTGTTTGTCCACGGGGATGCGGATTGGGTGATTAAGAGCTGGCATTCGCAGCTCCTATATGAGAAAGCGGCGACGCAACATAAACGGCTGGTAATCATTAAAGGGGGGCCGCATGCCGAGTATATCATGAGAAAAAATGAAGGGGAATTCGTGGCTATATTAAAAGACTGGTTTTCCGAGACTCTATTGAGTCAGAAAACAGGCGGGGAACATGCTTAGCTTGAAACAATTCGTAAGCTCAGAATTTTGCCTTAACTGCCGGGGCTGCTGTATCTTCAAGAACGATTTGTGGCGGCCGCATTTATTGGATCATGAAAAACAGGCGTTGGCAAAAAATGATGTGCAAACCAGAAAAAAAGGCGAGAGTTTGGTATGTGAATTTTTAATTATGGAAAAACATGAATGCCGCATTTACGACAAGCACCCTTTAGAATGCCGGCTATACCCTTTTTTGCTTGTCTCGACGGATAATAATGCCTGCGGTTTGGCCGCGCATCTTGCCTGCCCGTATGTGCAGAATCGGCTTGACTCCGATGAATTTAACCGCTACGTGGCCTATTTAACCAATGAATGGGCTAAAGACGCCGGCGTCTTGAAAATATTAAAAGAACAAAAACGAATCTTCCGTTCTTATCCGAAAGAGGAGCTTAAATTATTAAAGGAAGATATTTTTAAAAGCTAAAAGTTAACACCAGACATTTTCATGCCGTCTGAAAAACCGAATCTAGAGCCGCTCGAAATAGAAAACCGCGGGATTTTTGAAGAGTTCTTAAATCATTCCCCTCGTAATTTAAGCCCGTACAGTTTTGCCAATATTTTTATCTGGCGCAAGCTTTTTGATATCCGCTGGCGGATTATTGGAGATTGTCTGTGTGTTTTCTTCCAAAATGAGCAGGGGATTTTTATGTATCTTGCGCCGCTGGGTAAAAAGATAAGTGAAGAAGTTGTAAAGGAATGTTTTTCGGTTATGGACGGAATAAATCAAAATAAGCGATTTTCCCGGATGGAAAACATAGAGGAAAGCGACGTTAGTTTTTTTAAAAATATGGGATTTACGGTAAGCGAAAAATATCCGGACTATCTGTATATAAGGAACGATCTGGCAAATTTAAAAGGAGACCGGTTTAAATCCCAACGCGCCGCCTGCAATTATTTTGCCAAACACAACGAATATGAGTATTGCGTCTATAACGGGCAGGACAAAAACGGGTGCCTCGCACTTGCCCAGGCCTGGGCAGGAGAGCGCAAGAAGAAGGTAGAGGATAGTTTTTACCGGCACTTGCTCGACGATAATCTGTTGGCGCAAAGAGAACTTTTGGCCCATTTTGATGAGCTTGGCGTTCTGGGCAGGGTTATTAAGGTAGACGGGCAAGTTCGCGCTTATACTTTTGGCTACGAATTAAATAAAGACATTTTTTGTATCCTGTTTGAGGTGAGCGACTTAAATTATAAAGGCATCTCCCCGTTCATCTTTAGGCAGTTTTGCGAGGAGCTCTCCGCTTATAAATACATCAATACCATGGACGATTCCGGTCTTGTGAATTTAAAAGCAGCCAAGCTTTCTTATCATCCGCGGCAGCTGATTCCAAATTATATTGCCGGCCATAATGCGGTCTAAATTGGTTGACAACCACTTCATTTTTCCTGTTTTGTCTCCAGCCAGAGAGCATCATTTAAGACAAATGATGTATCATCTTATTTCACATTATGTTATGTAGCTAATTTTTTAAAATTTTTGTTGCGAAAATCAACAAAATAAGGTATACTTTAACATTTATTTAATACTTTTACAAAGTATTAAATAATATATAACACAATATTTGGAGGTATGTTAGAATGAACAAGGCTAAGATAATGGCTATAATACTCAGCCAAATCCTTTTAATAGGAGATTATGCTTGGAGCGACAGCTTGGAAGTCTTATCTTACAGCCAAGATAATACATTATCGCCTAAAATTTATATTGGCACTGAATATTCCCGAAAAGCAATTCAAACAGCAACGAAAGTGTATTCAAATCCGAATAAGGAGGCATTTGGAGAGTGGATCGAAAATCAGAATCAAAAATCTAATATATCGTTACCGCACCAAGCTATAACTCATAAAATTGCAGCTTCTATTCCGTTCGATAGCAATATGAGAATGGTTTATGGCACAAATGAAGCATTAAAAACACTTTTAACTGTTCTTAATGAAGTAAAAAAAGATGGTGTATTTACAAATCAGAATACTCAAGAACTTATTAATAGCTTGGAGGAGATGCATTCTCAACTCGACCGCTTTAAAACTTTTTTGGAAATGCATATTTATAAGCTTGCAGAAAAAGAATTCAAAACCTTAAAAGATCACTATAAAAACCATCCTGGCGGTGCATTGATGGGAATTTTAGAAGCCCCTAATTGGGATAATGAAATAATCTATATCCGAATGAATATAGAAAAGCCCTTTGGCATACCGATGTTGCGTGACTTTTTAAATCAGATACAGAAGCACATAGATAATTTAGAGCGGAAAACGCAAATAGAGCAGGATTTAAAAAGCGTCCAATTTAATGACGGAAGTTTTTTATTGGGAATGATTAATACCTTATCTGATGCAAGTTCTAATGAAATAAAAGAAAAGCTGCAAAATTACTTGCCCTCTAATATCTCGAGTGATGAAATTTATAAGGAAATTTTAGAATATAAATCTTTACTAAAAAAGTTAGATGGATTAGTAAAAATTAGACCAGCCACAAAAATAAAAGATATAAAGAAACGTCGAAAAGCAAATAAGAAAATGCAAGAAAAAACGATTAAAAAATGGACTAATGTGCAAACCAAACCGCAGAATCATGACCCTGCACATTTTAATTATATTGTGCACGGATTCAGAGAACCGATTTATTTTGTACTGCATAGTTTGGGTATTTTGCCGATATTAGCATTTAATGGAATCGAGGTAGATGTCGAAACTCGCTTTATGAACTTGTTCCAAAACCCCGCAGCTATTGCTGATAAGATACATATTTCCGCCTCATATATTGATCAAGATCACAGGGCAACGCATGGACCGTACGGATTTATCTTAGATGTGCCTGGAGATAATATCATAGAAACGTGGGATGACGATCCGGGAGAATTTCTTCCAACCAAGGCATGGATGAAGCAGAGATTTAAAAAACGCAATCTTACTACTCCGAATAAGTTAATTAAGAAAACTGAATATAATATGCATAATGAATTGCTTATTATCGGAACTCACCCGCAAGATCCATCATCGGAAGTGAAAATATCTGGAATTTTTATTAAACTTGATGAAACAGGTAGGCCGCTCATTCCGTTGTGGATGATTGAAAAGCTGGAGCTGATCGCAAAACAGCATAATTTAGCGCCTCCTGTTTATATCGAAGAGCCAGATTCTGAAATTCATCGAATCCCCAAGTATCGTTATTGGCAGGTAGCTAGATATTTAGCGGGAAATACTCCGCCAACTGTCAGCAATAAAGGCTGGCGTACTGTTTATACATACGAAGATCAGATTAAACTAGCGTTAAAACAGCACGGTTTAAAATCAAGCAAAACGAATGTCGATGAGGTTATAAGTCATCTAGAGACGAAGCTTATTTTTAGGAATGATGATGAACAGAAATTTTCTCTCGAATTGAAAAAACCAACATCTTGGGAATTCAATGATCCTTGGCTAGCAGAAATTAGTGAATCGCCGAAAGCAGCAGATTCAATAATCGATGCTATGAAACCGCTTAAAAAGAAACAAATTAATGTGCAAAAACTGGTTGAAAGAGCGATATAACAATGGATGGCTTCAGAATGCAAAAAAAACATAAAATAATTTTTAAAATTATTGCCTGGGTATTGCTGCAGACGATAATCGGGCTGAATCTTGCCTGGTGTGGGGCCATAGAGTTTACCCAAGTATCCAGAAAAGAACATATTGATAATTTAAGCCCGAGAATTCAAATTGATACTGGTCTATTTATAGAAAATTATCTTAATTTTTATAAAACTTCCCTTGACGAAGGGAGAAAACAAAACGTACCTCTTTTAAAAGAAGATGAAATCACATGTAGCGGCACAGCATTAAGCGCTATTTTAATCGGAGGCGTAAATAAAATACTCGATGCTATTAAAAGCAAGCTTTCTTTGCCTGATCCGCGCACATATAAGAAAGATCAATTTGAATGTAAAGGCGTAAGATTTTTTAAAAGAAGACTACCGAAACAGAATCATGTTCTTTGGGCATTTAAGACGAGTGATATTGTTAAGATAAGTAAAGTACTGGATTTACCAACCAAAAAAGAGATTCCAACTTTAGCGGATGATGAAATTATGTATAGTGCTACAGGGTTAACTGATATTTTAATTGGCGGCGTAAATAAAATCCAAAATGCAATTAGAAAAAACCGCTTACTTCCTAACTCGCGTATTCATAAAGAAACACATGTCGAACGTAAAGGGATAAAATTTTTTAAAAGAAAATGGTCAGGGGCAATTAACTGGGCTTTTCATAAGGGGGATATTGATAAAATAAGCAGGATTTTAGAATTAAAGACTAAAAAAGCTTTTCCAAATTTAGCTGAAGATGAAATTAGCTGTACAACAGAAGGTTTATTTTCTACCTTTAGAGGTAGTTATGGGAAGATCAAAGAGATCGTTGAAACAATACTTGCTTTTCCTAGCCCTGAAATTTATAAGGGAGAATATATTGAATATGAAGGCGTAAAATTTTCTAAAAGGATGCACGGGCGACATGTTGTCTGGGCATTTAAAGAGTCTGATATTGATGTAATAAACAAAATTTTAAATTTACAAAGAAAAGATATCCCAAGTTTAGCGGATGATGAAATCGGTTGTGGTGCGACAGAATTAAATATGATTTTTATAGGTAGTGTAATGGCAATATTTGAAAAAGTAGAAAATAATTTAGGGCTTCCAAGACCAAAAACTTATGAAGCAGCTCATGTCGAACGTAAGGGAATAATATTTTTTAAAAGAAAATCAGGTTCTAGGCTAGTCTGGGCTTTTAAAGAAGAAGCTATTGATGCGATAGGTAACATATTAATGCTGCGGCGCAGGACGACAGGCATTTCGAATCTATCAAATGATGAGATCTTGCTCAACGGTGAAACATTAGAAGAGTTTTTTTTAGAAAATGCAGGCGAAATTAATGAAAAAATTAAGAAAGAGATTGCTTTGCCTGGTTTTGAAACTCATAAAAAAGATTATATTTATCGCAAAGGCGTAAAATTATTAAAAAGGCGTGATGGTGATACAAGCGTTTGGGCTTTAAAGAAAAAGAGTATGCGATTGTTGGCTGTAATCTTAGGCTTGGAATTAAAAGAGAAGTATAAGCCCGTTTTTTTACATAACGAGGAATTTTGGTCTGCTGAAAAAGTTATTGCTGAAATTCAAAAGATGGCACAAGAAAATCGCATGGAAGAATTATCCGTAAGCCGCGCCACTTTTAATCGAGGAGATTTAGTTGGCGCTGCCGTAAGATTTTTTTATAGCTGGGCAACAGCCGTTATAAGAGCAGGCATACCTTATTACGAAACAGTTGTAAAAAATATAGATTGGGTAAAATTACGCAAAGATTTGCCTTCTGAGAATATCAGTTTGACCCATCCGGATAAATTTGTAAAACAAGACGCGGATGAAGTCTTGAAAAAAATTGGTTTAGCCATAACTATATTACAACAGATTAGAGACGGAAAATCGATTGATGCCGGGATTACAGAAAAAGTACAGCAGGAGGCATTGGAGCAGATTGTAAAATTGATTAAAAGAAACGGAGATAAAAGCATTCTTACAACTACAGGGAGAAGAGTTATTGATTTAGTTTTAGGACTTAATGGCCCTCGGAGACAGGGATTAACTTTGGGTGATATCGGTCGTTTAAATATAGATTTTCTGGATAAAAGGATTGTGAATGATAAATCACAAGAGATGGCTGTGCGTTTAGCCCTAACGCCTAAAAATGGTGAGGCCACATTAATCCATGGGCCGGCTGGCACAGGTAAAACAGCGGTTATTACGGAAATTGCCAGGCAATTTGCCAGGCAGGGCAAAAAAGTATTAATCACGACTTATACCAATGAGGCCTTGGATAATGTCCTGGATAATACCGTGGCGTTAGATGATATTGTCCCCGTTAGTCGGGCTGCATCAAAGATAGAAAAGATAACTAAAGAATCGCTTCGCCCTAAAATAGTTCGTACCCCCGATGATTTAGAAGTATTTATGGATAATGCAGATGAAGGATTTATTATGGGGGCAACACATATCGGTTTAGAAACAGTATGGGCATTGCGTGAGTCTGAATTGGAATTTGATGTGGTAATAGTGGATGAAGCCAGCCAAACCAATCTTCCTTCAGCCTTGGTCGCTCTGCTTAGAGCAAAAGAAAAAGCTATTTTAGTCGGTGACCATAAACAATTGCCGCCTTTTGGACTAGGCGAAAGGGATTCAGCTGCACTTAAACCTGACCCATTACTTAAACAAAAACTTGATGATATGTTCAGCACGGCTTTATTTGATAACTTGATAAACCAGGATGTATTTAACCGGATAATGCTGACCACAAATTATCGTTTGCATTGGGCCATCGCAAAACTTATCAGCGAGCTCTTTTATGAAGGCCGATTAGCTGCAGAAAGACAGGACGTAGTGTTGGCTCCCGATACTTTTAAAGTCATCGATACTAATTCGGGGGAAAAGCTGCTTAAAGGAGAAACGGATATGTATCCTTCTTATATAAATGAAGAGGAGGCGAAGTTAGTAGCTAAAGAATGCAAAAAGTTATTAGATAAAGACATTCCCCCGGAAGAAATAGGCGTAATTTCTTTTTACAGGGCACAGACAGAATATATACAGAAATTGCTAAGAGAGTTTTTAGGCATAAAGCTTAGTGAAAAAATCCAGGTAGATACCGTGGATGCCTTCCAGGGCAGAGAGAAAACAGCAATAATTCTTTCGGTTACGCGGAGCAACCCCCAAGCAGATGTAGGATTTTTAAATGACCAACGCCGGCTAAATGTTGCCTTATCACGAGCCAAAGATAAATTGATTATCATCGGAGATTTTTTTACATTATGCCGCTCAAGCAGCAATAATACAGTGAGCCATATATTTAAGAAAATTCTGGATTACGCAGAAGAATTAAAGATGCAAAATGGGAATAATGGGTTCCCGGATATCGATAAGAATGCATTAGAATCAAAACAAAAAAGTTTACAGGAAGCTTGGCAAACCCAAAAGTTAGTTGAACGAGCAATATAAATAATTTAGAGGTATTGTAATTTATTACATCCTACCATTCAACAAGTAAATCCCAAATGGCTAACTCTGATATTTAAGGAAAACCTGCATAGGTGTAATCGCAATACAATAATGTCCGGTATTAACAAAGCAAGAATGTCCTGTTCCAAAGTTGCTATAATGATTCTTTTCAAAGGAGGATCATATGGCAGGAAAGGACA
>JAHJAO010000133.1 GCA_018813905.1 Candidatus Omnitrophota bacterium
CAAAGCGGATATATGAGCCGATTCCGGCTAACCACCCCTGGCGATCATTCAGATTAGGCACACACTATCCACTGTATCAACAAAAAGAAAAGGTAGCCCCAAAAGAAAAAGGGCTACTACTAACAGTAACATGAAAACCGGACATTCTTGCTTTGCTAGAAACAGGACATTTTTGCCTTGCAATAACACTCTAAAAGAATTTACTTGACAAAATTTGCGCATATGTTATATTTGTGAAAAAAAGTACAATGTTTGTGAATATTGTTACAAGGTTTTTGAGTAGATATGAACCCGAAGAAAGTTCCGGAAAGTACCATCTCGCGCCTGTTTGTATATTTGAGAGAAGTTATTGAACTGACCAGGATGAGCATTAATACCATATCGAGCGCGGAATTAGGAGAGAGAACGAACTTAAGCGATACCCAGGTGAGAAAAGATTTGGGTTATTTCGGCCAGTTTGGGGTAAGCGGTTCCGGTTACAATACGCACGAGCTGAAATCACAGCTCGAAAAAATTTTAGGTAAAGATAAAGTTTGGAATGTAGCCGTGGTCGGCGCAGGACACCTGGGCCGGGCGTTATTGGCGTATCCCGGCTTTCAGAATCACGGGCTGAATATCATGGCGGCTTTTGATATAGATGCTAAAAAAGTCGATAAGCAAGTCAATGACATTGCCATAAAATCTCTCGATGATGCGCCTCGAGTAATAAAGGAAAAAAATATAAGTATTGGCATTATTGCCGTTCCGGCAAAAGAGGCGCAGGACGTGGCCAATCGCCTGGTGAGCGCGGGGATCGAATGCATTTTAAACTTTGCTCCGGTTTCTTTGACTGTTCCCGAGCATGTAAAAATAAAAGACGTCGATCTTTCCCGGGAGCTGGAGACTCTTTCGTATTTTCTGGCGAATAAAAAGAATAATTGAGTATAATGAAAAAGTATATTTCTTATAAAAATTTAATTAACTTGCTGAATGTTTTAGCCCAGGATTACCAGGTGTTTGTCCCGACAGAAGCCAAGAATGGGCGTTTTTATAAAAAATATAGCGCGGATTGTGGAAAGATTGTTATCGGCGAAGTAAGAGCCGTTGAGCCTTTAAAATCTTTTTTCTTGCCTGGCCGCGAACGGGTAGCGGAAGATTTTAAACCGGATCTGCCGCAGAAAGATGACCGTAAACCTTATGCGGTCGTAGGCGTGAAGGCTTGCGATTTAAAAGGGTTTAAGGTTCAGGATTATGTATTCAAAGATCACGATTTTGAAGACCCTTTCTATAATAAAGCCCGCCAGAATAATTTGATCATATCCGCGGATTGCACGTGTTGCCTGGAGAGCTGTTTCTGTATCGCCTTAAATCTCAAACCCTACCCGCAGGAGTCTTTTGATATCAATCTTTCTCAAGTGGATGCGGGTTTTGTCGTGGAAACAGGCACGCAAAGAGGGGAAAATATCGTTAAAGAAAACTTTTCTTTGTTCGAAGACGCGCAGGACTATATGATTTCCGAACGCAATCAACAGCGCGAAAAGGTAACCGGCGAAATAAAGGCTAACATAAAAACCCAGGATATTCCGCAAGAGTCCTTGTATCAGGGAATAATCGGTAAAAATTATCAATCTGTGCTCTGGCAGGACGAAGCAAAGGCGTGCGTAGAGTGCGGCGCCTGTAATACTATTTGCCCGACCTGTCATTGTTTTCTCCTGTATGACCAGAAGGATAAAGGAAAGATGATGCGGCTGCGTATCTGGGATTCTTGCATGATAAAAGATTTTGCCCGTGTTGCCGGCGGGGCGAATCCCCGGGAGCGTCTTTGGATGCGGCTGAGAAACAGGTTTGAAAAGAAATTTGATTATTTTCCTAAAGTTTCCGGCATTTATGCCTGCACCGGCTGCGGGCGCTGCATAGCGGCTTGCCCGGCAAAAATAGATATCCGGAAAGTATTAAAGAGGTTAGTCGATGGCCGATAAAAATCCTTATAGACCCATTGAGGCGCAGGTTCTGGACGTAATTGCGGAAACGCCGACGATAAGAACCGTACGGTTTAAAACAAAAGAAGAAGTAGCTTTTGTCACGGGCCAGTTTATCGAGCTTACTATCCCGGGCGTGGGAGAAGCGCCGTTTACGCCGTCTTCGCGCCCTTCCATGCGGGAAGCCATGGAAGTGACGGTAATGAAGGTCGGCCGCGTGACCGAATTTATTCATAAATTGAAAAAAGGAGATATTATTGGAATTCGGGGCCCGTTCGGCCGCGGCTATCCGCTCGACGAATTTAAAGGCAAAGAGATTCTGGTTGTCGGCGGCGGATGCGGATTTGCGCCGCTGCGCAGCCTGATGTACACATTTTTTGACATGAGCGGACAGTTTAAAAAGCTGTTTTTCCGGGGCGGTTGCCGGACACCAAAAGAACTTGTATATAGGAACGAAACCGATGAATGGGCAAAAAGGAAAGATTTGAATTTTAAACTTACTGTAGACAACGGCGATGAAAGCTGGAAGGGAAACGTGGGCCTGGTAACTACGATTTTGGATGATGTGGAGATGGATTATAAACAGGGTATCGGCGTGGTTTGCGGCCCGCCGATAATGATGAAATTCGCGGCAAAGAAGCTCTTGGAGATGGGATTTAAAGAGAATAACCTGTATCTCTCCATGGAAAAAAACATGTCCTGCGGTATTGGCAAATGCGGACATTGCCGGCTGGGCAGCTATTACGCCTGTAAAGACGGGCCGGTTTTTAGCTACGATAAGATTAAAAATTTTCCGAATATCTGGGATTGAAATATCGTACATTGTATATCGTATATAGTACATAGTACATAGTACATAATGGAGAAGATAAATAGTTTTAAACAATTAAAAATATGGCAAAAAGGGATAGAAATTGTAAAAGATATTTACCGGCTGACAAAAATATTTCCAAAAGAAGAGTTGTACAATTTAACATCGCAAATGAGACGATCAGCAGTTTCTATACCTTCGAATATAGCTGAAGGATTTAAAAGATACCATAATAAAGAATATAGTCAATTTTTGCATATAGTTTTAGGGTCAACAGCAGAATTAGAAACTCAGTTAATAATCGCAAAAGAATTGAGCTTTATTGATAAAGAAGATTTAGATAGACTCTCAGAAAAAGCAAATCATTTGTCAAGAATGATCGCAGTGTTATTAAAAAAGTTAAAATAATAGGCAAAACGATATACTATCTGCGGAGTACAATGTACGAAAATACAAGTGCGGAACAAATTCATCAAGGCAGGTTTAATGCCGACCCGCGTGCGGACAAAGACATGCGTTTATTTATAGATTTGGATGTCTGCGCCGCCGGTGAATGTAAAAAATGTGTTATCAAGTGCAGTTATTACTTTCATCCGGAAAACTGCGGTATTATCTCCTGTGCGGAACTGGCAAGTTACGCGCTTGTCTGCCGTAAGTGTGAAGAGCCGCATTGTGTGAATTCGTGCCCGGTGGAAGCGCTTGAGCAGCAAAAAGACAAAAACAAACTGCTTATCCGGCACAATATGCGCTGTATCAGCTGTAAATCCTGTTCGCATGCCTGTCCTTACGGAACGATTTATCCGGAAAACGTGCCCTATCTGATTCATAATTGTGATTTTTGTCTGGGCCGGCGTGATAAAAAGAACGAACCTTTATGCATAAGTTCTTGCCCATACGGGGCGTTGAGTTTAAAGAAGGCGGATGCAAAGCTTGACGAGAACACTTTTTTGGCCGGGGATAATCTTATTGTACATGCTACGCACTGGCAAGAGGAGAAGGCATGACGACGATGATGATAAACGCGTTAAATTATAGTGTCTATCTTCTGATTTTTGGTTTTTTGCTTACCGCGTTTATCGGGCTTTTCGCCAGCTGGGTGGACCGGAAAGTTACGGCCCGGGTTCAATACCGTGTGGGGCCGCCGTTATTACAGCCGCTGATTGATATCGTAAAGCTTTTGGGCAAAGAAACGCTGGTTCCGGCCGGCGCTTCCAAAATGACTTTCTTAACCGCACCGGTAATCGGCTTAGCCGGCGCGATATTGGTAGCCACGATTTTATGGATGAATAATATCGCTCCCGGAAAAAGTTTTGTGGGTGATTTAATCGTCGTGCTTTATCTTTTGACCATACCTTCGTTGAGTATAATCATGGGCGGTTTTGCCTCCCGCAACCCTTTAGCCAGCATCGGGGCGTCGCGCGAGATGAAGCTGGTCTTAGGATATGAGCTTCCGTTTATCCTGGCAATGCTTGTGATCGTAATAAAAAGCGGTTTTACAATAAGGTTGGCAGATATCGTATTGTACCAGACACACCACGGCTCAATTATTAGCAGTTGGTCGGGGGTTTTGGCGTTTATTGTGGTAATTATGTGCACTCAGGCAAAATTGGCGCTTGTGCCTTTTGATATCCCGGAAGCGGAAACGGAAATTGTTGGCGGCCCGCTGATCGAATACTCCGGCACGGCACTCGCCATCTATAAGCTGACTAAAAACATGCTGTTATTTATTCTGCCTTTTTTTATTATCACCTTATTTTTAGGAGGCATAAATTTAAAAGGTGTGGATATTCTCTGGGGGCTGTTGAAATATGTCGGGTTAGTGGCCTTGATTACGGTAATAAGAAATACAAACCCCCGGGTGAGAATTGACCAGGCGGTAAATTTTTTCTGGGGGCCGATGACTACGATTTCTGTAATCGCAGTTTTGTTGGCATTAGCGGGTAAATGATATGAGTATAAAACTTAATGCGCTTTTGAAATCACCGTGGGTGTTTCACCTGTCCACCGGCAGCTGCAATAATTGCGATATTGAAATTCTCGATTGTCTTACCCCCCGGTTTGATATTGAGCGTTTCGGCATGCTGCTCGCCGGCAGTATCCGGCACGCGGATGTACTCCTTGTGACTGGTTCGTGTAACCGCCAGTCCGTAGAAAGGTTAAAAAAATTATATGAACAGGTGCCTAAACCCTGTCTTGTGGTCGCGATTGGCGAGTGCGCCCTGTCGCGCGGCATGTTCATTCACAGTTATAATTGCCCCGAACCGTTGGATAAAATCATTCCGGTGGATGTGTATATACCGGGTTGTCCGCCGAAGCCGGAGGCGATTATCGCCGGAGTCGTGAAACTGATCGGAAAAATAAAGAACAAAAAATAGTAGAGCATTTATAATAGAGGAACAGATGAATAGAGAAGAAACGCTTGAAGGCATAAAAGATAAATTTAAAGACGATATTATCGAGGTTTTCGATAAATCGGCAACGCGGGTTTATATTGAGATTAAGCCTGAAGCTTTGGTGCGTGTTGCGAACTACGCATTTTACGATTTGGAAGCGCGTTTCGGCATCGCCTCAGGCGTAGATACAAGAGAGCATATCGAAATCCTGTATCATTTTATTCAGGAAGAGGTCAACTTGATAATTTCTCTGCGGGTGAAATTACCTAAAGACAAACCGGAAATAGATTCTTTAGCGCCTTCTTTTGAAGCTGCGAACTGGATTGAGCGGGAAATACACGAGCTCTTGGGCGTAAATTTCCGCGGCCATCCGGATTTAAGAAGATTACTTCTGCCGGATGCCTGGCCGCAGGGCGTATATCCTTTGCGCCGCGATTATAAGGAATGGGACAAGAAAGCAATCAGAGACCGGGGAGTATAGTTATAAATTATAAGTTATAAATTATAAGTTAAAAATAGGATTTGAGCAAATGGCAAAGACAATAGTACCGATTGGGCCGTATCATCCGCTGCAGGAAGAGCCGGAGTTTTTTACTTTGACTGTAGACGGGGAAAAGATTATCGATATCGATGTCCGGGTGGGCTATAATCACCGCGGGATTGAAAAGCTGTCTGAATCGAAGACATTTGACCAATCGACTTTTGTTATCGAACGGATTTGCGGTATCTGTTCGACTAGCCACCCCTTTGCCTACACGCGCGCGGTAGAAGATATTATTCCTATGGAAGTCCCGGAACGGGCGAAATTCATCCGGACGATTATCGCCGAAGGCGAGAGGATTCACTCGCATCTTTTATGGCTGGGTTTGGCCGGCCATTTTCTCGGTTATAATACCGTTTATATGTGGGCCTGGAAACTGCGGGAAGAAATATTGGACGCTATGGAAATTCTGTCCGGTAACCGGCAAAATTACGCGATGTTCAAGCCCGGAGGCGTGCGGCGCGATATAAAAGCGGAAGATATTCCGGTGGTGCTGAAAAAAATAGATTCGATAATTCCGACAGCGGTTATGTTGAAAAAAGCCGTAATCGACGACCCGGTTTTGCATGCCCGCACCAAAGGCGTGGGGATCTTGACTAAAGAAAACGCGATAAATTATTCCGCGCTCGGCCCGACCGCGCGAGCATCGGGCGTAGCCCGGGATTTAAGAAAAAATTGCCCATACGGCGCGTATGACCGGATGGAGTGGGATATGATTGTCACCGAAAACGGCGACGTGTTTGATAAGGTGGTGGTAAGAGTTCTGGAACTCTTTGAATCCATAAAGATAATCAAATGGTGCCTGAACAATCTGCCGAAAGGGGAAATAGACGCAAAAATTAAAGATATCCCCCCGGGAGAAGGTATTGGCCATATCGAAGCGCCGCGAGGCGAGACGTTTCATTATGTAAGAAGCGACGGCACTAACCGTCCGGCACGACACAAGGTGAGGGCGCCGACGTTTATGAATCTTCCTACTTATAAAGCGACAATACTCGGCCAGACGTTATCGGACGCGACGATAATTCTCGCGGCCATTGACCCCTGTTACTGCTGTACGGAACGGGTGGCCGTGCGCAATATTAAAGGAAAGAAACTTTTACACGGTGAAGATTTGGTGCGCATGTCGCAGCAGAAGACAGAATTGCTAAGAAAAAAGATGGGTGTAAAGTAAATGTTTCAGTTCGCGGATATGTTTAGAGTAGATCACCTTTCCATTTTTGTGGGGGTATTTTCGGCCCTGTTTGCTTTACTTACCGTGGTTTATTCTTTTTCCTTTATGAAGGGGCGTAAGGGGCTAAATTGTTATTACTTATATCTTCTGCTTACGCTAATAGTTTCTTTAGGATGCATTTTTGCCGATAACCTGTTATTTTTGAGCGTATGCTGGGGATTTTTGGGGCTATTGTTGTATCTGTTAATC
>JAHJAO010000134.1 GCA_018813905.1 Candidatus Omnitrophota bacterium
CAAGCTTAAAATCGGTATATTTATATGTAGTGCTCTTTTCATAATCTACAAACGTATCCAAGTATTCCAGCGCTTCCTGGTAATCCATAAGTTTATCCTCTTAATCTAAGCTTTTTTTAACCTATAATTAATGTTTGAAATGCCTTATTCCCGTAAAAACCATAACTATGCCGGCACGGTCCGCGGCTTTAATTACTTCCTCATCGCGAATCGACCCGCCCGGCTGAATTATCGCAACTATTCCCGCTTCTACCGCTTGTTCGATCGCATCTTCCTTCGGGAAAAACGCATCACTGGCTAAAACCGCGCCCCGGCACCGGCCCTGGGATTTGCGCACGGCAATAATAACACTGTCTACCCGGCTCATTTGGCCGGCGCCCACTCCGACCAGTTTTGTCCCTTGGGCTAAAACTATCGCGTTTGATTTCACGTGCTTAACCATCTGCCAGGCAAAAAGTAAAGAGTGTATTTGTTCTTCCGTTGCTTTTTTCTTGCTTACAATCTTAAGCGCTGCTTTATCAATCACCTTATTATCTTTGTCCTGGATAAGCACCCCCGCGCTTACGCGTTTTAAATCAAATTCCTTGCAATTTTGCGCCTTGAGTTTAGTAAAATCTCCGGTCTCCATAATTCTCAAATTTTTCTTTTTCTTCAAAATCTCCAAAGCCGCTGGCTTATAACCGCAAGCGATAATACACTCTACGAAATCGGCGGATATTACTTCTTCTGCTGTTGCCTCGTCCACTTCCCGGTTAAATCCGACGATACTGCCAAAAGCGGAAAGCGGATCGCATTCCAACGCATGCTTATAAGCTTCGCGCAAGGTTGTCGCGGTAGCCGCACCGCAGGGATTTGTGTGTTTTATTATGCTTGCGGCCGGTTCCTTGAAATCCCGAACGATATTCAAGGCGGCATCCAAATCCAAAATATTGTTAAACGAAAGTTCCTTGCCATGAAGCTGCCGGGAAGACGAAACACCGAACCCGGAACACGTTGCGTCTTTATAAAAAGCCGCTTGCTGATGCGGATTTTCACCATACCGCAAAGTCTGCACTTTTTCAAATTGCAAATTTAGTTTTTGCGCGAATGCTTCATCCTTTGCCGCGTCCGGCGAAGTCGAACCCGGCAATTTTGAACTTAAATAATTATATATAGCGCGATCGTATTCATTGGTGCGCTCAAACACTTCCGCCGCAAGCTTAAAACACGTCTTCTCATCGAGACAGCCGTCATTCTGTTTCATTTGCGCCAGAATCTTTTCATACCAAATGGGGTTGGAAACCACCGCTACGGACTTTGCATTTTTTGCCGCCGAACGCAGCATTGAAGGCCCGCCGATATCAATATTTTCAATCGCTTCTTCCGTGGTCACTCCAGGTTTCTTTATCGTTTCTTCAAACGGATATAAATTAACCACTACCATATCGATTAATTCTATCCCGAATTTTTTTGCCTGCTGCATATGCTCTTCTTTATCGCGCAAGGCGAGCAACCCGCCGTGTATTTTCGGATGCAAAGTTTTTACGCGCCCGTCCAGCATTTCCGGGCTTGCCGTAAAATCGCTTACGGCTTTAACCGGAATACCCAATTTCTGAATCAACCGGGCAGTACCTCCCGTAGACAAGATTTCCACGCCGAAAGAATGCAACCCTTTAACAAATTCTTCTAGTCCGCTCTTGTCGGATACACTTATCAATGCCCGCTTTATCCTGACCATCAAAAACTGCCTCCTCTCGCTTTTTGGTTTTTTAAAATACAGCTGTCTTGACCAAACACGTCCCGCTTCTGAAAATCCGGAGAATACACCAGGCTGCTGCTTAACTCTTGTATCCAGCATTTTTCAAAACCGGACTTTTTGGCGTAATCTACCACCTCATTATACTCCTGGGGCATTAGCGTACGTGAAAGGTTATTAAATTCCCCCGCCCGATAATGCGGGGCGTACTGGCTCATGATGCTCAGTCCGATACCTAGGTTTGTTTTTCTTTTCAAATCCTCCAGTACAGCAAAACTTCCCGACAAACGTTTAGGTAAGACTAAATGACGCACAAACAATCCCCGGAGCGCCATTCCTTCTTTGTCCGATAACAAATCTCCTACCTGTTTGTACATGCGCTCTACGGTGCGGCTGGCATGGTGCGCATAATTGCGGATTTTAGAATAATTAAAAGCACTTTCATCATCGGCATATTTATAGTCCGGCAGATAAATATCCACCACTCCGGCCAAAAGCTCTAGCGTCGTTATGTTTTCGTAAGCATTGGAATTATAAACCAAAGGCAGCGATAATCCTTTATTTCGCGCAAAATATACCGCTTCTAAAATTTGCGGAACGAAGTGAGTCGGTGATACCAGATCAATATTCTGCGCCCCCTGCTTTTGCAATTCGAGCATAATCCGGCCCAATTCTTCGGCCGCGAGACCTTTATTTTGCACAGCGTCTTGGCTAATCTGGTAATTCTGACAGAATACGCAGCTTAAATTGCAATGCGTGAAAAATACCGTTCCCGCTCCGCCTTGCCCTGAAAGCGGCGGTTCTTCGCCGAAATGCAGCTGCCAATGCGAAATTTCGGCCTCGCTTGAACTTCGACAAAATCCGGTTTCCCCCTGCAGGCGGTTTACCCGGCAGTTATGCGGACACAAGGTGCACCGGGACAATATTTTTCTGCCCGTTTCTATTTTTTTTCTAAAAGCGGCATTCGTCAGCTGGTAATATACCGGGTATTTAGTCAACATATCTTCTGTTACTTTTGAGAATTCGTGCTTTGTTTTGTAAAAACTTTCAAAGCCAATTCCTCTGCCTCTTGTCTTGTCCTAACCTGTTTTAAGTTTTGTGCTTCTTCAAGCATTTTGAGTACTGTACCGATTAAAGGTCCCGCCGGGATACTAAGTAAATCTTTTATCTGGTCGCCGTCTAATAAGCGCTGCGGCCGAGGCTTCTCTTTCTCTTTAAAAAACTCTACCAGCATAGAAAAAATTTCATCTTCCAAAAAAACAAACTTTTTACACCGGCTCATTTTTCCCCGCATCGCGCGCCGGTCGGCCAAGGCGAGAAGGAGAGCGGGCACGGCCTCATCCTTAAGGTCGCGGAAAAACCTGAATTTTGCTTTTTTGCTCGGGATCCGGTTTACAAGCTGGCCGGGCCGAAGATGATAGGCTACCATCCTTTTAAAAATATTTGTTTCTCTTCCGGATAATTTCAGACGGTAAGCGATCTTTTGGACAAAATCCGCTCCTTTTTTTTCATGCGTGTAGAAATGAATTTTTTCGTCTTCACCAATAAATTTCGTCTGGGGTTTTGCGATGTCATGAAAAAGACAAGCCAGTTTAACCAGCCATACCCGCGGCCGCTGCTGGCGAATATTTTGCGCGAAAAACATACCTGTCTTTTTGGCATATTTTATCGGGATATTCGCGCATAAGTTTTTTAGCAGTTTCTCGAACTGCGCTAAAGTTTCCAAAGAGTGCCGCCAGACATCCAAATGATGATAATCCCCCTGGTCTATGCCGCGCATGGTTTTTATTTCAGGGAAGACATTTTCCAAAACCCGCAATTTATCCATTTGTAAAATGTATTTAAAACTACCCGGCGTTTTCAGTATTTTTGCAAGTTCCTCGCTTATGCGTTCGCCGGCGACATATTTTAGTGCCGGCGCATTCTTTTTTATCAAATTTTCGGTCTGGGGCGCAATTTTAAAATGCATCCGGCCGGAGAAGGTAAATGCGCGCAATATGCGCACGGGATCATCTTTAAAATTACGCGGTGCGGTTACACAAATACGGCGTTCTTTAATATCCTTGAACGCATTAAGATAATCGGTGATGTAACTGGGCCCATTTGCGCCGCTTACTAAATTATTTATATCCAGACAAAGAGTATTAATGGTAAAATCCCGCAATTTTAGATCTTCCCTGAGGCTATCCGCCCGGAAATCGGCAAAATCCAGCTGATAGCACTTGCCCCCTTCTTTATGGAGCAGCCGGCCGATATTATTTTTCCCGTCCAACACAACGAACGAGGCTTTTAACTGTTGAGCTAAAACCCGGCCCAGCTTTAACGCCCCACGCTTTAACGCAAAATCCCATTCATAGCTATTAGAAGATCTTTTTTCTTCGACAAGCAAATCCCGCAGCGCTCCACCCACAAGATAAATTTCAAGATTCATCTCTTTTGAAACCGAAGCTATTTTTTTAAGCACCCGGTCATCTTTGAATAACCGGATTTTGTACAGTTTTACGCTGTTATCCATTTAAAAATTGAAGTTTTTCGAAAACCTCTTCCTCCACAAAAATTTGCGCATCCGCTCTCAACGCCAAGGCGATACTATCACTGGGCCGCGCATCGACCTCAATAGCTTTACCTTTCTTCGGCTTTAAAATCAACCGCGCGTAGAAAGTATGCCCTTCCAGTTTATTTATTATTACCTGCTCCAGCTTTGCGCCTAAGCACGTAATGAGATTGTGCGATAAATCATGGGTTAAAGGGCGCGGCGGCGTAATCTTGCTTACTTTCATCTTTATCGCCGCGGCCTCGGCAATACCGATAACTATCGGCAACTGTCTCGGTCCGTCTTTTTCTTTCAGCACGATTATCTGATCCTGCTTATTTTCATGCATTATTATTTTACACAGCCCAACCTCTACCATCGCGGCTCCTTTCCATCCTTGAAACAATAGAAATCCCTTATTATTCTTTTGTGGTCAAACGCGAATTTTTGCGGAAGATTTTTCTTATCAAATATGTCGACATCGCCGGCATCGGTTGCCGCTCGAAGCTTGCCCCGGCCCTGAGCCGTAAATACCGTGGCGATTGTATGCCAACGCGGATCACGTCTGGGGCCGGAATAGCTATGAAACTGCCTTAAGGAAAATATGTCGAGGCCGGTTTCTTCTTTAGCTTCCCGCGCGGCGGCATCTTCTAATGTTTCGTTATATTCCACAAATCCGCCCGGTATGGCCCATCCGTAAGGCGGATTTTTTCTTTCTATCAAAACGATGCCGTTTTTATGTTCAATAATGATATCTACCGTAGGCAACGGATTTTTGTGCTTTTTCATGTCACCCCTATCGCGTTAAAAAACATGTTTATCGTATTCAGATCAGGAATAAGAAAAACTTCCCCTTTGATTTTTGAATGCTCGGCGACAAACGAAGCTTTAATGCTTACGGCTTCATCATTACGCATCCTTTTGCATATAAAATCGTGCAATTGCCCGTTCTCAAAATTTATCACAGGGATACCGCAATTAGTTTTCAAATTAAACATCGCGTCCACGGCAGAAAAGTAAGCGGCGGAAATTACGGTCGTGATTTCCAGAAAAATGCTCTCTTTTTCATCCGAAGACAGCTTAGTGCTGTCAATAGCCGTATCTTGATACGTATTCACAAACTTGTTCATCAATTCATAGGCATCCTGTTTTTGGAAAAGAATTATTGTTTCGGTAAGCTCGGAAATGCCTTCCACCGTGAAATAAGCGCCCACCTGCTGCTGTAATTTTGTATTTACAAATTCTTTTTTTGTAAAGGTGTTAAATTCGGGCACGCTAATACTTATGCGCTCGCGGGCGATTTCACCGATCGCAGTTGCAACATGGCTTATGCCGATATTGGCCAGCTCTTTTAAGGCCGAGCTTTTGATTTCGTCAAAGGAATCCATTAACCCCATCACTTAACCCCTCTTTTTTTGTTTTCGATTAATAAGTTCTTTGTAACGTTTATCATCCCTTAACTTGGCCAAGTCGGGGTCCAGCCCCATATATCGAAAATCACCATAGCCCAGCTTTATCGCTTTAGATAGGGCGCGGAATGCCTCGTCGATTTTATCCAATAATGTATAACTGCACGCCAAATTGTAATGGACAACGCAGTCATAAGGCAAAAGCTGCGCAAGCTGTTTATCCACGCGCAATCCTTCAAGGTAACGGCCGGCTTTGGTATAAGCTTCGGCAAGCGGGATTAACGCGTCAACAAAATCAGCTTTTTCATTTATTAATTCTTTGAAAAAATGGATTTCAAACTCTAAATCTTCCATGTTCCTGCTTTGTTCTGTTTTTCCCATAGCTAATCATATTTTTCCCCTGCGCAGCAATCCAGCTCTAAAATGCCTCTGCCGACTTTGCGCACAAGAGATTTAAGTTTTACGCTCTGTTCTACCGAAAAAGAGACGCTTTTTCCCAAATCCTTAATCCGGTGCGGCATAGATTTTAGCTGCCGGCTTACAAATTTCCGGCTCATCTTTAAAGAAAAATCGTCGTAAACGAGTCGGCCTTTATCGAGCATCTTCAGTAAAAGAGGAATTCCTTTTATCTTTTCCGTTTCCAACGCGATAATGTCTTTTTTATATGTTCCTTTTTTATCGCGGATACGAAATACTTGTTTGCGTCCCGGCAAAGTATTTTTATGTTGGCTTAATTTCATCGTCGGAACAAATCCCCCCTGCTTATCCGTTATTTCGCTAATCTTGTAAATAACATCACAGTAAGGCGCATCCACGGATACGCCCATCTTCGTCCCCACGCCAAAACTATCCAGCGGCGCGCCAATCTTTATTAACCGCTTTATCTTATACTCGTCCAAATCACCGCTGGCAACAATCTTTACCTTCCCAAAACCATTTTCATCCAATACCTTTCTAATACGTTTACTCTCCCGCGCCAAATCGCCGCTGTCTAAACGCACGCCGCTTAAATTAAACCTTTTCCGCTTTAACCGCCTGGCTATAGTTATTGCGTTTTTAATTCCTTTTTTATAGCTGTATGTGTCCAAAAGCAAAATTGATTGTTTCGGAAAAATATCCGCATAAGCTTGGAAACTTTCCATTTCCGTATCAAAAGACATCACGTACGAATGGGCCATCGTTCCGATTGTGGGGATACCAAACATCTTGCCCGCTAAAACATTGGAACTGCCAGCTGCGCCGGCGATATAACTGGCCTTGGCTGCTTTCAAAGCAGCATCCTGGCCCTGAGCGCGCCGCAAGGAAAAATCGTAGACCGCACGCCCTTCGGCCGCCAGTATTATCCGGGCGGCTTTGGAAGCTATTGCCGTTTGCAGATTAATCGTATTTAAAAGAACAGATTCTACCAGCTGTGCCTGGCATAACGGTGCGGTTATCCGCATTATTGGTTCTTGTTCGAACACAATTGTGCCTTCTTTTACCGCCCAAACATCTCCGGTAAATTTTAATCCAGCTAAATAATTCAAGAAGGCCGGCCGAAAATTAAATTTTTTAAGATACTTGATATCCTCTCTCGCAAAAGAAAAATTTTTAAGATATAAAAGCGCCTCTTTTATGCCGCAGGCAACCAAAAACGACCGGTCTTCCGGAAGTTTACGCACAAACAAATCAAAGGTTGCCCAGGCCTGTGGTTTATAAGCAAAATATACGGCGCACATGGTTAGTTCATAGAAGTCCATCAATAACGCTGAAACCGTCATATTTGCGATGCTCCTAACAATAAATATTCGGCACCGGCGATCAGAAGCAAGCCAAAAACCTTTTTTATTTTAACCATCCAGATACCCGCTTTAGGAAGTTTTTTCAAAATCCCGACAAACAATCCCAATATCAATAACGGCGTTCCCATGCCCAACGCGTAAACAAACAAAAGAGTTATTCCCAAAAATACATTCTGCCTTGCCGCAACATACGCCAGAATCGAGCCGATTACCGGGGTTGTGCAGGGGCCGATTATCAAACCAGAAAGCCCACCCATAAGAAAAGCGCTGGTGCGGCTGGAATTTTTAATGGGCATATTTTGAAAAAAATTTACCTGCGGCAAACTAAAAACATCCAGCATAAATAACCCCATAAGAATAAAGATATTAGCCACGATTATCCTGACCGCAATGCTGTTTTGCAGCACCCCGAATAAACCGCCACTTAAGGCGGCAAAAGCCCCTAAAGCAGAATATACCAGAGATAGGCCCAAGACATAAGTTAATGCGTTGAAAAAAGCGTCTCGTTTTGACGTCGTTTTCGAACCGCCAAAATATCCGATCATGGCCGGGATAACCGGGTAAACACAGGGTGTCGCGCAAACCAGGATACCAAAGAAAAAAGCGATCAAATAGGTCAAAATTGATACATTTTCTAATGAAAGTTGTTCAAACATAGCCCTCTTTTATGTGCTTAAAGATTTAAAGACAAAAAACCCATTACTTTGTTATCACTTTTCCCTAACAATCAATAATAACAATACGTTGCGTATTTAACCCCCGGGGTGAAAAAGCGATAACAATATGAAAACCGAACCATCCTATTTGGAACTGTATTTTACCAAATTGACGGTTATTCTGCAACTAAATTAAAAATAGCCTTATTTGGCACAAAAATAATTTTGACTGATTTTCGATTGAACAAGAGCTTTAAATCTGCCTGTTGATTATTCCAAAAATTGCATTAGAAAATAAAGGGCTAATTTGTTTGAACAATAATAGTTGCAACACAAGTGATTGCATAAAAAGTTGCATGCAATTTTCGGGATACCGCGATAAGCAAGCGTAAATCCTAAACGGCTTTACGCTATCGTCCCTGCGGGCGAATTTTGCCAATTGCAAAATTTGGGATTATGCGTGGGCATATAAGGCGTGGCGCTGTGCGCGGATATTTTCACTGGCGAGATATTCGTCAAAGGTCGTGTCCTGGCGGTCGACATAGCCCCGCGGCGTGATTTCAATGATTCGATTGGCCACGGTCTGGATAAGCTGATGGTCATGCGAAGAAAACAAAACCGTACCGCGGAATTTTTCCAAGCCGCGGTTTAATGCCGTGATCGATTCCAGGTCCAGATGGTTGGTCGGCTCATCCAAAATCAGCACATTCCCCTGGGCAAGCATCATGCTCGAAAGCAGGCACCGCACGCGTTCTCCTCCGGAAAGAACGCGGACCGGCTTTAAGGATTCTTCCCCGCTAAAAAGCATCCTTCCGAGAAATCCACGCACAAAGCTCTCATCCGTATTATCCGAAAACTGGCGCAGCCAATCCACGACATTTAAACTCGTATCGAAAAAAATAGAGTTGTCCTTAGGGTAATAGGAAGGAATCACCGAAGCTCCCCATTTAAACGTGCCCTTGTCCGCGCTAATCGCGGAAGTCAATATCTCGAACAATGTTGTCTTCGCGAGATTGTTCGGGCCGACAAAGGCAATCTTATCACCCTTGCGCACGAGGATATTCAGATGATCGAACATCGGCTGGCCGTCGGTTGCCTTGGACAAATTCTCGATCTGCAGGATATCATTACCGGCTTCTTTCTGTTGTTCAAAATTTATATAAGGATATTTGCGGGAAGACGGCTTAATATCATCAAGCGTGAGTTTTTCCAGGATTTTCTTACGGCTTGTCGCCTGCCGGGATTTTGAGGCATTGGCGCTAAAGCGCGCGATAAACTCTTGTAATTCTTTTCTTTTTTCTTCGATTTTTTTGTTTGACTCTGACCTCTGCCGCAGCAAAAGCGTGCTGGAATCCAGCCAGAAACTGTAATTGCCGCTGTAAAGCTGGATTTTTCCAAAATCAATATCCGCGATATGCGTGCAAACCTTATCCAGAAAATGCCGGTCATGTGAAACCACGATCGCGGTATTCTCAAAACCGCATAAAAATTCCTCAAGCCAAAGGCTGCTGTCCACGTCCAAATTGTTCGTCGGCTCATCAAGCAAAAGAATATCCGGATTTCCGAATAACGCCTGCGCCAAAAGCACGCGGACTTTTTCCCCGGACTCAAGCTGTTTCATCGGCAAAACATGGTATTTTTCTTCTATGCCGAGATCGCTTAAAAGCTTTGCCGCGTCCGATTCCGCGTTCCATCCGTCAAGCTCCGCAAATTTCGCCTCAAGCTCGGAAACCAGAATCCCGTCTTCATCGGAGAAATCTTCCTTGGCGTAGAGCTCGTCTTTTTTCCGGATAATATTATAAAGCTCTTTGTGTCCCATGATCACCGTATTCAAAACCGTGTATTCGTCAAAAGCAAACTGATCCTGCTTGAGCGAGGAAACCCGCTTACCCGTAGGCACGATCACTTCTCCGGCCATAGAATCAATCTCTCCGGAAAGAATCTTCAAAAAAGTAGACTTGCCCGATCCGTTCGCTCCGATCAATCCGTAACAATTTCCCGGAGAAAAAACAATATTGACGTTTGAAAAAAGTTTGCGTTGTCCATACCGCAGGGACACGCCTTTTGTGGAAATCATCTTCTGCCTCCGCTTACGCTTTTTTTAATGACTGCTGATACGAAATACTGAGTTTACCTAAGACCGGACATTTTGTAAAGCAGAAAATAAAACAATTCTTCTTCCATCGGATTTGGCCGGTTGCGAATTGCGCGGGTCTTAAAAATAGGGGCGCACATCCCATTTATGTTGCAAAAAGGGCTGGCCGCCCGGGTAACGGCGGATCATGCAAGTTAACATTTTTTGTTTCAATATGTTGTGCTTTTATTTCAAAAAAATTGCTAAATTTCGAATTTATTGCTATAATTTGCAAGCCGAAACAGGCTTATTTAAAAGGATCTTTCAAAAAATGCGTGCCCAAAAAGAATGCTACAATTGTCTAAAAAAATTGACGCTGCAAACCATCCGCCTGGCTAAACACAACAGCAAAGCTGCGTCTTTTGATGAAGAAAAAATCACAAAAAATACGTTGCGGTATCTAGCCGATCACTTCAATGCCGCTACTATCCCGGCGCAGATCTTTTCCCGCGTAAACAGAAAAATAAAAAAACTTTCTTCCGTTGCCGACGCATTTAACAAGCGCAAGTCTTGCGAGATGGTTTTGGCTAAAAAAACAGCCACGCGCCTTAGAAAAACTATCCCGTCTGATTTAAAAGGGCTGCTCACTTTCTCGGCAGCCGGCAATTGCCTGGATTTCTTCAAGCCCCTTCATGTATCGGCAAAAGAGCTGGCCGGGAGTATAGATTTTACTATAGACAAGGGGGAGGATTTTAAAAAGAGGATTAGTTGTTCTAAGCGCATACTTTTTTTTGCGGATAACACCGGAGAGTGTTTTTTTGATTTGCCTCTGATCCAATTTTTATCCAAAAAAACAAAAGTTGTCTACATCGTCAAATCAAAACCCGTGCAAAACGATTTGACCATAAACGATTTAAAGATAAGCGGTATTCTAAAAAAATTCCCCCTGGTTCTTGCCTCAGGGAACGACGCGGTGGGCATAGAGCTTTCCACTTTGTCCGGAAGAATAAAAAAAGAACTCCAAGCCTGCGATTTGATCCTTGCCAAAGGCATGGGCTATTATGAAACATTTTCCGAGCTCTCGGCGTACCGGGATAAAGTTTTTTACCTGCTGATGGCCAAATGCCGCCCCGTAGCCAAAAGCTTGGGAGTCCCTTTGAATAGTTATGTTTTTACTCAAAAATAGCGCCTCGGTTGGGATTTAAATTTTTTCCGATTTCTCCGGCAATCCCTTCGGCAATCAACTCGCATCCTAATTCGGTGCAATGGCCATCGGCTAAAAAGTAATCCTCCCGGGGATGTTCTTCTGTTTTGTTTTTGAAAACCGAACGATAATCAATAAGTGTTACATTATACAGGGCGGCAACATCCTGCATCGGTTTTAATAACTGCTGCGGGTAGCTCAAGAATATCAACGGAATATTTTCTTCTTTACAAATTTTCACAAGTCCCTGTAAGTTCTTAAAGAGCGCTCTATCTTTCGCGTTCAATCCATCCGGGCTTTTAGATTTGTTATTGAATACGCTTAACTTCATCTTTATTTTATTAAAGAGGCTATCTGTATCCCGCATGATTGCCATATTATACAAAAGCCTCAGGTAGGTTCTATTGCTGGCGGGGTCCAAAGCAAAAGCCCGGCTATAGCAGCTAATCGCTTGCCCGAATTTATTCTTAAAAAAGAAGCTGTTTCCCAAAACGATACCTGCATTATATAATCTTGTTTTAACCTGCGCATTTTGCGGGTATCTGTCTAGAAGCTTTTGATAAAAAGTAACCGCAGTTTCTGGCAGAGCCTGTTTGATAAAAACATCGTCCAATTCGCTGAATATCTCTAAATTATCCGGGGCGGCTTCCACCGCAGCTGCCAGGCAGTGCTGCGCTTTGTCAAATTGCCCGGCAAGCTTATAACAACGGCCTAATTCTAAAAAAACCGTGCTGTTGCCGCAATCCAAGTCCTGCGCCTGGCGATAGCAGGCAATGGCCTGGGCGTAATCGCATCTTGAGCGGAAGATGTTTCCTTTTTCGATTAATTTACTTGCTGCGCTTTCTAGGAAATTTTTACTGTTATTTTTTTCACGGCCGGCTCCGCCCGCCTTCTTTTTCCTGCTTTCCAGGTTACAAATCATAATATTTATAAATTTTGCTATTTTCGAATTTAACAGCATGCTACTTTTTCCCCGCGGACCGGCGTCAGCCGACACTACTGTTCGATAATTCCAGCCATCGCTTCTGCCGGCCATTATTGTAACTGCATCCGGTTTTATCGCAAGACGCTCGTTTTTAAATTTTTGCAGCATCATTTCGGATGTAAAATCCGGATATCCAAAATTATACACCTTAAATTTCTTCCCGCCGTATTGTACGCTTAGAATTTTTTCAAGCTGCGCCGGATAATTATGCTCAAAAGCGATATTTAATCCGTAAGTAAATGAGTCCCCTAAACATATGATTCTGTAAATATTTTCAGGCGCCTCTTCGGTATGTGCGGCAGTAAAGCGCTTTGTGTAAAAAAAGCTGCAAATATTCAGGGAAATTTCCAAAAAAAGCAGGGTTAATGCCATTCCGAGAATAATTAACAAAATTTTTTTATACATTACCGGAATCATCTTGCGTAATAAAGTAACCCATTCGGCTCAATTACGGGTAAAAGTATTGCGTATGATTTCTCTGTAAATTAATTGTGCGATAAGTTTGTGCCCTAAGAAATTTGGGTGTATCGGGTCATTCGGCCCATTAAATAAATTTTTGTTTATATCTTTTTCAAAGACTTCAGCGCAATTGATAAGCGGAATATTGTGTTTTGAGGCGACATCCGCCATTATTTTCTGATAATATAGCGCGTCCCGGCGGCAATCGATAATCTGATAATCCAGTGCTTTTTTGTAAAAAGCGTTTGCTCGCTTATAATTTTTATTCTCTTCCGATTCAAACCCGCGCTTAAAATAATACGCACTAAGATTATCTCCGCTTTTTATAATCTGTTCCTCGCTTGGCGATAAAACCGGTTTGGGTAAATTGACCGGCATTTTTATAAACATCAACTTTATGTTATTAACCCGGCAGATATCAATAATTTCTTCCAGATTGTTTCTAAAATCTTCGGGTGAAACACGGATTTTAGATTGGTCGAATATTTTTCTAAGCAATGCAGCGGATATTCTTTCGTTTTTTCCGTAAATCCGGCTCACTATTCTTCTTAAAATAAAATATAACCGGCTTTTATATAATACGTTTCTAAATGCTACCGTCAAAGGGGCTAGCTTAGACAACTGATTATCCTTTAACTTTTCGTTCCGAAAAAACCGGCAGCGGTCAACGTCATTTAAAACATGCGCCACGGTTACCATGTTTGGTGAAAGCGCCAATAAATGCTTTTGAAGGTAAATCTTTGCCTGATATGTAGTGTAGCCTATTTGCCCGGCATTAATTACTTCTGCTTTTTTGGCTCCGATATCCCTGTCTAATGTTTGGTTTAAGATAAATGGATAAGCATTGCCGGCTTCAACCCCCCAGCCGAACGTCGAAGACGCCCCCATGCAAATTATTCTATAAACACCTAAAGGCTTGTTTTTTTCAATCTCCCGCTGCCGCAACCCCAATGAATTGGTGCAAACGGCTGTTCCCCGAAAGATGGTTTTTAAGTTCTGGCGCTGTCGCCAAATCAAATCATAATCTTCCTGGCAAATCAAACTGACAGATTCAAGCATATTTAATTTGGAATCCGGCAAAATAATACGGCATGCGCATTCGATCAACAGCAGGATCAAAAGACCAAACAGTACAAGAGAACCTTTTCTAAACATCATATTAGTACTTGGGTCTATTCATGGCCTATTTTTGATATAAAAATTACAAACTTTATTTATAACACAACGCTGGCATAACGGGTTACGCGCCATGCATATTGCGCGTCCATGTTCGATTAAAAGATCGCTAAATATTCCCCAGATGTTGCGCGGCACAAGCTGCATAAGGTCGCGCTCGATTTTTTCCGGCTGATCATACTCCGTCAGCCCCAAACGCTGACTGAGGCGGCGTACATGTGTATCTACCGCAACTCCTTCCTGTTTGCCAAAACCGTTAAATAAAATTATATTTGCCGTTTTTCTTGCCACCCCGGGCAGTAGCGTAAGGTCTTTCATGGTATTGGGCATTTTATTTTTAAATTTATTTTTAATCATTTGCGCAGCAGAAATAATATTTTTTGCCTTGTTGCGAAAAAATCCGGCCGAACGGATATCCTGTCCAAAGAACTCTACTTTGGCCCGGGCGTAATCGTCTATGTTGCGGTATTTGTTGAATAACTTCTGCGTAATAATATTCACCCGTTTATCGGTACATTGCGCGGAAAGAACGGTGGCGACAAGTAACTGTAGCGGATTTTTATAGTTTAAAGTGATCTTTGCGCCGGGATACTCTTCCCTTAAAATTTTAATGATTGCCGCCGTCTTTCTTTTTAAATTGCCCACAAGCCGCACTCTCCTTTTCATCACTATTATACCTTATAAGCTTTTATAAAAAAATAATTGCATTATTTTTTATTTGCTTTTATAATAAGACAAAATTCTTAAATAGAGGAGGCTCAAGATGAGGGCGATAATCGATACTGAAGCTTGTGTAGGATGCGGCCTGTGTGTTAATGGCTGCGCGGAAGTTTTTAAAATGGAGGATGATAAAGCGATAGTAATCGCTGACCCCATACCTCAAGACATCTTGGAAGCGGCGAAAGAAGCTACCGCCAGCTGTCCGGTCGAAGCGATAATAATTGAGGGTTGAATTTCAGCCATAATTTTTATTTCGCACAAGAGTTTTTCAACGCACAAGCTCTGTTAGGTCATCCCAGATTTTACGGCTTCCCTGCATGCTGACTATAAATTTTCTCCCGCTTTTTGTATAAAAGCCCAGAAAACAATGTTTTGCCTTTCTGGTAAAACCGGTCTTTCCGACCAAACCGCAATCGTTCTTCCATAACATTTTATTATGATTGTGCAGATTTATTTTTTTTCCGTCTGAGCCAACAATCACCCCTTCTTTTGTCTTGATGATCTCGATAAGCTTTTTGTGTTTTAAGAATTCCCTCATAAACATCGCTAAATCATCAGGAGTGGAATATTGCTTTTTATTTGTTTCCGGCAACCCGGTTGCATTTAGAAAAAAGCTGTTCTTGGCCGATAGTTCCCGCGCCCGCTCATTCATTAATTGGGCAAATTTAAACTCCGTACCCGCCACCGCTTCGGCCAAAGCAACCCCGGCATCATTGGCTGAATTCATTAAAAACGCTTTTAGCAAATCTTCCGCCTTATAATAAGCCCCTTGCGTAAGATTCACTTTTGTGGGCGTGATTCCCGCCGCCCGTTCGCTAATCTTTACCTTTGTATCTAATTGTATCCTCTCAAAAACGATAAGTGCGGCCAGGATTTTTACGGTACTGGCTGCAGGTAAACGCAGGTCGGGATTTTTTTTATAAATTACCTTTTTTGTTTTTGCATCGATAACCATTGCCGCTTTGGCGGTGATCCCTTCATTCTGCCCGGCCAAACAGTAAAAAGGAAAATGAAAAATTAAAACAGCCGAAACAATAAGACAAACTGCTGTGATTTTTTTGCTATTAAACTTAAACATTAAAAACTGCCTGTTTTTTATTCGGCGATAAACGTTAAAACCACTTTTCTGTCCCGGGCCCGGGTATCGAATTCCGCCAAGACAACCTGCTGCCAAGTTCCCAACAGCAAGCACGCATCTTCAAAGGGGATAGTTAACGCCGCCCCTTGCAAAGCGGCCCGCACATGGCTGAATCCATTGGCATCATTCCAGGTTTCATCATGACAGTATTTATTATCCCGAGGAGCAATTTTTTCATAAATGTTCCTCATGTCTTTAACCAGCCCCGGTTCATACTCGAAACTCGTGATAGCAGCGGTTGAACCAACAACAAACACATTTACCAACCCCGCTTTAAAGCCTAGGTTTGAGAGGATGTTCCGGATATCCGATGTGATATCTACAAGATCCCCGCAGCCTTTGGTTTTTAACTTTAAATACTTGGTAACGATCTGTATCATATAAAGTTTTTACCGGCTTTCGCCGACGAACATATCAAATTTATTATACGATTCTACATTAATTGCAATTTTGAAGTCAACTCTTTTTATCGCCCGCTTTTTATTAATGTTATTGGCACATTCGACAACCAGCCTCGCTGTCCTGAAGATGTTCTTCTAAAGATGGCTAGGCGGGTCAGCCTCGCCGACAGTTGGGGAGCTTGCGGGGATGGCTAGGCGGGCAAACCCGCAGGTTTTTTATTTCAGGAAGAAACAACACCGCAGAAAAACAGGACGTTTTAATTCAGGCGGGGTCAGTGTCAAGCCGGGTATTAAAGGATAACTGCCAAATGGCTTGACAAAGTCCGCTTTCTGACTATAATTTATTACATAACCAATATAAAACGATGAAAAAAATTTCCTGCGCTAAAATTCAGTCTTCTAAGGCACTCCTTTTGGCCATATTAAAAAACAGATCTTTTCAGAAAAAGCAGGTTGTTTTATCCAGCGGCAAAATCAGCGATTACTATTTCGACGGACGCGTTACAAGCTTAACCGGCGAAGGCGCTTATTTAATAGCCGACATTATCCTGGAAATGATCAAAAATGATAACATAGATGCCGTCGGCGGATTAACTTTGGGGGCGGATCCAATTATCGGTGCGCTTATCAGCTTGGGCTTTAAAAAAAATCTGCCGCTTGCGGGATTTATCGTACGCAAGGAAAAGAAAAAGCATGGCATGCAAAAACTTATCGAAGGACCGCTGATAGAGAAGTCCGGCCGTGTTTTAATTGTCGATGATGTTGTTACCACCGGAGCATCTACTATTCAGGCGATAAAAGCCGTTCGAAAACAAGGCGCAAAAATTGTACGCGTAATTGCCGTGGTCGACCGTCTCGAAGGAGCTAAGCAGAATATAAAAAAACTTGGTCTTAAACTCGAAGCAATTTTTACTATAAAAGATTTTAAATGAGGAGATCTTATGGAAGTAGTCGGTATTATTCCAGCGCGCTATGGTTCAACGCGGTTGGCCGCAAAAGCTTTGGTGGATATTCTAGGCAAACCCATGATCCAACACATCTATGAGCGGGCTAAAACCGCTTCCATACTTGACGATTTAATTGTCGCCACGGACGATGAACGGATAAGACAAGTCGTGGAAAGCTTCGGGGGCAAAGCAGTGCTTACCGCCAAAGAGCATACTTCCGGAACGGAACGATTAACAGAAGTCATGTTTGATTTGGATGTAAAAGTAATTATAAACATTCAGGGCGATGAGCCATTGGTCCACCCCTCAATGATTAACGACGTTGCTTATGCGCTGCTTGAAGATTCATCGCTGGTCATGGCCACGCTTAAGCATAAGATTACGGATCCGACGGAAATCAATAATCCAAATGTGGTAAAAGTTGTTACCAACAAACACGGCTTTGCCTTGTATTTTTCACGGTCAGCCATACCTAATAACGTCCGGGCAAAAAATGCTTCTTCGGCGGCCTTTTATAAGCATATCGGCATTTATGCTTACACTAAAGACTTCCTCTTTACTTTCAAGGGCCTAAAAACTTCTTCTTTGGAGGAAGCGGAATCCTTGGAACAATTACGGGCTTTAGAGCACGGTTATCCAATTAAAGTTATACAAACAAGATACAATACCGTCGGCGTGGATACCGAAGAAGACTTGCGGAAAGCCATTCAAATTATCCAAGACGGGGTTTAAATCTCTTTCTGCCGCCAGCAATCCATTAAATCCTTAAGCATATTTTCCGCCTTCAATTTTTCTTCTGTCGGCGTATAAAGGTAATACCCCGAAACAGCGGTTCTTACCGGCATGCCCCAGATAAAATGAGAGGGTTTTACTTGGGCGCAGATATTGTGGCTATTCAAATAAGCCTTCTGGATTTGCGCCTGGGATTCATCGCTGTATACAAACAGGAGGCTCCAGGATTTTTTCGGATGCGACTGGATAATTTTGTAAAATGCGATTTGTTCTTTCATGTTTTCGGCCATGCCGATTAAAACGATCAATCCAAAAGCGCCAAAAATGGCTGTACTCACAAACGGTATATTAAGAACCAGCGGCATCAGCAACGGCAAATAATAGATCAGGCTCAAAAGAGCACCGCTCAATATCGCGCACAAGACGCTGTAATGATTCAAAACGTCCGCGATTCTTTTGTTGGCAAATCCTGCCACCCGGTAACCATGAGCAAGAATAAGTTCATAAAACCGCCGGGGCTGATATACTATTTTAAGATATAACAAGCTGGACAGGATAATAATCAGCGGTATAGCCCAGAATATGCTATCATTCAACGTTATTGAAAAGAAAGAAAGGACCGCCTCCACAATAATCAGCGGCCAAACCCCGCTCCACGAAGGGCGGATATGCATGATAAATTTATCCTGGTTTTCTGAAATCAACTCAATCTTTTTGGAAAATACCGTTAGCCGCCAAACAAGGTATATAAATACAATTAAAATAATATAGAATAAAAACACTTGTTTGATTTGTGTACGATTACGCGCGTAAAAAATAAAAAGCTGGTCAAAAGAAAAGATTATGCGCATTATGACTTCGGATACAAAAATTACACCCACGCCATTGCCGATGCCAAACTTTTCTATCAATCCGGAAAAGACGATAAATAAACTTGCGGCGGCGGCCATCGATATGACACAGAGTAATTGAAACAAAGGCCCCGCCTGGTGAATAAGTTTAAAGTTAGAAATCTGTTCTAACTTTTCCGCCTGGAGAGATATAGAATAGGCATACATGCTACTTAACGCAATCGCTATCATTAGAGCAATTCGGCGCAGGTAACGGCGGCCGGAACTCATACAAAAAATTTTGCGGTTAAACTGCGGCAAAAGAAACGTAATTATCTGAACAATTATACACGCATTAACGTAAGGCATTATCCCCAGGCTAAAAAGAGAGAAATTCCTGAATTTACTGATATGCAGTAAAATAACCGCGTTCAACCACTTTTTCGGCTCCTCCGGACTCAGAGATAACAGCAGCTTATAGAAAACACCGGAATCTATCCCCGGCACCAGTAAAAAATACCCCAGCCGCACAAGAATAATTATGCCTAACGTAAATAAAATACGCCTGGCAACGGATATGTTTGAGCCGGTTAATTCATGCGTTAAACTGAAATCTTTCATAAAAGCGCCTTGGTTTTCAAGGTTGTTCTTTTGTTCTTACGATAACGTCGGTTAAGTTAGAAATTTTAGTTTTAAGTTTAGCATCATCCGGGTTAATCTTTAAAAGTTTCTCATGATACTTTAAAGCTGCCGGATATTCGCCTAAAAATTCGTATGAGGCGGCGAGAAAGACCAAAAGATGCTTAAGTTCAAAAACGTCCGTCTCAGATTGATTAAACAGCGAATAGGCGCGTTCAAAATATACGACTGACTTGCGATAATCTTTTTTTACCAAAAAATATATGTCTGCCACCTGTTCGTATATCTGCCAAGCATCGGGGTTAGAGAATAACCCCTGCCGCAAAAATTTCAGCGCCTCATCCGGCTTACTCAGGCGCATTCCCAGCCAATAGCCGCCGATAACGTAAGCTTTTATATTTTGCGGATCGAGTTTTGTCGCCAGATAAAACCAGGGGGTAATCTCCTTGCTTTGTTCGTCCGATAAATGTCTTGCCGGTTGATGTCTTACCGCACGGTAAAGCCGGGTAAAAAAATCCTTTGTTTCAAAATCAGCCTTCTCCGCGCCCGGGGCATGTTCACAAGGTTCTTTTCCTAAATACTCTGCCGTTTTATGCTGAGGATGGTGGGTACCGCCATGGTAGTACTGGTCCGCTTTCAGATAAACCATCAGCCCGACATCCTGCCGCAGTTGTCCAAAAATTTTAAGCATAATATCGTTGTTCGTTCGAGGCGAGGCCGCCGCGTAACAACGCAAAAAATAATCATCGATTTGCCCGGCTAAAAAAACCAGGATAAAAATTATACCCGCACTTGAACTTTTAAATAAAAACTTTTTTAAAACCATTTTTTCTTAAATGCGAAAGCCGAAAAATACAATAACACTGATATATATATCAGGGCATACGCCGCCGCGCAGCCAACCACCCAAGCCGGCAATGCCGGCCATGAATGCACTACCCTGTCTCTTAAATCAAAGAATTCAAAATGCGGCAATAGATAATACGCGATGTATCCGGGGATACTGAAGTTATAAAAATAATCCCTAAAACTTGCTCCAAACCAGCTCATAATAAAATAAATCAAATAAGCCAGCGTTACCGTTGTAGAAAAAGTCATGTGGATAGATAAAAATATCGTTAATGCCGAAAGCAGGGCCAGCATTAAAATCGCGAAAGCATATGTCTCTAAATACAAGATAAATCCCACCGGCGTTCCCTTACTAATATCTACCAGATAAAATATAAAGTAAAACAGGCTAAAACTCGCCCCGGCAACAAGTAATGCGCCGAGGAATTTGCCGGCGATAAACTGAAAACGCGTAACCGGTTTTGCCAAAAGAGGATATATGGTTTTATTCTGTATTTCCTCGCCGACCAATTTTGCCGAAAATGGGACGGTGATAAATAAGGAAAATAAATATACCATGCCCAGCCCGATTTCTTTTAAATAACGGGAAAGCCCCCCAATATCAAAAAAATTCATATTTATCAAATAAATCAACAAAATTACCAGCAGCACAACAAAAACATAGATGTCCTTTTTGCGAAATATTTCTTTCATCAAGTTTGTGGCGATTAAAACAGTCGTTTTCATTTTTATTCGGGTTTTATGATGTTTAAAAAATAGTTTTCCAGGCTTTGATGCTGCGTTTTTTGATTTAAAATATCCTTAACTTTTTCCGTTTTGAGCAAACGCCCTTCTTTTAAAATCCCTACGCGGTCGCAAATCAATTCCACTTCCGATAATTCGTGCGAAGAGAAAAAAACAGTTTTACCTTTGTTCTTTAATTCCAGAATTAGTGAACGCAGCTGCGTTCTGGCAACCGGATCAAGCCCGCCGGCAGGTTCATCCAGTATTAATAAATCCGGATCATTTAACAACGCCTGAGCCAGGCTTACCTTTTGCATCATACCTTTTGAAAAATTCTTCATCAAAACGTTGCCCGCATCCTGTAATCCGACGATTTCAAAAAAACTATCTATCCTTTTAAGCGCCAAAGCCTTGGGGATATTAAGAATTCCGGCATACATTAAAAGCAACTCCTTGGCGGTTAGATACCAGTAATAATTGGCAATCTCCGGCATGTATCCAATACGTTTGCGCGCGCAAACTTTACTTGCCGGACAACCAAAAATTTCGATTTGGCCGGTATTGGGATAAATGAGATTGAGGATGGCTTTAATTGTGGTCGTCTTGCCCGCACCATTCGGGCCCAAAAAACCAAAAATCTCCCCTCGCTCGACTTTAAACGACAACTCAAACAGGGCCTCTTTTGTATAGTTTTTACCCTTATAGGTAACGCCCACGCCAGTTAAAGATAATGCTGTTTCTACCATAATATATATTATACTAAACTTGGCTCAAATAATCTTCTTTAAATATATTGCCGATACCCAGTATCAAATTAGGATCCACTGTCTTTTTAACGGCCACCATCTGTTTGATATGTCTTTTATTGAACATTGTTTCCAGATATTCCGCTTTCAATTTCCCGATGCCGTGTTCGGCGGCAATCGTACCTTCCCGCCGTACCGCCTCATGAAGCAGTTCCCGGTAAAGCCCTTTTGCTTTATTAAACATCTGCTCGCTCTCCGGCATAAAATTAATATGCATATGATTTTCTCCGATATGCCCAAACATGCAATAAGGAACTTTAGTCTCTTTCAATTTATTCTCGTAAAAGGCATGCATGGCCAGAAAATGCCCATCGGCCACGCTGATATCCGTGCTTATTTTGGCAAAACCGTTATTTTTGACTATTTCATTTACTAAACAGGGCAATTCATGCCGCATGTTTTGGAAAAGCTGCGCGTAGCTTGACGCGTCTGAAAACCATATATCCTTTTCCGGAATTTCAAGCTGCGTTAGAACTTTAGCGTATCTCCCCATAAGTAAAAGCGGATTTCCGTCTTGCACCTCCTCTTCAAAATATACCGCCGCCGCTTTCTGTTTGGGAATCTGCGCGTATTTTGTCTGCAATATTTTTAATGCGTTTCGGTCAAAATATTCAAGACAACACGCATCAATATTCTTTTCTTCTTTATTATGAAATTTAGCGCAAGCCTGTTTTTTCAAAATACTCACGAATTCCAAGGCCGTTTCGGCGCTTTTAAAAAACCCCACGCCCGAAATAACATCGCCCGGCAGCATGTTCAATTTGACCTCAATGCGGGTAATTACCCCTAACGTACCTTCCTGGCCGATAAACAAATCGATTAGATCTGTTCCTTGGCCCAGAAAATATCCCGCTGAATTTTTTATGCGACCAATCGCATAATCGGGTAAGGCGCATTGCGCGCGCGAACCATCGGAAAAATCAAAACACAGTTTGTCCTTTAAAATCCGGCGGCCTCTTGCAATTTTCAACAATTGCCCATTGGCTAAAACCACATTTAGCTTATCGATATAATTTCTGGTCGCTCCGTACTTGAACCCACGCGCTCCCGAAGCATTAGTCGCGACCGTCCCGCCGATAAACGCATTCTGTTCCGTCGGATCGGGCAAATAAGTAAGTCCTGCTTTCTTTGCCTCCTTTTTTAAATCTTCGATCCTAACGCCCGGTTCAATTATCGCCCGTCCTATTTTTCCGCCTTTATCCGTTGTTATCTCGGATATCCGGTTAAGTTTATCGGTTGAAAGGATGCTTCCACCATAAGGAATGCGGCCGCCGACAATGCCGGTACCGGCTCCGGAAACGGTAATTCTGAATTTTTTTTCGTTAGCTTCCCTTATGCATTCCAAAACTTCCCGCTCTGATTCTGGAAAAACTATCTCCCGCGCATAACCTTTGCTCATCCCGGAACTATCTTCCAAGTACGAAGCAAATTCATTGATATCATATTTTCTGATCATAAAAAGTTCCTGATTGGGTCTGTCTATACAAAACATCCTTTCGCCGCATCAGGGCTAAGGATAGAAGCTTTTATATAACCGATTATAAATAAAAGAGTTGACAAAAATACTTATTGTGATATAATTTTTAATCTGAAAGGATTCATCTCGCATTACAAGGAGGTAAAAGCAAAGATGCCCGGCAAAAGCTATCGCTTTGGACAAAAAAAATCCCGAAAAAAACCTGAAGTCGGTAACAAACACAGTGCTTTAAAAAGCAGGCGGCTTTTAAATTCCTGTCTGAAAAATATTACCTCCCAAAACAACGCTGCCGCCCGCGTAAAAGAAACCGATGTCAACCGTGCCGTCAACCTTTTTCGCCAGATCAAAACTAAGCTTATAAAATTGAGGCTTCCCCCGTATTTTTTTAATTAACTAACTTCTGTCCGGCCAATACCAAAGTAGGCAAATCCTAACTGCGCCATTTTTTTCGGCTCGAAAATATTGCGGCCGTCTATGATTATAGGGCAACGCATGATTTTTTTAACTTTTGGCAGGTCTAAGTGGCCAAACTGCCTCCATTCCGTCACAAACACAGCGGCATCGGCCCCAGATAATGCCTGATACGGATCCTCGCAGAACTTTATTTTTTTAACTAACAAAGCGGCATTATCCATTGCAACCGGATCATAAGCGCGGATTACCGCCTTTTCCCGCTGCAAACTTTTAATAATGTCCAGTGACGGTGCGCCACGCATATCATCGGTATCGGGTTTAAACGAGAGTCCGAGAACGGCAATATTTTTACCTTGAAGGCGGGATAAAGATTTTTTCAGCTTACTAATTACCACTTTTCGCTGATTAAGATTTATTTGCTCCACTTCTTTAAGCAGCTTGAAATCATACCCTACTTTCTCGCACAATTTAATATAAGCACTCACATCTTTGGGTAAACACGACCCGCCGTAGCCAATTCCGGGGCAAAGAAAATCCTGTCCGATACGTCTATCCATGCCAATGCCTTTGGCTACTTTCAATACATCCGCTCCGGTACGCTCACAAATATTCGCTACGGCGTTTATAAAAGAAACCTTAAGCGCTAAAAAAGCATTTGCCGTGTGTTTTATAAGTTCCGCGGATTTTATATCTGTAATCAAAAGCGGGGCGTTTAACGGTTCGTATAATTTCACAAGTAACATCGCCGCGCGATCCGAATCCACACCCAAAATAATTCGGTCCGGATGCTTGGCGTCCTGGATTGCGGTACCCTCTCTTAAAAATTCCGGGTTAGAGGCAACATCATACTTTATCCCCCGCTTCGCGTGTTTTTTTAGAGCCTGCTCCACCCATTCTCCGGTTTTTACCGGGACCGTGCTTTTTTCCACGATTAACCGGTATGCTTTCATGTGTTTGGCAATATCGATACATACATGTTCGATAGCGGAAAGATCTACTTCGCCGCTGGGAAGCGGCGGTGTTCCGACACAAATAAATATTATTTCACATTTTTTTACACATTCCTCCATGCTCGCAGAAAAATGTAATCGCCCTTCATTTTTATTCGTAATAACCAACCCCTCAAGCCCGGGTTCATAAAAAGGAATCACACCCCTTTTAAGCTGCTTGATTTTATCTTGATTATTATCAATACATAAAACCGTATGTCCTAAATCGGCAAGGCAGGCGCCGGTAACCAATCCGACATATCCTGTGCCGATTACGCCAATATACATGCCCGATACCTCCTCTTGCAACAGCAGAACAATATTGTCCTAAATATCCTTCGGGGTGATTTTGCGTATAAGTTTGGTTCTTTCCGTAAGATCCGAGAGCTATTCTTCCTTCTTCTTTTTTTTGAACAAACGCGATATGTTATCCAGGTTTGCGTTTTTCGACCGGGTTGCGTTTATATTTTGATTATGGATAGACTCATATACTTCCTTCCGGTGCACAGGGATTTCCCTGGGCGCGGTTATCCCTAATTTCACTTGTTCTCCCCGGACCTCGACCACTTTTACTTCGACATCATCCCCGATAATTATACTTTCATTCGGTTTGCGTGAAAGAACTAACATTCTTATCCCCTAACCTTTTTAACATATCTTCCAAAATTAAATGCTGAACGGAATAACCCTGTTCCTGCAAAACAACCTGCCGACCGATGTTATCTTTTTTATTGATAACAACCGGCGCGAGCAAATTCGCGCTTATTTTGCTTGAATCTTCCGGTATGACCACAATCGTAAAAAACTGGCACCCATCAACACAATCAACGCCTAAGGCAATCCTGTCTATTTCCGTTAAAACCGGGCTATATTCCGGATAAAACTCTTTGGGGTCGATAATGACAAAACAAAGTTTTGGGTCTTCCTTCGACTCCAACCACAAAAACGGTTCTTGGGACTTATTCATCAGCACTTGGTAGCGTTTGTGTTTAGAAAATCCAATTATCCCTTCCGGAAAAAATACGTCTCTGCTGCTGCACGCAGATTCTTTTTCCATTTGTGTTACGGTAGTTTTCATCTGCCTGTTTTCCCCCTTTCTTTCAATTTTTAGAGTTTAATTCTATTCGCAATTCCTCGTTTTCTTTTATCTGCTCCCGCAACCTGTCGGTCACCCGCGAGAGTTGCTCCCGAGCCCTGTCTATTTCTTTCAAATACCTTCTTTCCATGATTTGCATATGTTTATCGTATTTCCTCTCTAATGACTGGATCTTTTTTTCCAAAACAATGGAACTGCTAACGGTATCCACGCGTTTCTCTTTTTGCGCTTTAACCTTTGAGGTGCGCTGCTGGTCTATTTTTCCAAGCAAGTATTCTTCCCGCCCTTTAAAGTCCTGCTTAAGCCGCGCAAACTCTTCTTTTAATTGCTTATTTTCATTTTCCAACGCATCCATCTTTTTGAGGTCAAACAATTCTATTGTTTTTCCCGTCATCTGTTTTTCGTCATAATGGGCGATCTTATCGACCAGCAGAGAAAGCTGATCGTCTTTCTGCTTTATAACAATCGCCTTCTTTTCGAGTTCCTCCCTGTACTGATTGAGATAACCCTTTAGTTTTTGAACGCTGTCTTCTAACTCCTTTATCCGAAAATCTTTCTGTGTTATCTGTTCATCGAATTCCGCAATCTTCTCTTCTTTCTTTGTTGCGCTATCCGACTCTAATTCCAACTCTTCTTCGATTTTTCTGCGCGATTCTTTGAGTAGCTGCAGATTATCTTCTAAAGTTTTTATTCGTAAATCCTTTTCTTTAATTTGTACGCCAAACTCCAGGACCTTCTTCTCTTTTTCCTTCGCAATATCCAATTCCTTATTCATCGTCTCTTTTAACCGTTCCAGCGTTTCTTTTAAATTTTTTATAACTTCCCCTTGCGCCGCAAACTCCTGGTCTTTTTGTTTTTTTTCCTTATCGGCCAAATCTTGCAGAGTTTTCAGCTGGTCTTTGAGATTATTTATTTTATCAAGGAACTTACGTTCCAGTACTTTTTTTAGTTTTGCCGCTTGCCTGCGCTGGTATTTTTTTTCCTTTTTGAGCTCTTCTTTTAAAAAATCAATCTGTTCTTTCTGCTGTAAAACCAAATCCTCATTTTTTTGTATGGTTTCCTGCTCCCGCAACTGTACTCTTTTTTCCCTCTTAGGCAAAGCAATTGCACCTTCTTTGCGCTCTTTATCTTGAAGCCGTTTTTGCAGCTCTTCGCATTTTTTTTCTTTTTCTTCAAGCTGATATTTGACATTTTCGATTTCGGCCTGCAGTATCTTCTGAGAATAATACTCTTCTTTTTTGCGGCTTTCTTTGCCTTCTGCCTGCGGATTAGAAATAAAAAAGGCCACAAAACTTAAAATGCTTACCACCCTAAATAACCTGTACATGTTTTTAATTTTTGATACGTATGTACGCATGGCCTGCCTTTATCTTGTCCTCGGTTTACTGTTCCCGATCCATTAATATATTCAAGCGCCCCATGGTATTAATTGCCAGTTTACTATCCGGTTCTATCAATAATAGCTGCTCCAGCTCGTTTTTAGCTTTCAAATAATTTTTTTTTACAATTGCATCCATCGCTTTTTCAAAATGCATCTTTGCTCTTTCCTGCTGTTGCCCTTTAAAATCCAAGGCCGCAATTGTCGGCTCAGATCTCGTGTCGCGTTTGCGTTCCATTTTTTCCGCCCGCAATTCTTCCAGTAACTCCATGGGGCGATTGTTATAATATGCCTGGAGCTTTTTTTTCAGTTCTACGTTCTCCTGCTCTTTTTTCTCCACTTGCCCGATAAGCCTTAAAACCTGCAGTTGGTATTGCCCTTCTAAGAGCTCCGTATTGTTCTGCAGTTCGTTTAGCTTTTCCGCGTATTTTTCTTCTGCCCGCTTCATTTTATCTTTCCAGGCAAGGTTATTATCGGCCACATCTATCTGCAGCTGTCTTTCTACTTTATTCAACGCGTTTTCTTTTTCCTGCAACTTAACCAGGTATTCCGCTTCCTGTTTTTTAAAATTATCTTCCACTTTTTCTAAAGCAGCCTCGAGCCGCTTTTTTTCCCGTTTAAAACCTTCAATTTCTTCCTGTATCAACGCGTCAATCTTTTTTTTATAAGAGATATCTTCGCCGGAGAAAAGAGAGATTTTGGAATTTAGCGCCGCGATTTTATCGTCCCGCTCGCTTATCGCGCTATCTTTTAATCGTAATTCTTCTTTTATTTTTGCGGCATAAATCTTTAACTGTTCGGCTGATTTTTGTAGCACTTCATTTTTTTTACCGGCTTCGTCCTTTTCCCGGGCAAACGCTTGATTAAACTCCAGCTCTTTCTGCGCCAACAACTGACGCAACATCTTTACGCTGCTTTCCAGCTGTTCTTTTAAAGTCGCAAACTCTTTTTCCCGCGTAAGCAGTTCTTTGTCGTAATTGGTTTCCTTATCTTTAAGCGCGGCTTCTAATTGTTTGTATTTTTCCATTAATTTCTGCTCATAATTTTTTTCAAATTCTCCAACTTTTTCTTCGTAACTATTCGTTATCTTTTTTGCTTTTTGTTTATACTCCAGCTCCTTTTGCTCCAAGGTCTGATTAAAAATCTGTCCTTGTTTTTCCAGCTGCTCCTGAATCAGGGCAACCTGCTTTTCTAAATCTCGCATCTGCTTTGCGGCGCTATTTAGCTTTTCAGCCAAATCTTCGATCAGTTTATCTTTTTGCCTGAATTTTTCATCCAATTCCGTTATAATCGAAACAGCCTTGTCCGATGACGGCTGCGTATCCGCTGTGCCACCATCGGCAAAAACACAAATCGGCCCCGTTATAATATTCAGCGCAAAACAACCCACGGCAAATAAAACTGTTTTCTTTTTTAACACCTTTTTTGATATCATCTGGTTAAAAACTGCTGCAAGTCTTTTTCTATCTTATCCAGCTGCCCCTTTAAAGCTTCTGCTTCTTCTCCCTTCCTCTGCAATGCTAGAGATAGTTCCTCTATCCTATCGTCGCGCTGTCTCATTTGGCCCTGGGTCTGATTAAAAATCTGTCCTTGTTTTTCCAGCTGCTCCTGAATCAGGGCAACTTGCTTTTCTAAATCTCGTGCCTGCTTTTCGGCACTATTTAGCTTTTCAGTCAAATCTTCGATCAGTTTATCTTTTTGCCTGAATTTTTCATCCAATTCCGTTATAATCGAAACAGCCTTGTGCTGGGAAGAATCTTTATCCGCGACCGTACCGCCATCGGCAAAAACACAAATCGGCCCCGCCGCAAGATTCGACGCCAAGCAAAACGCAATAAACAAACCCATATTTTTTTTCAACATTTCTTTGGCCTCATTTGGTTAAAAGCTGCTGCAAGTCTTTTTCTATCTTATCCAGCTGCCCCTTTAAAGTTTTTACTTCTCCCTCTTTTTTCTCGAGCGCGCCGGATAACTGTCTTATTTTATCGTCGCGCTGCTCCATGACTATCTTGGCCTGGCCTATTTTTTTCCTGAGCTCATCAATAATCAAGTCTTTCTTTCCCATCTCCTGCGCAGTCCGGACTGCCGTCTTCTCCAGCATATCTGTTCGCGCGGCATATTGTTCTACTTTCTCTTTTAGCTGCCGGATGTTTTCATCCCGCTCCTCTGTGATTTTAGCCATTTGCATCCTGTATTTATTTTCTAAATCCGTTTTTGCCGCTTCAAACCGCTCTTCTGTTTTTCTCGACTGCGCATCATATTTTTTTATGGTTTTATTCAATAAATTTATCTGCTCGTCTTTGGTCAGGATTTCTTCGCGGACCGTTCTGTTACGGTCTTCCAGAACCAAAAGTTGCTGCGCCAAAGCTTGATTTTTTTGGCTGGTAATCGTAAGTTCATTTTTCAATTTATTAATTTCATCTTTATAAGTCTCTGTCGATCCGACAATATTTTTTTTATATTTTTCTTCTTCTTTGCCTGCGGCTGTTTTTTCCTCGTTTAACTTGTTTTGCATCATGGAAATTTCCGCGGCTGCCTTTTCAAGCTTATCTTTCAATCCCACGCTTTCATTTTTCAATTTATCAATTTCACCCATATAAGATTCCGTCATACCGACAATCTTTTTCTCATATTCTTCCTCTTTTTGTGTAGCTGTTTTTCTCTCATTCAACCTGTTTTGCGTGTCCTGTTCTTTTCCGGATTCTAACTGTTTAATCTTTTCATTTAAGTAGTTATTTTCTTGATCTTTTATCTTTAATATCTTTGTCGTCTTTTCTTCCTCTTTTCCTGCGGCGTTTTTATCTTTCAACCGATCGTTTAAAACCCTGTTTTCGTCAAGCTTTTCCCCAAGCGCAGTTTTTAATTCTGACATCTCGCGATTGCTTTTCTCCAGCCCGATTTTTGCCTCGCTCAGCTGTGCTTCTAATCTACTAACATCCGCCTTTGATTTCTCCAGTTCTTCAGATATGGCCGCATACTCGCGCTCGGACAAGATAGCCTGCTGTTTGTATTCCTCAAGCTCCGGGCCACTCTTTACATTTATGGTTTTGTCTTCTTCTTTTAAACAGCTTATCCTGGTGATTTCGGCTTCTAAAAATCCTTTTTCTTTTTGTTTGGATTTCAAATCTGCGGTTAATTGTTCAATTTTATTATCCCGCTCTTTCATTTCGGATAGGAGCTGTTTTAATTGCTCTGTTTTTTCGGTGTTTTTTTCGGAAAGTTCCTTTAATTGTTCGGAGGATTTATTCTTTTCCTCAAACACTGACAACCGGCGAAGTTTGTCCTGCCGGGAGAGCTGTTTTTCATAATCGGCAATTTTTTGCGTTGATTCTTCTATCTGCCGCTGGCTTTCATCAAATTTTTTCCTTAAATCCTCCAGTTGCTTTGTTTTTTGGGCAATCTCTTCCTCTTTAACTTTATCGATGCTTTGGCTGATTTCTTCAATGACTTTAGAGGAGTTTTGAAGTTTTTGCTTGGTTGCCGCGTTTTCTTTTTCCAGGTCAGCAAACTTCAAATCATATGTCGCGATCAAATCGTTAAACTGTCCCGTCGCCTCCTCGATTAAAAGCATAATCTTTTTGCGATTTTTTTCAGTTAGGCTTTCTTTTAAAAGTTTAAGCTGAAGATCGAATTTATCTATCTGCCGGTCACTGTTATCCAAAGCCTGTGTCAATTTGTATATTTGCGCTTCCTTTTGTTTTATAACGTCCTGTGATTGCGATAATTCTTTTTTTATCCCGGCGAGGTCTTTTTTTGCCCGCTCAAGCTCTTGCTCGGTTTCCAGGCATGCAGCTTGCGCCGCATGCATCTTTTTTAGCTGTTTTTTTAAATCCGCGGCGTTTTCCCCAAGTGCAACAATTTCCTTCCCTGTCTCATATTTTTTCTTCTCCAGTGTGCTAATTTTTTCTTCATGTTCTTTAACTATCTCTTTAATTTGTTTATCGAATTTGTCTTTCTGAGCGAGCATCTCTGCGCGATATGTTTTTTCCTGCTGTTTTAAAATCTTTTCTTTTTCGGTAATCTGTTTTTCCAAATCGGCTATTTGAGTTTTTTTCTGCTCAATCGAATCCATCAATTCCTTGGCCCGCTCATCCTCTTTGCCGATAATGTCGCGCGCCTGTTGCAATTTATTTTTGCACTGATCAATCTCCTGGGAAAGCATTTCCATTTCTTTTTTATGCTCTTTTCTCTGTTTCTCCAAGGTACTGTCAAAGGATTTTTCCAATTGCTGAATCCTGTTTTTCAAATCTTCGACTTCTTTTATTTTTTCCTGAATTATGCTGTCCTTATCATCTTTTTTCGACTGGATACGGGCGTAAATAGATGTGGTAAATATGCTGAGATTTAAAACCAGGCAGGTTATAATTAAAACGGAAAGACCAAAAAAATTCTTTCTAAAACATGAGCCGGCACTCATAAAATAACAAACCCTTCTGAAATACAAAAAATAAAAATTCCCTTTAAAAAATAAGCCGAACTTTTTCTCTCGCGGGGAGATTATTTCGGCATTTTATTATCCCAATACCCAGCGCGCATAAGCTAAAATACAATATTAAACCTCTTGTTTCTAAGAATTCCCGGCATACTGGGTTTTCCCACAAAAAATACCTTATTATCCGCTTCTCTCACCCCCCATACTTCCCCCGATCTTCTTTATACCCTCTTTAAAGAACAGTCTTTCTAATTTTTTATGTGGTTGTTTTCTATCTATTAATTATGAATATAATTTACGTAAATGTCAAGGGAAAATTAGCCGTTTTATACTATATTTAGATTATTTATAGAGTGGGACTACAATATATGGTGAAAATTGGCCGAAGAACAGAATAAAAAGTTGTTTTTTAAGCTTGTGGTATAAAACAAGTGCTGATACCACATATTGTATGGGGGAAAATTTTCGTTTTTAGGCAGAAACGCAGAGTTCTAGGGCGCTACGGATAATTAAAAAGACGCTCTTTTTTACCTGCACCTGTTCGTTAATAGACCGTTCTTGCCAGTAAGGTTTAGATATAAGCTGGTCGCTGACATAGCCAAGGGCTAATGCCGGAATTTTTTTATCTCCGGCCACTGCATAGAACAGGGCGCATTCCAGATCAACCGCATCGATTTGTCTTGCCTTGAGTTCGCTGATTAAGTCCTCATCCTGATTGAGAAGGGAATTAAGGGTACTTAGCCGGACCGGCTGCGTATTATCTTTTTGTTTTTTGAACATGTTTTCAGCCGTTTTAAGTAATGCAGCATCCGCGCGATAAAAACGTGTCGGCCGGAAACAATGCTTTACTCCGTCTATTCTTTCAAAAAAGCCAATATCAAAACACGCTTCTTTTACTAAAACGCATCTGCCGATATCAAAATCTTTCACCGCTCCTACCGCGCCCAAAAAAAGCGCGCGGCGCACATAAGCGGCGTCCTGAGCGTACAGGCAATCGCTCACCAGGGTATGGCCTATGCCCGTACGAACAAAGCTTATTCTTTTGCCTTTATACTCTCCACTTATACCCTGGAAAAGCAGTCCTTTAAAATACCCGGTATTTTTAAGATAGGGCGTCAGTAATTTTGGGCTTAAAAACGGGCTGATAATCACAGATTTACCTAGTTGGCCAGACTCTACCCCAAACAGTTTTTTGAATTTTAGTTTTTCTTCTTTTTTCATCCGACGTTTATAAGTGTGTATTCTAAATTCCCCAATCCCGTCTTCTGGGCGTAAGTTAGCTGATTAATATACAAATCCGCTTCCGGATACGCTTTTTTAAAAACATCTTCTCCTGCCGCGGCCAACACCATGTCCGCAACTGCCTTATCGCAAGCAACCGGATCGCGTGATGCAAAAATTCCCAAATCCCGCACAATAGACGGCTCATCCTGCGCCAGGCAATCGCAATTTTTCGTAATCTTTAAAGCAAAATTGAAAAATGCTTTTCTTTTTACCTTTGATAAAATCCCGTACGCGTATTCAACCATCTTTTCCACCATTATCTTTGCGTTTTCTCCGTAATCTACGGATATCGCATTGAATTTACAGGCAACAAGGCATTCGGCGCAGCCCACGCATACGTTTTCTTGTATAAAGGCCTTTCCCTCTTTCTCGACTATCGCTTTAACCGGGCAATTCTGCACGCACAATTTACAAAAAACGCATTTTTCCTCTATCACCCGCGATTTTATGCTCGCATGCTGGCGAAGTTTTCCGGCCCGGGCCGCAAACCCCATGCCGATATTTTTTATGGACGCAGCAAACCCCGTTAAGATATGGCTGGTGGCATGAGCAACGCTAATGATATTATCCAAGTATAAAACCGGTTTAGCGATATTAATATTTTTAAAATGTTTTTTATCAATATGCACGTCTTGGGCGTCCTCGCCGAAGATACCGTCGGCGATAATTACGGGACAGCCGAGATTAGTGATGTTAAATCCGTGCTCATCCGCCAACATCAAATGGTCCACGGCGTTCGTTCTCTGTCCGTGATAGATAACGTTTGTATCGGTAATAAACGGCTTAGCGGCTTTTGATTTTATTTTATCAACCAACGCTTTTATAACCTCAGCCGGCACATGCCCCGCATTATTTTTCTCGCCCATATGGGTTTTAATCGCGACAAATTCTCCCTTGCCGAAATCATCGCACAACTTGCTTTCTTTAATCAATTGCTTAAATTTGCTCTTTACCTGAACTTTATCTTTTGAATTTTTAACTTCCTGGAAAAATACCCTGCTTTTCGACATAACCACCTCGCCTGTTTTACATAAAAATGTGAATACAACAACAGCTAAATTATAGCCAATCAGAACTTGTTTGACAAATTAAATAATTAGCAGGATAATTAGGTATGGATAAGTAAAAAATGCTATGAGTTTTACTTTGGAAGAAAAACAAGGTTTTGTCATGGGTTTAATTCAGGGTTGCCCCTTCCCGCAAGCACTCCCTGCTTGCCCCGCCAAAGAATTAAGGAGAATGTCTCTGGGGCAACAATTGGCGGCATTAAAGGAACTGTCCGAAACTGTTCTTGACGCAATAATCGAATACCATAAACAGTGCCAAAAAACCCGCTAGATTAGCTTCATCATCCTTAATTAAACTCATTTCTTAAACAAAAAGTCCTAACTCAAAAAATGATTTTTTGTTGGAGCGGGATCTGCGAGGGAATCGCCTCCTCCGTTCGCAACATCGTATTGCTCTCTGCGTAGGCTCCCCTACATTCGCTACTTTTAAAATCCTATAAAAGTGAGCTCCCATAAGGTCGCTCCGCTCACTTCGCTTCGATTCCCATCAGGAAAGTGCTTGTGGAGCGGGAGAAGGGAATCGAACCCTCGTAACCAGCTTGGAAGGCTAGTGTTCTACCACTGAACTACTCCCGCAAAAAAAGTGGTGGGCAGGGGAGGATTTGCCTACTACGTTCTCAACATCGTGCACCTGTCCCGCCTTCGGCAGGATTGCTCTCTGCGTAGGCTCTCCTGCGCTCACTTGCGCTCGCAATCCTGCTCGCTCATCCTCCCTCAAAGTCGGCGTGAGCTTGTTTCAAATCCTCTTTATCAAAGAAAAAAATGGTGGGCAGGGGAGGATTTGAACCTCCGTAGGCTTCGCCGGCAGATTTACAGTCTGCTGCCATTTCCACTCGGCCACCTGCCCAACTGGAGCTGGCGAGAGGATTCGAACCCCCAACCAGCTGATTACAAATCAGCTGCTCTACCATTGAGCCACGCCAGCATCGTTAAATTTATTTTAAATCTTCTGTAAAGCCTGCGGTAG
>JAHJAO010000135.1 GCA_018813905.1 Candidatus Omnitrophota bacterium
CGCAGATTCTAAAATGATTACAGCGATTTTCCCGTATATATTTAATCTATGTAATCTTATTTTCAATCTCTCTAATCAGGGTCTGATGAGTTTTTAGCAGACCCTAAATAAGAAATAAAATGCGGTTTAATAAAATACTATTGCTGAATCCGCCATATAGCGGTAGCCGGGTGAACGCGGTATTTTGCGCGGGGTTGGGCTATATCGCGCAGGCGCTTAAAGCCAGCGGCATAGAATATGATGTCCTGGATATGAGCCTCGGCTATAGTTATCCGGCGCTAAAGGAGAAAATCAGGAAGTTTACCCCGGATTTAATCGGGATTTCCCTGATGACTTACGGCTATAAGGAAAGTTACGCGTTAATCGGAAGAATAAAAAAGGATTTTCCGGATATCCGCACCGTGGCCGGAGGGGCGCATATATCTCTTTTTCGCGAAAAGGTGTTGGAAGATTGCGCGGGACTGGATTTCGGCGTGGTCTTAGAAGGGGAAAAGACGATAATCGAGTTGTGCCAAGGGGAGAATCCGGATTCGATCAAGGGGCTTATCTTAAGAAAGGATACAAAGGCGGTTTATAACGCCGATAGAAGCTTCATTGAAGATTTGGATGCAATACCATTTCCCCAATATGAGCGGTTTGAACTGGACAAGGTGTTTGATAAAAAAGTAAACGCCTTGCCCATTGTCTCCTCGCGCGGCTGCCCGTTTGACTGCGTATATTGCCCGGTAAAATACGCCATCGGCGAGAAGTTCCGCGTCCGAAGCGCGGAAAATGTAATCGAAGAATTGTCTTACTGGTACGCAAAAGGATATTGCCGGTTCAGCTTTGCCGATGATAATTTTACGTTGGCGAAAGATAGGGTAGAAAAAATATGTCATGAGCTGATAAAAAGCAAAATGCATGGCTTAAAATTGAGCTGTGATAATGGAATCCGGGCGGATTGTGTAGATAAAGAATTGCTCGTATTGATGAAACAAGCCGGATTTTACCGGATCGCGTTTGGTGTGGAAGCGGGCAATGACAAGGTATTGAAGATGCTTAAAAAAAGAGAAAGCATCGCGGTTCTAAAGGAGCGGATTCAGCAAGCTTGCGCTTTGGGGTATGATGTGGATTTATTTTTTCTGGTGGGCTCGCCCGGAGAAACCGAGCGGGACCTGCAGGATTCTTTTGATATTGCGCTTAAATATCCTATCGGAACCGCTTATTTTTATAATATTATTCCTTTTCCCAATACCGAGCTTTTTGGCTGGATAGAAAAAAACGGCCGGTTCATAATCGACCCGGCCCAATATTTGGATAAATACCCGATTCTGGATAATGAGCCGGTATTTGAAACAGACGAAATGCCTTACGCGGCGCGGAAAAAGGCGTTAACCCGGGCGTTTAAAATAATGCGGATGACCATGCAGCGCAGTTGGGCAAGGCGCCTGACGAAATGGGGCGTTGTGGGCAAGGTGCTCGCCGGTATTTACACCTCAACTTTTATGCAAGATGTGATTTTGCGTAATAGATTTACCAGAAAATTAGTGTATAATTTAGCTAAGGCTTGTTTTTCTTAAAAAATAAAAAAGGATAACTCAATGGCAGTTTCTGTTATTATCCCCTGTAAAAATGAGGCCGCGGATATAAGCGGCCTGATGGAGGATTTAGCCAAACAGAAAGCGGCTTTTCAAACCGAGATTATAAAGATTACGGGCGTCAGCCCCGTATCTTTAGCCCGGAATCAAGGCGCGGAAAAAGCCAAAGGAGAGGTCTTGATTTTTATCGATTGCGATATCCGGCTGGGGAACGAGTTTTTTCTGGCGAATCTGGTAGGGGTATTAGAAAAGAACGAAAAAATCGGCGCGGTTTGCGCCTCCATTCTTATCCCGCCGGGCTCCTCACGTTTCCAGCGGCGTTATGCAAAAGAGGTCCCGCATGCGCAATCGCCTCAAGTTGAGGCAATAATGGATGTTTCCGTGGCATCGTCGGCCTGCTGCGCCATAGAAAAAGAAAAATTTTTGGA
>JAHJAO010000019.1 GCA_018813905.1 Candidatus Omnitrophota bacterium
AAGAGCAAGAAGCTGCTAATAAAACCATAAACTTTGAAATAGGATGCTTAAGAGCGATATTCTACTTAGCAAAAAGCTGGGGATATATTAAAGAAAACCCTGCGGTTGGAGTCAAGCGATTAAAAGAAGATACTCACAAGAAGCCACGATTCTTAACAATGGAAGAAGTAAAATTATTGTTAGAAAATTGTGGAGATGATTTGTACCCTATTTTTCATACCTTTCTTAATACTGGTATGCGAAAAAGCGAGCTTGAGCATCTAGAATGGAAAGACATTGATTTTATTCGCAAAAAGATTAAGATAAGAGTTAAGGATACTTGGCGCCCAAAGAGTTCTGAGCGAGAAATTCCGATCAATGAAGGATTAATAGAATTGCTTACAAAGCACAAAAAGACCAAGCAGGGGACGTTAGTGTTTCATAGGGATGACGGCCAACCCATAGAACCCAATAGTTTGAGAAAAAAGCTTATGACGCTTACTAAAAATCTTGGATTCCCAGATGTTACCAAGCTACACACCTTAAGACATACCTTTGCCAGCTACTTAGTTATGAAAGGCGTTGACCTTCCTACCGTGAAAAAACTCCTAGGCCATTCCAGCATAGATATGACAATGATATATTCCCATCTTTCTGATGAACACGTTGATAAAGCGGTTGAGAAATTAAAATTTTGATATTTCCAGGGAAGGAGTTCAGAGATGAATAAATGCTTTATTTTAACTTTATGTATTTTATTATTTAGTGGGTGCGCTAAAACATCCAGCGAATCACCTCAGATTCAAAAGATTCAAATTAACAGAACCTTTGAAGACATAACTCTTGGAATGAGTGAAGATGAATTTAAATCAAAATTAGTTTGGTTTCGTATGCCCTCACCGCCCAGGCTGACAACCGTATATTCAGTTTATGACATTTATTATAATATTTATCTTACAACAAAAGATAAACCAAAAATGAGGGAAATTGACAATATTTACGCTGTTTATTGTGAGTTTTTAGAAAATAAACTTTTAGGTTTTTCGATTAATTACAGGATTGATTATCAGCCAGCTTGGAATAATTTTATTTATAATGCTGAACAAAAATATGGGAAGGGGGAGCCGTTATCGTCCGGGAATGGCATTTGCTGGGATGATGGAAAAACATTTTTTAGTATAAGCATAGAATCTGACCAACAGCTTATAAGTTACGGTAAACATTTTATAGTAACCTATAATGACGCTGAACTTGTTTCCCGTAAGGTACAAATGGAGAAGGAAAAGTCTCCTGCGTTTTAAAAGAAATTTTATTATAAATTAATATCCCAAGCAGTAATTCAAGAAGCTATTATCAATATCTAGGGCATAGCAACCAGAGAAGAATTTATGGCAGAAGTTGAGCGATTAAGAAACAGATGGCTGAGAAGCGGTTTGGGGTTGGGGAAAATTGATTTATTCTCATCTTGCGGATGAACATGTGGATAGAGCAGTGGAAAAATTGGAGTTTTAGAAAGGGGGAGTTATGAAAAAAGTATTACTTTTATTACTATGTTTAGGACTTTGCGGTTGTGCTAGTGCAAACTCATATCTTTTTAGAGATAAGCCAGAGCTTGTAAATCCTGCTCGTAAACTTGCGGAATCCTATCTTGAGGGGCAAAAGAACGGAGAAACCGATAAGGAAGCGTCTCAAAAATACGGTAAGGGCGTGACAGAGTTTTTAGGGCTAAAAGAATATCGTTATTTAGAAGCAGGTCATTTTTTATATACGCCTGTGTTGCGGTATCGTATTCAAGCGACAAACCAGATGGGTGCGATTGTTTGGGGAACTTACGATATAAGTTTTTCTCATGATGAGAAATTAGCGTCTCAAGATTCTTCCGGGGGATTAAGCATAAAGGAAGTTTACGAAACATTGTGTCAATAAAACAGATGTTTAATGTCTCATAAGAGGGACTGCCGGATGTCAAAGAAAAAAGAACGAATAAGAAAGACATTAAGCGGATGAAAGCGAGATTGGTTGGGCTATGTTCATATTAAAATTATTTAAAAGAATATTTTCACCCCCAAAGGAGCCGCTTACTCTAGAGCAACATGTAAAAAATCGTTTAGCCAAAGGCGATACGAACGAACAAATACAAAAGGATTTGCTGGATGACTTAGATAAGGGTGGCCCTATTTTTGGAGATTTTAAAAAAGGAGGTAAAATGAAGAAAATTGTATTAATTTTAGGAATATTAGTATTGGCTGGTTGTGCTACTCTTCCAGGAAGTATTACCGAGAACGTTACTGGTTTTGACAAAACCAAAGAAATTGTTATGAAGGAAGCCTGGGTAGGGAATGTGGCAAATATAGCATTAGGTTTGTATTGGACATCAAAAATGGATAGGGATAAAGTTATATTAGTTGCTATGGTACAAGGTGCTTACATCTTTGCGGATAAAGATTCGCTTCAGTTTAATATTGATGACAATATTTTTACATTTAACTCTATTGATACTATGACTAATATTGAGACCAGGGAAGGCGTATATAACTCTGTTGCTTATATACCTTCTGAAAATTGCTCGACTAAACGCTATGAAATGACAAAAGACTTTATAAAAAAATTACTTGACGGCAAGGATGTTTGGGTAAAAGTTAACCTATCGCAAGACTATGTTGAAAGCAAATTTTCTGTAGATGTTCCTATGGGGGCAAGAAATGGGTTTAGAAAGTTTTACAATAAAGTATGGGAGATTAAAAATTAGTTGGCAAAGGGGAGGCTTTTAATTTTATTTTTAGTTGTAGAAAAAACCGGGTATATTTTAGTTGAAATCTTGAGGGTGAAATCTTGAGGGTAAAAAACTGTTGCATTATATTAAATTTAGTGTATAATCATAATGTAAGAATTGTTCTTTAGTAGAATTGGTTTTTAGTTTCCAAGGTTTAAAAAAGCAAGAGGACACTTGGTTGAGCTAAAAAATCTTAAACTTATTTTTATAACTCGATAAAATGAGAGTTTGTTCAGGAATGTTTCCTGGGTAAACTCTTTTTTGTTTTTAAGCCCATCAGGGAAAATCCTTGGTGGGTTTTTTTATTTTAAAATATGATTGAAAGGCGGAGAAAATGAGAAAAACAGTGATTAATTCAGTAAGTTACTATCCAATAAATCCCACTTCAAAAGGTCTGATCGGTTTCGCTGCCTTAACAATCGA
>JAHJAO010000004.1 GCA_018813905.1 Candidatus Omnitrophota bacterium
GCTTGGGTGCAGTTTTATCGGTGCCGGCGCTGGTTTCGAATCCGCTATATTTATACCGTATCCGGCCCTTATTATCCTTTATCGCCGTCCATAAAAGATGCCGGTTAACGTCATAGATCAACGCTTTCACATAGCCGGCGTCGTTTATGTAATCCGTCTCGGAAGCTTTTATATCCCCAACCTGCTCATATTCGTTAACGTCAAACTTCTCCAGTATGGAAAAAGCGAGCAATTTGGATAGGTTAACGCCATAAGTTTCTTCGCGCGTGTTATCGTAATAATAAGTGCTACCGATAACTGCAATATCAAATTTCCCCAGCCGCTGCATCGCTTGTTCTATCTCTTTTTTCTTTTCCGCCTCACTGACCCCCAACCTCACCCATTCCGCCCCCATTTTCTCTGCAACAATTTTAAAAAGCTCATCCGAATAATCGTAAAACAAACGGGTGACTTTATCTCTTTTAAAAATACCAGTCGCTTGATCTAATTCTCCGTCATACTGGAAAAGAATACGGCCGTGCGCATCCTTAACTTCCTGCCAGATTACTTTCGTCCATAAATCTTCAAGCTGTACAAGGATCTCGCCTTTTTCATTAAAATACTGTCTAAACCCCTGTTTTGCCCGGTCTAATTTTTGCATTATAGACCTTGACAGCAATTTATCGTTGCGGGTATTATTTTGCAAATCTAATAAATAGGTCTCCCCGACTAAAGCAATAGCCGATTTACCCATTTTGTCCATCTCATCCCGTCCAATGCCGAATTTGGCGAAGCGGTCCTGATAATCATAATAATAATCAGTGACTTTACTGCGCTTAAACTCTATGGATCTGCCGTCTTTGCCGCGCACATAATCCCACGTGTACAGATTTACTGTGCGCCCGAAATTATCCCGGATCTCTTCCCAGCTATGTTTTTGTTTAAGTTTTACTATCTGAACGGAAATATTTCCTGCCTGGTTGCTCTCTGGAACAAAATAATGTTCTGCTTTAGCCCCATCGCCCTCCACATTATTTAAAAAAGAAAAGGCAAGCGGTTCGGTAATCGTTTTTGTCGATTGATCGTAGCTGTAGGTAAATCCAACCATAGCAATGCCGCGTTTTCCCAATTCATCAAAAATTTGCGGCGCATTGATATTTTTTAGCTTTCCAAGTTTTGACTGCCATGCAGCCAGTTCTGCTTGCAATTCAGGATGAGCCTTCCGGAATGCGTCAAAACTTTCATAATCATAGAAATAAAATGTTTTTTTGTTCTGTTCAAACCGCCCGGTTTTAAAAACTCCGTCGTATTTAATCCGAATGCGCCCGGCATTGTCGATTTGCTCCTGCCAATACAAGTTGTTAATTATATTTTTCATCTCTACCAGGATATCGCCCTGTTCATCTATGTATACGCCCGGGCTTTGGGCTTTAAGGTGTGCTATCGACATTAACACCGGTTCTTCTTTACCGTAAATATAAGTTGCCCCGAGGAATCCAACGTCGGCCCTGCCCACTTGGTTTAAAACTTCTCTAAAATTAGCATTATTGATATCTAAATTTACTTTTTTATATTCCGCCGCAAGCTGTTCATAGAGTTTGGGGTTATGCCGTTTAAATTCCTCAAGCTGATTAGAGTTATAGAAGAAGTGGGTAAGTTGTGCGCGTTCAAATTCGTGTGATACCAGATCCAATTTGCCTGCGTAACGGATGATGGCCCGGCCACGATTATCGATGATGTCTTGATGAGTCACATGCTGGTCTGCGCTTGTCAACTGAACTAAAATATTCCCGGAATTATCCACATAACTTCCATCTGCAAACGGCTTAAGTGAAGAATATGCCACCAGCTGGCCTCTTTGCTTATCTGCATCCGAATAAATAAAAGTTTCGCCCATCAATGCTATGCCATACAAGCCGAGCATCGACATATTCTTTTGCGCCGTTTGCTCAATGCGGTGTTGCTCAACAAAACGGTCCGATAAAGTGTAATAAAATACCGTCTCTTTTTCCTTTACAAATTGCCCGGAAGTTTTGTCGAATCTTCCGCTGTATTTGGTTTTTATGCGGCCTTCGGCATCAATAACCTGTTGTGTGATTTCGTCTTTAATCACATTTTTATTCAATAGCAAAACATCTCCGTCTTGGCGAATCACCAAGTTATCTGCGCCCAATTCAGCGTTAGAACAGGCGACCAGTTTAACCGGTTTATGCGTTTTCGCGTCAAATGCAAAACTTGCACCAATAAACGCTATTTCCCTTTTCCCCTGGTAATCCAACTGTCTCAGAATTTCTTCGGATTCGATATCAATATTTAAACTGTTCAGCTCCGAATAAAGCTTTTTATATAATTCCGGGTATTGTTTGCTAAATTGCTTGAGTTGCTGGCGGCTATAAAATGAGTATGACGCTACTTCAGGCACGAATTGCTTACCGTCCAAATCAATATATCCAGCGAAATCAATAATTTTCCTTCCATGTCCATCCATCAATTGCTGGCTAATTGTTTTCTGTTTTGGGTTATTCGTTTCCACCAAAATATTACCGTTGACATCAAAATATTTTCTGATTCCTGTTTCCCCAGGACGCTGAATCTTGACTACCGATCTTGCAACAGGCACATCTCCAACACGTCTGCCTTTTCCTGTACGACTATCTACCTCGTACAGAGACGTCTCTCTGACCATGGCAATGCCCTGTAATCCCAACTGGTGCATAACATCCGCGTATTGAGCTTTTGACATATTGAAATCTGTGGCAAATCGGTCTTGATATTCATAATAATGCGTTGCTTCTTTTTCAACTACAAAATGCTGCTTTTTTTCAATATCGCGCGCATCTACTGTAAACGCTTTCCCTTCGCTAACGGCGATTTCAAGAAGATTTTTGTTATTATCGCTATCCTTTTCCATTCTCCCATCGTATTTTCTAATAAGCCGACCCTGTTCATCTCTGACTTCAATAAAACTCTTGTCTCGTTGCATATCGGTAACCAACTTAACCGACCAGTTATATTTCGCATTTAATTCTAATGTCTTAGATATAATTGCCGGGCTTGCTTCATTATATCGTGGGTTATCTATCGTACCGGTATTCTCATAACTGATACTCGTTTTTTCCCGGCCGTTATAATCGTATTCTGTTTTTATCACATATCGTTCATTTATAGTCATCACCGGGAGAGGATATTTGTGATACGCTTCATATCGAGTTGTATTAAATAATACATCCCGAATAACCTTACCTATCACCACCATCCCCTCATCTATGATTTTATAAGCGGTTGTTGTTGCCATTCCCATTTTTTCACCCTTATCGACTTCGGCCTCTATCTTTTGGGGTGGATTTGAGTAAATATTGCTGCTGGTTTCAACACCGTATTCGTTGTATTCCGGTTCAATAATTTTTGCTTTAGTTATAACGCGCGCTAAGTTCCCATGTTCGTACAGATACAGCGTATCCTGTCCGCTCAAAGGATCCGCGTACCTCATCTCGTTCTTTTCTTTCACTGGGAACCGCAGCCAGACAATAACCTCTTCGCCTTCCTGCGCTGCGTAATATACCCAGCCGCGGCGCGAAATCTCGTACTGCTGCTCAAGCGGCATCTGCCGGATTTGTTTTAATTTCTCCTGTAAGTACTGCCCGCCAACCAAGACACCGTTTTCTCTTAACGTTCCGTCCGGGTTCAATAGCACCACGCCGCCTTCATCCATGAGTTTAAGTTCCTGCGCGGCAAATTTCACCTCTAGCTCCAACCGCTTAATATCCTGAGCAATACGTTTATGGCTGGAATTGAGCGTAACTTCTACTAACTGCTGATGCCATGCATCGTAATAGCCGTAGCGGGAGCGCTCCTCGTCAAAGTAAACCAGGTAATCGCCGCTTAAAAGCTGCGGCAATTCCATCTTTTCTCTTTCGGACAAGCCGGCAAATCCTTTTTCCCGCAATTGGGTAAGTCGTGCTTGTTTGTACACTAAATCGTCCAATTTATCTTCAGCCGCGCTTTTTACCCGTTCTCCCGCCTGGACCGTAATATTCTCGCCATTAGTCTTATCTCTTAAAATCGCGTCATTATGCTTTGCAATCTGTCGTTCAAACGGCGTAAATTGCATTACACGCTTCGGCGCGGAAATACCGGCCAAGTTCTGTAGTTTCGCGGAGATATAGGATTTAGTAAAAATATTGTAACCGGCCTTGGCAAAGCCCATCCAGGTAGTCGCAGCCGTGCTGCCTATTGCTGCCTGCGGCGTCTTGGCCGGGTATCCGGTAAACGGCCGGATATTCGCCTGCGTCGCGTACGGATAAACCGTGCCCTGGCCTAAAACATTCACCGCCAGTTTATCCAAGTTACTAATTAAACTCTTATACTCATCTATTTCCCGGCCAGCGGCATGGATATCGCCGTTTTTGATATAGTAATCCGCCATTACCAAATGTCCCACGGCCATTTGAGCGCTGATTTCCAAAAAGCCCGCTTCCGGCCTTACTTCGCCCGACTGCTTTAACTTGTCGCGTTCGGCCTGGTTGGTTATATCGTACATAAAGGCGATATTTACTTCTTTTCCGTCCGCTCTCTGAACGTTAAGCTTTTCCACTCTGGCCTGATCTTTCGTATTCTGCCAGAGACGCGCGGCTGTACCCGAGCCAAGGCGACTATCAATTGCCTGTGGCCCCTCGTTAAGAATCGCCTGGACGTTTACGTCCGCAGCAAAGACATTGTCTTTTTTGCCGGCAAACGCGCCCCTTACAAAATACTCTTTTTCTCGGTCATACAGTTTTGCGAACTTCCAGTTGACAACACGCATGTGTAAATCCGCGAATTTCTCAACCTGCTTATATTTTTCCGGGTCTTTCTGGTATAACTCGCCAAGCTCAGAGAACAGGCGGCTGGCCACAATATTCTCTTCTCCGGATTGAATCTTAACGTGGTCTTCTTCGCCCTGCCGAACAACATCTCTTTTCACACCCTTGCGTACGCCACCGTCATCTGCTATTCTCTTCTCTAAAGCCTCAGCCAGTTTTATTGCGGCGTCGAGAAAGCGGCTGTCGTTGGTATTGTTGTATTCCTCAAGGAACAGCCGGGCTAAATATGCCAATGGCCCGCTGGTCGGAAAATCTTCTAAAATCCTGCCCTGGCGGGAAACGCTGTTAATGGCATTGGCCACACCGAGCAGCTCGCCATGTTTCTTTTCCGTATCGTGCGAGAAAACATATATGCCCTTGGTATCACTCAAGAACCCGGCCTTGGCATTGGCCAATTCCCGTTCTCCGGCCATATTCAGGAGGAAGTAAGCAAGCGCTTCATCATAGGTATAAGCAAGGTTACGGTTATAAGCAATACTTTTCTCGCCCGGCTTATAGTAAAAGCTCGGATTCAACAGTGTATTTGGGTTCGTGAAGTTGAGGATGAAATCAGTAATATCGTTTATCCCCACCTGTTCTTTTTCGATAATGCGTTCAGGCATTATCGGCGCGGCCTCGCGGCTTATGGTTTCAATTACGCCGCTTTCTCCGGCCTTAATCTTCTGTATCGATTGCTGGCGTTCCAGTTTTATTTCCAATTTCGCGAAATCCTTCTCATACGCCGGCAGGCCGAACAGAATAATCCCGCCGGTTTCCTCGTTCACATATACGGGCCATTTCACGCCCGCTTTTTCGATTTCGATGTTCGCGACGTGTTTGAGTTTTATCTTGTCCAGGTCCTCTTCGCGTTCGTACACCGCGGTAATCATGTTTTTATCTGGCGAAACTTCGGTCGCAAACATCTTCTGACGCGCCTCGATATACTTAGAGACTTTTGCCTCCTCATCGCCGAATAAAGATATGGGATAGCCAAACACATAAAACCTCAATATGTCCGGGTTATAGAGGTCGCTCGTGGAATCGATTTTCAATAACTGGAAGACATCCAAGGTCACGCCCATCCCTGTGAATATCCGACCGGTATCCTTAGCCATGTATTCGCCCCGGCCAAGATACTTCTTATCAATGGCATCACCCAGAATAGTCATCAAGTTTATCTCGCCGCCGCTGAAATAAGCGAAGAAATCGTTTAACAGGCCGTTATTATCGCGTTTTAAATTAAACGCGCCCGCGAAATCGTTTACAAAATAAACAACAAGTTTTATCATCGCGATATTGCGTTCACTGCGCAATTCCTGCTTTAGAAATTCCTCTAACGTGCCTTTATCTTTTTCTTCAAGCGCTTTCTGGACAAACGCAAAAAATCTTTCTCCGCCGTCGTTTTCAATCGCTTCCTGCACTTGTTTTTCAGCAAGTTTTAATCCGGTCAACTCATTTAATTTCGCGGTAATCGCTGCAATATCGCCTTTATTTTCCTCTAATATCTTCTCCGCAGCAGGACGTAAATCTTTCGGTATGGCTAGGGCGTCTATGACTCTCTTGCCGAATTTCTCTTCGAAAAATTTTTGTGTTTCTTCTTTGGTCGGCACTTCCGGCAGGGCCTGGATGCTTACCGCCATGTTAAACAACACGCGCAGCGCGTCCACCACCTGCTCGTTGGCCACCGGGCCCAGTACCGGGAATATCTTGGAGACAAACTTCCATTTCCGCATCGCCTCTTTTGACTTCTCCGCGCTCTTAATCTGGCTGCGGGCTATCTCCTCGCCCATAACCGTTGCAGCTAAATCATAACGTACGGAATTCTCACCGAACAAAATACGATTTCCCGTATGCAAAGGATCGTTCTTTGTTACCGTATCGTCCGCAATTATGTGGTCATAGCCATATTTGCCGGCGTCCACACGCTCGAGTTTAATCGTGCCGTCTTCCTGTTCCACTTCCTTCCAGAAGCTGATACGGCGTTCAACTGTTTTGCCTTGTTCGTCTTTGTAACTGAGCACGACCACCGGGATCCCTGCATCATCCAATACCGGTGTTTGTTTTTTACCTTCTATTTTTTTCTTTTCTAAAATCTGCGCGGCGGTATAACGGCCTACCGGTTCATCAATAGGATTGCCGAACTCGTCAACGCGCATTTCTACCGCGTATTCAGCCTGGGCCAAAACCGTAGCCAATTTTTCTTCCGAATCCTTGTAAGCCGCTTTTTTCGCCTTTTGCTCCTCAAGATCAGCGGGATTAAAAACTACCAGCCATTCAACGCCGGCTGCATCCTCGACCCAAAACTGGAACCGTTGTTTTCCCTCTTTAACCATCATCCCCACTTCTTCTTCGGTAAGTTTGCGGCCGCGGCCTAAATCGTCCATGTTCTCATGCGGCAGGGCAAAAGCGTAATAATGACGTTTCTCACGCGGGTACGCTTTTTTGAACTCTGCCACGCTAATGAATGTTTGATATTCCATGCGATGTGTTTGCGGAGCGCTGGCCTGGATGCGGATAACGGCAACCTCTTTTTTTCTTGTTTTGAAAGCCTGCTGCAATATTTCTCTTTGCGTTATACCCAAAAGCCATCTCTGGTAATCGGTAAAAAGCGCCGGCGGGGTATCTATCTTCTTTTCTCTTAGCAAGCGGAAGACATCTTCTGGCTGCAATTCTCTTTTCTTTTGTTTATTGAATGAATTCTCCCATTCGCTAATTCTTTGCGCGGTAAGCACGTTGATCCTGTCCTTGTCCAGTTTATCCTTATGCACCTCGTAAGCCGATTGCGACTGCAGTCGAAATTTCAGGGAGTCAACAACCTCCATGAATTCTCTCATCTTCGCCGCGGTATTAAGTATTTGACTTCCTTTCTGCCGCAGAAAGTTATCGTAATTATCCAAAATATTCTTTACGACCCTGTCTGTAAATATATCGGCAGTGATATCGACAGCATCTTTTCTTCTGTATTCTTTATCCTTTAACTCTTCGCTTAACGCCTGATAGCCAAATAAGTCCTTTATCCCGACAATACCCGCTATTTCCTGCTGCACCTGCGGCGGCAGGCGCCGGTCGCGAATTACTTTTGCCGCTTCCGTATAGACCGGGAATAATTTCGCTTTTACGAGGCGTTTGAGCTCACTCTCGTTAACGCCTTTTTTGATAATATCCTCGGCGAGCTGGTTATAGGCTGTACGCCATGCCTCGACTTTATCCTGCAATCCTTTTATAATGTATCTGTGCTGCGCCGGGATTTTGCCGGCTACACTGGCCCAAATCTTCTGCCGGTATTCTTCCTGGGCCTGGGCTTCTTTGAGTGCCGCCTGAAGTTCACGTTCGAATTCCGGACTCATCTTGGGTATTTCCCGTCTGCGCAGTTGCGGCGTTTGTTCTGCTTGCGTTTCTTTCTGCGCGCCAAAAAACTTATCCGTATCCACGCCGACCCGTTCCAGCATGATTTTTAACTGTTCAAAATTACTGTAAAATTCATATAGATCATCCAGATAACGCGTTAAGGCTTCGGTCATCTTCTCTTGCGAAGCCATAATCTCTTCCGTATCGCCCCGGTAGAGTTTCGCCTGGTAATCCTGCTGTTGTTTGTAAAAACGAATCGCGCTCAAAGTCAGCCGTTCCCCGTAGCCGGATATGTTTGTGAGCCGACGGCTCAGCTCCAAAGATACCTGAGTCAGAACTCTTTCGTTTTCTTCTCTTGAAATATCCTGCCTGAATATATCGTGGCGGATTTTGTCGGCGATTTTATTGAGATCCGGGGTTTCGAACGTAATCCCGCCCACAATATCCTTGATATCCATACCCTGCTCGTCCTTACCTACCTTCATGCCGGCAAAAACACGTGCCTTGAGGTTGAAATCCCCAAGTAAATTCTGTACCATAATTTTTGATTTTTCGATTTCGTTGGCGATACTGCGCAAGCGCGGATAGCGCAGGATAAAATGCGTGAATTGTTCGGCAATGTTCGCGCGGTCGATATTGACACCCACGAGCTTCTGCTTGTCCATAAACTTATCGAGGTTGCGGATACGCAATGTGTCATGAGTGTTGAACTGAAGCTGTGTCTTTAACTCATCCACTAGTTTCGTTTCACGCTGTGCCAGTTTCTCCTGCAAATCCTTATCTCGCGTGGAAGTTTTGGCTTTTTCAATAGCCGCGAGTTCATATAATAACCCGGCTGCTTTTAAGCGGGATTTGATGCGTTCGCTTTCCCAAAGTATTTCCTTATTTTCCCGTTCCAAGCTCTGCCGGCCGTAATATCCCAGCCAGGGCATTTTCTCGGATTCGGACGTGATCTCAATTACCGCGGTCGTCAACGGCGAGCTACCTTTTTCGTACCACTGGTAGGCCTCGGTAAGCGGGGTATAATCTTCATAATAGCTGCGCACTCTCAAGCCGGATTTGTCCTGCGCGAACTCGTAATTCAAATAAGCAACAATCGTATCAACACTGCGGCTTTCCGCCAGCTCCAAAATCTGCTCGGCATCATAGCTGCGCACCTGAGCCTCTTTTTTTGCCTCGGTAACTTTAGCCGTTAGTTCATCGGGATTTACCCCGCGGCGGAGCGTATCTATTGCCTGGGCGATGCGGCTGGCTAAATCCGGGGAATTAAGCGCCTGACTGGAAACAGAAAATCTTACCAGCTGCTGCGCGGAAAGCTTGGTTTTTTGCAGCGCTAATTCCTGCTTTAAACGTTCGATGTCCTTATCAATCATCGCTATCTTTTCCTGCTTTTCCAGGTTTTTGGTCTTATCCAGGTAATCTATCGCCCACTGGAACAGCTTAATTCCGCCCCATACGGCAATCATTGTCGGCTCGGGAGAGATAAACATGAACACCGGCAAGTCAAACGTTACCTTCTCTCCTTTTTCCGCCAGCTTCTTTTGCGCTTCAAGAATAACGAGCTGATTCATCATCATCCGCAGCTGCGCCTGTTCTTCGCTGCGGTCTTTATCTTTATCGAAGAAGGTATTTACTTTCTCCTCGATTTTATCCTCACTCAACTGTATTGCCAGCGGTGCCCCCAGCGGCCGCTCAAGCAGCTGGTTAATAACCGTGCGGCTGATGATAAGCTTTAATTCGGCATCGACATAAGCTTTCGGGCTCAGATTATCTTTCTGCGTACGCAGGATATTTTCTAACATCGCATGACGGACAACATAAGTAAGGTACATTTCCTTTAAATTGGCCGCGACCAGTTCCTGTTGTATCTGCCGGTTATCGAGTTTTCCGCCGAGTTGCGCTGCTTTGGCGTCACGGTTGCGGTATATCGTCGCGGTTACAGAAGGTAATATCCCTATTTTCCCGGTTTCCAAATCAACACCAACGGTAGTATTAATCCCCAGCGCCGCGCGCGGGTTATTGTCTTTGCCGGCTAAAAGGCGCGCCTGCTGTAAGCGCAGGTTCGCGATCTCCACAGAAATGTTTTGAGGCAGGATTTTATTAGAAAAGATTTCAAATACGTTATCACTATTAATTACCAAAGGTTTTTGCTCAAGCGTGGAAGAAGCAGCTTCTGTCCTTACCGCGGCCGGCGGCGAACGCAATTTATCTTCCAGCCTGTTTTCCTGTAAGCTAATAACCTGTTCATTCATTATTTCAAGCGCCCAATTATATTCATTATCCAAAGTATAATCTATCGCGTCATATAGGTTGTCCCGCTGCGCGTCCGCTTGCTGCCAAAGGTCTTTTTCTTTAGGTAAATTTTTAAGTCCTAACACCTGGTTATAATCAGCCAAGGCCTGCGTTAACCGACTGTCTAATTCCTGCCTTTGCGCTTTGGTTCTAATTATAAAATTCTCTCTAACTGCTCTTTGCTGCTGCGCCAGGCTCTCTTCGGCTTGCAGATGCTTAATCGCTTCGCGGCTTTCCTGGTCAAAAATCTGGCGTTCAAGTTTTAATACCTCTTTTTGCACGCCACCAGCCGGGTCATACAAGGTTATTGGTATGGTAATCCCAGCTTTGAGCCCTTCGCCTAAAGTTAATGAAGCCGGGTCCCAGCTCAATGCTAGCTGTTGTACGTCCAATTTTTGCATTAAACTACCCACTTCCGTCGTTATGCCCGATAATAACCGGCTAAAGAACCCTTTCTTTTCCGGCTCCTTATTGACGTAGAGCTTGAGCTGCTTCATATCCGAAAACCAGATATTCTTTGTCTCTTCGATTTGCGCCCTGAGCCCGGAAGTATCGCCCGCTTTGGGCATATTCAGCTCGACTTCGGCGGTTATCCTGCCGTTGCCGACAATTTCGGTAAATTTATCCCGCGCCTGCTCATAACCAAGTCGGGCTTTCGCGTATTCATCCTGGTAGGCGAGACGCAATTCTTCACTTTCGGAATTAATTACTTTCTGCATTAAACTCCGCGCCGCGTCCTTTTTCCAACTGGCCTTAACCAGGCTTACATATGCCTTAAGCACGTCTTTACAACGCTGTCCGTAAATCTGCTCAAGGCCCCTCATCTGCCGTTCGATATCTACAAGCGCCATGCCTATTTCGGCTTTGGTCCGCTTATCTTTCTTCTCCAAACCTAACTTCATGCCCATATCAAAACCAAACACTTTTTGCAATGTGGAATTGACAGCCGCGTTATCGATAGACACGCCAAAGCTGCCTCTTAAAAACGCGTTCAACATACCCAGCTTTTCCGCGAGCCTCTCTTTTATCCTCAATACCTGCGCCGAATATTCAGACTGTTTCAAGGCCGCGGGCAAAGACGCCGCCAACGGAGAACTTTCTGTCATCCGTTTCATCCTATCGTCTTCATCGGCGAAATGTTTCTTCCTGTCTTCTCCAATATTTACCGCCTCCGGGAATATCATCTCCTGGGCTAAATTTAAATTTGCCTGAACAGACGGAAATATCTTGCCTGAATCCCGATACGGCTTATTAAACCCGGCCTGGACATTTACCGGACCGACCGCATTCGCTAACACCGCCTGCCAAATCGGATCACTACCGTAATCCGCGGCCAAACGCACATTCCAGCCTCGCGGCAGCTGCACGTTCATGACTCCTTTATAACCGCTGTGTTTTTGGCCCCATTTGCCTTCGCCTTTGAGTTCGACTTGAGTACCCCTTATTTTCAGCGTTTTACCGACACCGATGCCGCCGGATATCTGCTGGCCATAGGCTTCGGTATTATCTTCGTTTTCCGCAAAAAGCTCAATGGTGAACGCTTCTTTACTCTCCAGCACTTTTTGCATATCAATTTCCGCGCCCAGTCTCTCGAAATAATATTGAACTCTGGTACGGCTGGTATCATAACTGCCCTGTTCTTGTACTGTCCCGGTATCCGCATCAAGAAACGCCCAATTCAACCAATAATTCCTGGGGTCAAAACCATACACGCCGCCGGCTTCAGCTTTGAGCTTTATCGGGCCGGAAAATTTATAGTTGGCTTTAATCAGAGCGCCCGCGCTGGACACATCATTTCTCGCGGCATCGATTTTATCTACCGGAACGTCAGCGTAGCCTTCGAGGCTGATAAACGCGCGGTAATCACCGTCTTTGTCCTTTGCCAACAGTATGCCGAAATCTTCAAAAAGCATCAGCCGCGCCTTGGCTTCTCTTCCTTTTTGCTTTTCCGTAATGAACGCCATCTGTTCCGGCCAAAGCGGCTCATAGATATCCATACCAATCATCCCGTAGAGAGGAATGTTATTGGAACTATACATACCCTGTACAACCACACCGGAAGCGCCTTCGCGCAGCTCATCATCGGTCCGTTCTAAATTATACACGGACACGCTTACATCCGTCGTCGCCGAAGAAGTAATGGGAATACCTGCTTTTACTAGCAATTCGTCCCATTCTCCGCTGGCGAAATGGGTGATTATATAAAAATCGGACTTACCGTCTTTTTCGTTATCTATCGGCTTAAAATGCAAATCCGTCAAACCCAGCTGCCGCAAGGTATCTACGGAAAGATTTAATGCCCCGTTTCTCATAATATTTTGTTCTGCAACTGGCACAGCCTTGTTTTTCAATAAGCCCTCAATAAAATCGGAAAACGACGCCCGGGACATAACGCGCGAGCCGTCCGGTAGTGTCAGAATAAGTTTATCGCCACCCCGTAAACCGCGGCTTTCCGCAAGCAACTCTCTAATATTTCCTTCCGCAGCTTTTAATTCTTCATCCTTCTGCAAAACCGGCACCTGTGCCCGCAAGAGTGTTTCCGTACTATTCGCCATATCATCTAACGCTTTACGGATTCGTTCCGGCACGTTATTGCTGGGCGAGTTTATCTTATCCAATATTTCTTCGGCTTTTGCCAGCCGGATTGCAATCTCCGCCAGAGACTTTTCTACTTCTGCCAACTGCCCATTTAAAATAGCCATAGACCCTGACGTCGTGCTTCCATAATAAGCCACCATTTTATCCATCAAAGCCACGCTGTCTTCGTAATACTGCCTTTGTAAATCAGCAAGCGCCCGGGTTCTCACGACCACGTCTGTCTTGGTCTCGAAACTCGCAGCGTCCAGATATGTCTGATTCAAATTTAGGTTGTTAATGTACGCATCGCAAAGATTGATCTTAAGGGTTAAATTAGCGATCTGTGCTTCCACAACCTCTTTTTCCGTACCGGATAAACCCGGCAGCTTAGCGTTAAGTATTGCCTGGTTCGCCTGCGCGTCTGCTTTCTCCGAATTCCAGAAGGTATTACCTTCGCTTATTTGCGCGTACTGGAAAACACGCATGTCCTGAAGCAAGGGGACCGTAGCCGCATAGTGATTACTAACCGCCTGTGCAGTATTGCGTTTTTGAATTGCTATTTCATCATCTGTGAGAGTAGTCGTTGCGTTAATAATTTCCGTGTCTAAGTTTAACCAGGCAATCATCTGATCCGCGATATTAATTCTTTCGGTCATATTAGCAATTTGTCTGTCGATTAAAGCTACTTCCTGGCTGCTAAGATACATATTATTTCTGCGCTGGGTTAAATAAGTAATGTCTTCTCCTGCCCAGGTCTTTATATAATTCCAGTAAACCAATCCGGCTGCTATGTCGGCCGGGCTGCGAACATAGGGAGTTTCCTTGGCTCTCCATGATTCTCCGGCATCAATTGCCGCCTGAAGGTTAGTAGCGTCTGCCAAATACCCATCCCTGTCCGCCTCAGTTGCAACAATATCGCTCATGGTTGTAAGAATTACTCCTGCACCCAAATACCCACTTGGGCCCTCAATAGCTATCCTAGTCAACAGCTTATCAAGCTGAGCCACATCCCCGGCTGCTTGCTGGCTTCGGAGCAAAGCAACATCTCTATCCTGCTGCATCTTGGTTAAGCTGTCTTTTAAATACTGTATGCTTTTACTGATATAATTATACTGGGACATGCGGTAAGCTTGGTCTTTCTCAAGGAGTTTCTTCTGCCATTTTACTTCCAGCACCGTAGCTAAATCCAAAGCCGCTTTCTTTAAATCCAGAAAATGCTGTGCCGCTTTTTTGTGGTTAAAAAGCTGTAAATATGCCTTTTTATACTCCTCATAGCTCTTGCGTAAGCTCAAATAATTTTCTAACGCGCCTTCAAGCTTCTTTTTAAAAGCTAACGCCTCCGCTCCGCCAACTCGTTGTCCTTTTTGCGTGGGCCGTGCGCCTTCTGATAATAATTCCTGTTTTTGCCCTTCAGAATCTCTAATCGCTTCCAGGACAGATTTATCACTCGGCTTGCCTAAAATCAGCGAAGTCGTGGGCACAGAAACAGGACCTTTGACTCGAGATAAAACTTCCGTGTTAATCGTTGTTGTTACCCCTGTTAACAGCTGCGCAACTTCCGCATCGATATTCAACGTTAGTTCCTTGCCAATATAAATCACCGTGTCTACAATACGACCGCCTTCTCTTTCTACCTTAATCGGCGCACCCTGGCGTTCGAGAATTGCCGCTAGGTTCTGCCATAACTCATAACTGCCCAGCCAGTTTTTGGCAATAGCGCTTAATGTGTCTCCGGATACAACTGTATGAATAAACGGTTTTAAATCTTTCGCCTCAGCAGCGGGCAGTACCTTTTCTTTTAAAGCAGCGGCTTGCCTGGCCAAGCGCTCCTGTTTTGCCTGCAGGAGCTGAGCACGTGTTTGTGCGTTCAACAACGCCGCGACCTCTTCGTTATCAATAGTTAAAACCAATCTCTGCCCGGGGATAATCCGCGCGTCCTGAATAACTACCTTTTCTTTGCCCGCCTGGACAGTGCTTTCTACCACTTTAATTTTACTTCTTGGATGCTGCCGGTTAAGATGCGCCATAAGTTTCGGCCATTTCTCACTGTCGCCAAACCACTTATTTGAGACTGTGATTAAGGTATTATCCCGCTGGACCACGTAACTAAGCTGTTCCCCCAATATACTTTCATCTTTTACCTGCGTTTGCTCTATTGGTATCTGGGCAGTTACTTTTTGCGCTTCTGTTATCGTTACAGCGGGACGAGCCGGTATTTTCCCCGTTACTATTGCCGGCGCGCTTATTTTCGCAATATCTTCTGCTTTCTTTTCCGCAACCGGCGGAGGAGGAGCAGAAACTACGGGCTTTACTATCTTTTGAGTGCTATCCAGGATTACCAATTCCGGAGAATTGTAATCAATAACAAATAATTTCTGTTGGTCTTCCATTTTCGCGTGTTTGCGAATTTTTTCTACTATTTCATCCCCGATTTCAAGCAGTTCCAGGCTACCGGCCATATCCGGATGCGCTTTCAAGAACTTTTGCATTTCTTTTCTTATTGCTTCTTTTTTATCCCTTCCTAATTCCGCGTCACCTTTTATCATCGAGTTTACAAATACCCGCAGCTGGTCAAGCTCTGCTTTTAATATTTCCTCTTTGCTTTTCTGAACCACAGGCATTTTTTTCTCTACTGGCCGCATTGCCGGCGGCAGGACTTCTTTTGCCGCCTTAACCATTGTCTTGGCAACTTGCTTTGGCGCTACAGTCACCGGTGGTTGTTCTGTTGCCGCTGCTTCTTTTTCCGCTTTTACCCCATCAATAAACAAACCGATTTGAACATCCTGATCTATTTTGTACGCTTCGTTCGCGGACTCAAGCGCGGCATCGTAATTACGCATGTCAAAACTATCTTGCGCCTTTTTCATAAGCGCTGTCTTTTTCTCCGCTCTTGTCCGTTCTTCTGCTTCTCTTTGTTTTCTTTCTTGTTCAAGTTTTGCCTGCTTTTCCTGTTCTAATAATTTTTGTCTTTCCTGTTCTTCTCTTAAGCGTTCCTGTTCTTTCTGCTCGCTAAGCTCTTGCACCTGCGCGGCTGCTCTTTCTCTTTCTTTTTGTTCAAGCGTAAGGCGTTCCTGTTCTTTCTGCCTTGCCAGTTCTTCTACTTGCTTCTGAGCTACCGCTTCCTGTTTTTTCTGCTCGGCAAGCCTTTGCAATTCTTCCTGCACTCGCGCTTGTTCAACCTGCCAGTCTCGGTCAGCTTTAAGCGGCGCTTGCGCTAAAACCATCTTCTCGCCCAGAAGCCCGTTCATAAGCATCTGAAATTCATCCAGCGCAGCGATTAAAATCTTATCGTCTTTTTCAAGCATCTGGGCCATAGCTGCAATTGTCTCTTTATCGAACACGATAACCGGAAATGTCCTGCCCATACCGTCTTTTTGTAATGTTTGGATTTGGTGTTGGATAGCCCCGGTTACTAAATCAGACGTGCTCTTTTCCCCGTAACGCAAGGGTTTAAAGCTTTCCAAAAGGTCATTCTGTACTGCTTCGGATGTAGGATTATTCCTAAAAGCAATAAAGGCCTTGAACGCATTTTCGAGCGTTTTCTTAAAATTCTTATTATTATTTATTATCGGCGAAAATCCTTTGCCTTGACGATAAACTTCGCGCAATTCTTTTGTCAGCGGAACTCTCTCTTCTTTTTTCGCAGCCGGCGGTTGTTCTTTTTCGTCATCGTCTTCGAAAAATAATGCCGGTATATCATCTTGCCCTTTTGGCTCGGCTTCTAACATACGTGATTCTATCACCTCGGGACCGGGCAACACTTTATCGGCAATCTTTACCGCTATCTTTGCCGCTTGCTGTATTACTAATTTATCTCTGTCTGTTTTGGTCGGAGTTTTTACGCGGGCTATTTTTTCTCCCGCAATGCCATTTATATACATCCGAAATTTATAAAATTCCTTAATTAACAACTCATCGCCAGTTAACAACATTCTGGCTATGTTATCTATCTTATCCTTGGTTAACTTTATTGGCGGTGACCGATCCCCCAAACCATCCTGCTGTAATTTCTGATGCGCGGCTTGGATATTGCCTTTTACAATCGAATGTCTCTCTTCTCCGAAAAATTTATTTTCAAGCTTTACAGCGTCCAGCGTCAAGTAAAACGCCGTTTGCGTATTCGCTGATGCCGGATCTTGCGTAAAGGCAGTAAGCGCTTTATGTAATTCCTTTATTTTTGACAAAAATGCTTTATCATTAATCACGAACGAATGTAATTTTATACCATTCGTATAAGCCTCACGTTGTTCGGCAGTTAAGGGCGCCTCTTTTTTCTCTTCTTTTTTATCAATATTAATTTGGCCTATTGGAGCAACAACTGGAGATTTTGGAGCTTGCTCAACAACTTCTTTTGCCGGAGGCGGCCCGCCAGCTGCGGCTCTATTCAAATCCTGTCTCTCGGCAACCGGAACTTCAGCGGCTATTGACTGCGCAGCAACAGCCAGCTCTAACGTCATCTTACGCATATCTCCTTTTCCGTCAAAGATATTGTAGGCAAAACTCTTATATACCGCCGCACTAGATGCCTTAAACCCAAGTTCGATATAAACCGCGGGTTCAGCGATAGCTACGGTTTCCTGGCCTTCGGCGTCGGTTCTTGCATGCTTTACATCCTGTTTAAGCTTAAACGCCCTGAACTCCAATTCGCTAGCTTTACCCTGTTCATCGATTATCTGCGGATACCGGAAATTATATAAGATTTCATTACGCAGCATTTGTTCTAATGTTGTTTTCATTAACGGGTCCTGACAGGTTGTGATTATCGCTATTAGGTTGATTAATTCATCTGAACTGAGTCTTGAACTTAACTTAACTGTAAATGGGTATTCTTTATCCAAATTCATCTGCGCCGGCAAATCCTGCGCTACGGTAACATTTCTGGTATTGGCAAGGCTTGCCAAAGCAATAGTTTTTATATATGCATCTACTTTTTGGTATAATTCCGTGCCGGCCTCTAATTTTCCTTCGCTGCCTAACGCTACGGACTGGATAAATCTTATGCCTTCCTGCGCATTAAGCGGGTTAAAACTCGCGGCCTGTTTCTTCTTTTGCTCTTTATAAGCGAGCTCAGCAACAATCTGTTTTTTGCGTTCTTGCGTTACGGAAATATTGACATCTCTTGCCTTTTGTTTAACAACCGGCTGATTAAGCGGCACGACTGTCGCAGCACTCAAATCTTTGGGCCTTACATTAATCACGCCCATAACAATCCCGAAGATTGTGGTAACTGCATAAAAGCCGTGCGCGGCAAGTTTCTGCAGCATATGTATCGTGCCTCTTTCTTCACCGAAAATAAACCTGCTCACCCGCTCAAGAAAACTCTTAAATGCCCCGAATTCTTCCCCGATATCTTCTAAATCAACTTTTACCCCGTCTTTTAACCGCTGCTCGATAGCCGCGATATCTAATGCCATACCGCTATCTTTAGCTGTCTCCGGCTCAGCCGTTTCTTCCGCGGCAGCCGGCACAGCTGTTTTCTGCTCTTCCTTTAAGATCAACTCTGCCTGGGCTAATAGCGCGGCTTGCTGCTCAAGTTCCAAAATCATCGCCATATCACCAAGGACTCTTATACTGATATCCGCAACCATCTCCTCAAACATCTCGGCGCTCTTTTTGGTAAACAGCGCCTTCATCACCTTTTCATCTTTTTGCGCGGCCATTGCTTCTAAAGACAAACCCAATTGTAAATTCTCTACGCTCATTAGATAATCCGACCAGGCGGCCTGAATCTGGCCCAATACTGCTTGTCTGGCCTCTACATCTAACCTCTGCGCTTTAATCAGGTTGGTATATTTGTAAAGGTCTGCCCGGTCTTCTTCGTCGGACACTAATGCCGCCAAGCTATCGAATAAATCGCTGCCATCTAATAAATCATCAATCAGCCTATACACCTGATTGCGGTAGACGCCGGTTATTTCATCATTTTCAGCAAGGTCTTTTCTCTGTTTATACGAATTTTCCACGCGGGCTTGGCGTAACCCGGTAATTAATCTCTTAATGCTCCCCTCAACCAAAATTCCATCTTTTACTTCTTTGGCAAGCCGCTTATTAAACTTAGCGCCGATACCGGTAAATAATTCATCTTCTAAGCTGATATAATAGCGCGTTCTCCCGGGCTGGCCTTGCCTGCCGCTGCGGCCACGCAGCTGCCTTTCGGTGCGGATATCATCAGGGTATTCGGTTCCGATTACATACAACCCCTGGATAAGCTTGGCCAAATCTGCCAGTTTAACGTCAGTACCGCGGCCGGCCATATCGGTAGAGACGGTAATCGCGCCGCTTACTCCGGCAAGCATAACAATCTCTTCTTCCAATACCTTAGTCGCGGCATTCAAAACAAATACCGGAATAATGCCTTTGAAATTACCGATTTTTATAATCTCATCTAACACTGCCGGCAGATCTTTTTCTGCGACTTTGCGCTCTAATACCTTTTCCGCCAGTTCCACTAGCTTCTGCCTGGTGTCCACAATAACTTTAGACGTATCCGACACCGGCAATTTCCCGGTAATAAGATTAGCCAGCTCTGTGGACTCATTTATGCCCGCAGTACCGACTAATATCGGCGTACCTTCTTTATGCTCTTGAACAACATCATCGGCCACAGCCGAATATTTTTCTCCTTTGGTAGCAAAAATCATATCCGCCATATCATCCCGGATAACCGGGTTATATGTCGGCACGCTTACTGCTTTCAACTTATAAACTTCCCGCAGCTCGCCCGCAACTTCTCTTGCCGTACCGGTAAGCCCGTAGATCCTCTGATAATTCTTAAGATATGCTTTTAAAGTTATACTCGCCGCGGTAAATGCCGGCAGCTGCACCTCCACCGGTTCGTTATTATTATGTTCTTTTGCTTGTAACGCTTGGTGCGCGCCGTCGCTAAACTCCGAGTCAATCTTCATCCGGCCGCCGTCCAGGATAACTACTTTATTATCATATATACAATATTGCTGCGTTCCAGCGGGCGCTTCTTTTACCTGGCCCGGGCTGTCTTTTATAAACAGGTGGTGCGCGTTTAATGCCTGCTGGCACATATTAAAATATACCGGGTTGGATTCCAAGCTTTCACCCCGCGCTAAAGCTTCCTCTCCAAACAACAAGGCCTCGGCCCGGCGATATCCAGCTTCCGTAAAAATAACCGAACGGTTATCCCCTTCCTGGACTATTTTATAATCCAGGCCTTCACTAAGCGCTCTGATTATTTTATCCACTACATAATAAATATCTGGCGTCAATCCAGCGCTCTCTCCAGGAGCTGAAATTATCAACGGCGTCCCGGCCTCATCTACCAATGTCCGGTCCGCTTCATCTAAAATCATCGCGTAATGACCGCGGCCCTGCACGCGTTGCCGGGTATCCGTAATGCGATGGTCATTTAGAAAATCAAACCCAAAGGCGTGCGCCGTACCATAGACTATATCCTGGGCATAAGCATCTTTGCGGCTTGTGTCTTCTTTTTTTAACTTCCCATTTTTAGTGCTTAATCTTATGGCTTTGTTATCGTCCGCTAATATGCCGATATTCAACCCGCAGGCCAGGAAAACCGGCGCCATGATTTCCGCGTCACGCGCGGCCAAATAACTGTTTGTGGTCGAACAATGCACGCCCTGGTTATCCTTATCACCCAAGGACAATAAATACGCCGCCAGGCCGGTGATAAAGGTCTTTCCTTCTCCAGTCTGATGTTCGGCGATGCGTCCGAGTTCTTTCTGTTTTTCTTTATCGACACCGATAAAATAACCGCAGACCGCAAGTACGCCGCCCATTAACTGCACATCATAGAGCCGGAGTTTATCCGGATGATTCCGTTTAAACACCTCACGAAAGACAGCCACGGCTTCCGGTAAAATAGCGTCAAAAGATTTCTTCTCCACCAGCTTGTTTTTAAGCTCTTCTGTTTTTGCCAAAAGCACGGCATCACTTAACCGTTCTATAGATTTTTCTTTTTTATTGGCCTCTTTTATAATGTCGAATACCTTAAGCTCTCTTAATGTTTTGACGTCAAACCCTTCTTGTGCTGCCCGCCATTCGATTTCATCCACAGTTTCTTCTTGCAAAATACCCAGGTCACGTAAGGCGCGGATAATGAATAAACTTTCTTTGAGATTATATTTTTTGGCAAGAATTTTTTCAAGGCTCTTTACTCTTTTAATTTCCGGTATGATGGTTAAAGCATTAAGCAACTGATCAGTTAATTTGACGTCATTAAGCGCTCTTCCCAGCAAAAGCGCGGCTGCGCGTTTTAATTCGCCGCCGCTAAGGTTTTCAAATTCTTTTTTTCTTCCATATTCATCAAGCGTTATCCGCAAGCGCACCGTAATATCTTCTATTGCGGCGAATTCTTTTTCGCTCACTTCCAGGACAGGCTTGCGTTTTTCTTCAAGTTCGGCCTTGGAAACAACCGCGATTTCATATTCGTTATTCACTTGTATCTTGCGGGCGCCTTTTAAGAAGCCAGCGGCTGTACCGCTTTTATAGATATAAATTATATCTTCAGCACGCGTTGCGAATAGCGTGTCCTTATCAAGAAATTCTATTCTCTGTTGAACAAGCTCATCCCTTGATATGGATGCCCGTCTTTTAAAGACGTCTATCAGGTTGGAAATGGATTCGAACCGGGACTGAAAATCACTTTTTGCAAAACTTGGAGCTGGCGCTAGGGTGGAAGTTGAGGTTTTGGCGTCTTTTAGCCAGCGCAGGTCTCCGCCGGCCGCCCAAACAATGTCCGTAACCAAAAATGCCTGGATAACAAGCAAAGAGATAATTCTAAACCAGAGCTTGTATTTTTGGTTATGATTTAGCATCGTATTCCCCCAACTATAATTTTACCATAAATCTATTATTTTTCAAGCATTTAAATACTTTAATTAAGTATTTATAACCTCTTAAAAGATATCAAAGTATAGCATACATATGGGAGATTGTCAAGGTAAGCACCTAAAATTTTTATATTTGTAACTTATTGATATTAAATAAGATACGTTTTAAGCCCTAATATTTTTTGCATCAAATTTTTTTTTAACAAAATTTAACAAACTTCGAGGGAAAAGCTAAAAATAGGGTTAAATTGCGGCCTGGATCAGCTGAGAATTAGGCCATTTTGGCAGGGGGTTTAACTTTCTTACATTCACCCCTTCTCCCCCAATCTTTGCCTGCAGCCTTTGTTCCAAATAGATAACTCTGTCACTGCGGTTTGATTGGCTATTATCGTTTCCCGGTCGGGGAGAGCCGGGTAAGGCAAAACTTGAATCCAGGTAATCAACGTTAACGCTAAAGCCAAGCCTCTGCAGAAAATCCTCATATTCTGTCTGAGATTCGATATGCGCCTCCAAAAGCGCATCATAAATTTGTGACCAGAGAATACTACCTTGTATAACCTGAAGATAATCGCCTTGCAACTCGGAAAGAACGTATTCCATCTGCGGCTGCACTCGTTGACACATCTGCTCCATTGACGCGTCAGAAAATACAAACTTATCTACGCCCCCTTTTTTATCCGCGATCTTTTTCCAGCTATCTCTTGCATTCCGGGTAAGTAACATGCTTTCCGTTACTAACACCGCAAATGCGTATAGCAGTTCACCTGGGTTGGCATCGGAAGCGGCTTTGAATTGAACATACGCCGGCAATAAATTATCCAGTTCAAAATAACAAAAACCAATGTAAAAATTGATATCCTGTTCACTAGGCAAAAGCCATAAGAGTCTTTGATAATCAATAAGGGCTTCCTTGGCTTGTCCCTGCTCTAAATTTTGCTCTGCCCTGTATTTTAACGCGGCAACGACATCCGGCTGAATTTCGGAAACATTTTCATTTATCTCTTTTAACCGTTTAGGGTTATTATCAATACCTGATACAGAAGCCGGCATATTGTTTTTGTCCAGTATCCGCTGGAATTTTTCTACAAACTCTCCTCTTCCTGTGCCTACATCCAAAACTTTCACCCGACCGGTAAATTTATTTTTAATCATTGGAATTATTGACTTGCTGGGTTTTAACCCGAAATAAAAATCAACGAGCCGGCCAAATACATACGCGCCGATCCGTAGGGGCAAAAGCAAAACGCCCAAGCCACTAATAGAGTCGAGTTTATCTTCCGGAACAACAAACTTTAACAACTCAACCAAACTTATCTGAACCGTCTTAAAACTCATTTTTAAAATCACGCTTGCCCAGCCGATGCTTCGTTTATCATTATTTTGTATTTCTAAAACCGTCATATTTTTCAGCAAGTCTGGCGCGAGATAAAGCTCGTTGAAAAATTTAAAAGCAAACACCCCGTATCTCACGAGATGCCGTTTGAGCCTGGCCTCTTTTGACGCTTTTATATCTACAATTACATCAGGCGCATAGCCGGCTTTTTCCAGATAATGCGCGATTTCCGCCCCTTCCAGGATTACCAGCCGCTTATCAGCACTGATCTGATCAAGTTTCTTTTCCAATATAAACGGGCCTTCAAGCATCGCTTCGAACACGCTAAAATCTTCCTCTTCCTGAAGGCCGTTAACAATATCATCCATAGTTATTATTTCCATTTCATTTCCTTTAAATCCGGCTATTCCATTTTCCTGTAATCCTCGGACAAAAGTCGTCTTCCCGGTGCTTACGTCTCCTTCTACGCATAAAATTAGCCGTTCTTTTTTGTTCTTATCTATGCTTCTGAGTAAAATATTTAATCTAGCATATCCCTCACGCAAATCTTTTGCTTTAAAACGCAGTTCAACCGCTGGTATTGTTTGCGCGTCCGTTTGGAAAAGGCCTTTTGCCAGGTAAGAAAATCCAGCCTGAAATAATTCCTGATCGAGATAAAGCCGCGGGGAAAGAGTATCTTGCTGCTGCCGCAGATAAATACTCCCCGTTGCTGGCCCGCACCAGGCGCAGTTTACCAGCCAAAACACCTGCACCAGCGCCAGCGCCGTTATTTTAAATATTA
>JAHJAO010000020.1 GCA_018813905.1 Candidatus Omnitrophota bacterium
CGCATCGGCGGCGAACCCTTAGAGTATAATTTTGCCAGTACCTTGGGCCGCGGCGGTTTGCAAATCCAGGATTTTAGAATGAAAAAAGGCAATTTCCGGGCGGCTTTTTCCGGAGTTTTTCACAAAGGCATCCTACGCATAAAAGGGGATGCAAATTTGGATAATTTTTATCAAAAGACCCCGGCCGCTTCCCGCCAAGCCGGCTTTATGAGGCGAATGAAGCAGTTTTTAGTCTACAGAAAATGGCCGCAAAAGATCGGCATCTGTGCGGGGGGAATAAATATTTTTGATATAAAGTGCGTTTTAAAAACTCATCGGGACCATTTGGAAATAAAAAATATAAATTTCTATTTTAACAACCATCCCGTGAACATTTCCGGGGATTGGGCCTGGGGCAAAGAGCCGGTATTGAATCTGACGCTGCTCTGCCTGCCGAAAAATCCGGGCTCCTCATCGGCAAAACGCATAAAAAAGATCGAAACAAAAGCCGCGTTTGCCTTTAAAGAAACGGTTTTTGACGCAAAGATACTTACGGAAATTCTAAAAGGCGACAGCGCAAACCAGTGCAAGCAAGCTATCGAAACAACATTTAAAGATGCAACGCTGCGTTTGCTCGCCAAATTCAACCTGAAATTATCGGCGCAGAGGCTATTCTGTTCGTATTCCGAAAACGATGAACCATACGCGTTTGCTTTGAAAAATTTTGAATCGGTTTTTGATTGTTTTTCTTCGGAGGTCTTTAACGTAAAATTTAAATCCATGTTTTTAGAGGGAGGCTTATACGGAAAAGCTAAATTAAGTTTTCAGGATAGAGTTCTTAAACCGGACATTTTTTTACAAATCACAAAAGTAAACGCCAAAGACTTAAGTTCGATTATTTATCCCGCGTTCAGTGTTTACGGCGGGCTCTTCAGTTCTCTAAAAGATAAAATTAACGGGAAGATTTTTTGCCGCGCAAATTATAAGCCGGAACACATTCCCCGCTGGCAGGGGCAAATCGCCATACAAAACGGCTATCTGGAAGATTTCCAGTTTTCTAATTGGCTGGCCGAGTTTTTCGATATAACGGAGCTCAAGAAAATTGATTTCAAAACAATACTCTTTAGATTTTTAATCGCGGGTAAAGCGATAAAACTCGAACAGATATCTTTAAATTCGGAAAAAGTCCAGCTGGGGGGAGATTTTTACTTAAAAGAAAACGGATTGATCGAGGGAAAACTTAGCTTGAACCTGCCCGCGGTAATTCTGAAAACCTCGCCCAAGTTTAATCTGCTGCTTGCGCTTATCGGGAATGCGGCGTTGCAAGTAGGATTTGATTTTCAGATCTCCGGCGCGTGCGATGCGATAAATTTCAAGTGGCTGGAATCCGATTTTAAAAACAGATTGCAAAAAATTCTGCCCGGTTTTATTGAACGGGGTATCGAGAAAAAAATCGAAAGAATAATGCGGGATATATCCGGATAACAAAAAGGGATGTTTAAAGTTTTTACGAAAAATAGGTTGAAAATTATACCGGAAGCGATTATTATGATTTTATGGACAAGGAGGGGCGATAAATGCGTTACGGAAAAGTAATAATGCTGCTTCTGGTGGCAAGTTTAATTGCTACACAGGCTTTTTGCGCCGCAAGGGGCGCAACCGATAAACAGATAAAGGCAGCGGCTAATCCCATTTTGAATAATATTTTAACGGGGATGGAGCGGGACGATTATACGCTTTACGCTAAGGATTTCGCGCCTTCCCTGAAAATGTTAGGCGCGAAAACAAACTTTTTTAAAGTATCCCGCTATGTCCGCGCGACCTTCGGCCAGTATGTAAAGCGTGAATACCTTGGCTGTTTGTCGCGTGATGATGTAATGGTTGCCCTCTGGAAAGTAGTATTTTCGAAATCCAAAGACGAAGTGCTGGTAAAATTGGAACTTTCCCGGCACGGGAATAAATACCTGGTTATGGGCCTGTGGTTTCAATAAGATAATAGAACCAGAGTAAAGCTTTAAAAGCCCCGCTTAATATAATGCCTAAGATGATTGCCGGATAAGGATATTTTTAAACGGACTTTGTTCGAAAATCGTGAATTCAAGGAACAAGCTAAAGGCGCAGTGGAATAAAATATTTTTGATTTTTTCCTGGGCGTTATATGATACCGCCAACCAATTTTTCGTCCTGAATATAATTTCTCTTTATTTTGTCCGCTGGATAACGCTGGAAAAGAATATCCCTGAAATTTTTTACGGTTTTGCTTTTGGGTTTTCCACATTTCTCGTGGCGGTTCTTTCCCCGGTGTTGGGCGCAATTGCCGATATCACCGGCCGCCACCGGCCGGGCTTTATAGCATTTACTTTGATATGCATTTTGTTTACGATATGTTTGTCTTTTACCCAGAATGCATTTATAGCGCTAATCTATTTTGCCCTGGCGAATCTTGGCTGCCAGACAGCGATAATTTTTTATAATGCGCTTATGCTGAATGTTACTCCGAAAAATAGGACCGGGCTTGTCTCCGGCATCGGGAAAGTATTCGGATATCTTGGGGCGATCATTGCGCTGGTGTTTATTGCTCCCCAGGCGCAAAATCGAGGATACCCGGCGGTTTTCTTTTTAACCGGTGTTTTATTTCTGCTTTTTTCTCTGCCGGCGATGGTTTTCATCAAAGATAAGCCGGCCGATACAAGCCGGACAC
>JAHJAO010000021.1 GCA_018813905.1 Candidatus Omnitrophota bacterium
AGTAATTAAACTTGCGGCGCCTAAAATAAATTTTGCTATTCTCATTGTCTGCCTCTAAAAAACAAAACTGGGGCAGATTTCGCCAATCCGCCCCATCTTCAAGCTCTCAGAACCTGTTTCATATTCAAGATACTACTATAAAAACCACTCCTTTGTCAACCAAGGTTTAAACCCCTGCCTTTGCGGCTATTTCTTACAAATCGACATCTGTTTTCTTTTAAAAATTATTTCTTGGGTCCGGCTATCCAGGTTAAGCGCGCACAAAGACGCAGCTTGGTACGCGGTTAAAAGATACTGCGCCAACTCTTCCATGCTTTTAGCCTGTGTAGTTATTAAACGGCAGTTATCGATGATCGCATATTCGTTTCCGTTTAAAAACACACAAATTGCATGACAATTACCCAGTCTCATCAAGGATAAGGCACGCGCTTCATAGCCCATAACCCGCAAAACGGCTTGATTTAAAAAAGCGAAATCTTCGCAATCGCCCCATCCCCTTTCCAGGGTAAGTTCAGGATAAGCCCAATAATCACCGCCGATATCTTTTTTGTAAGTAATGCTATCTTTGAGCCAGAGTAAATATTCGTCTACACAGTTTATGTTGGCACCAATAAGTAGCTCCCGAATTTTTTCATCCAACGGGCAAGGGCGGGAAATAAGCACACCGGCCGTTCGGCTAATCTGTTGCCGGATAATAAAACTCGTTATCGGCAAATTAGTACAAGTGTCGCCGAAGACACTCATCTGAGAAAATGAGAACATCATCAGGATAAAATTTGAAAAATAAATAATAAATCTGCGGGATTGGAATCTACGCATTTTTCTATTCTGTTAAAAAAGGTTTGCGCAAAAAAAGCAGTAAAGTATACCACGCGATATTTGATTTTGCAAATTCTTAAAGATTCGCCCAAAGCGCAATGCGTTACAGCTTACCATAATCCAGCTTGGATAAATGCTCGTAAGCCCTAAAGCGCCGGGTTACTTCTTCCTGGGAAATTCTCAAGAGCATCGCCGCTCTTTCCGGGTTAATGGATTTCAGAACGCGGAAGCGGTTTTCGTTATAGATATACTCCTCTAAAGGGATACTCGGAGCTTTGCTGTCGAGCTGGAGAGGATTTTTCCCCTCAAGTTTCAACGCCGGGTTAAAACGTAACAGCGGCCAATACCCGCAGGCAACCGCTTTCTTTTGCTCGTCCATTCCTTTAGTCATATCTATGCCGTGAGCGATACAATGCGAATAGGCAATTATTAGAGAAGGGCCATCGTAATTTTCTGCTTCCATAAACGCCTTAATCGTCTGCGATGGATTTGCGCCTAAAGCGATACGGGCCACATATACGGTTCCGTAAGTAATCGCTAATAGCGCCAAGTCCTTTTTAAAAATTGGCTTACCGGCCGCGGCAAATTTTGCGATCGCCCCCATCGGCGTCGCCTTAGACATCTGGCCTCCGGTATTGGAATAAACTTCGGTATCTAAAACTAAAACATTTACATTTTTATCCGAAGCTAACACATGGTCCAATCCGCCGTAACCGATATCATATGCCCAACCATCCCCGCCCAAAATCCAAACGCTCTTCTTTACCAAATAGTCCACAAGGTAATGTAACTCTTTGGCCGAATCGGTATCTTCCTGCTTCGCCAAAATTCCTTTCAGCTGCGCTACGCGTCTGCGCTGGGCTTCGATGTCTTGCGCTGTCTTCTGTTGCGCATCGATAATATCCTTTAAAAGAGCAAGCTGCGGCTTAAATGCTTTATTCGCCATAAGTTTCTTCAACAGAATCTGCGCTTTTTCGCTTAATTGATTAACCGCTAACCTCATGCCGAAGCCGAATTCGGCATTATCTTCAAACAAGGAATTGGACCATACCGGTCCCCGGCCGTCTTCCCGCACACAATAGGGTGTTGTGGGAAGATTCCCGCCATAAATAGATGAGCAGCCGGTAGCATTGGCGATCAGGGCCCGATCGCCAAAGAGTTGACTTAAAAGTTTCACATACGGGGTTTCTCCGCACCCGGCACAAGCGCCGGAAAATTCAAACAAAGGCTGCATCAGCTGCGTACCCTTTACCGTGCCCAAATCTACCGGCAATCCTTCCACCTGCATCTCCGGCAAGGAAAGAAAAAATCTGAAATTTTCCTTTTCCTTATCTCTGGCCTCAATCTGGGGAACAAAATTTATCGCCTTTTTCCCGGTAGGCTGTTTATCTTTGCCCTTTTCCGTAACCGGGCAGGTATTTATGCAGGCGCCACAGCCCGTACAATCTTCCGGAGCGACCTGTAAAGTAAACGCTTTGCCTTCGACGCCTTTACCTTTGGCCAGTGTATGTTTGAACGTTGCCGGGGCCTTATCTAATAATTTCTCATCATAAATCTTCATTCTAATCGCCGCATGCGGACAAACCAGGCAACATTGTCCGCATTGAATGCATAAATCCGCAAGCCAATCCGGAATCTGTACGGCAACATTCCTTTTTTCAAAACGGGATGTCGCGGTTGGATATGTACCGTCGACGGGAAACGCCGACACGGCTAATTCATCACCTTTGCCCGCAATAATTACCGCGGTTACTTTCTTTACAAATTCCGGCGCATCCTCAGGCACAACTTTTGGCCTTACGATTTTGCCCGTGACATTGGCCGGCACCTCCACCTTTTCAATCGCGGACAGGGCCCGTTCTACGGCCTGGATATTCATCTGGACTACTTTATCCCCTTTGCTGCCGTATGTTTTTTTAATAGCGTCTTTTATTGCAGCGACCGCTTTCTCCTGCGGCAAAATTTTACTTATGGAAAAAAACGCCGTTTGCATAATAATATTAATCCGGGCACCCAAGACTATTTCTTCCGCCAGCCGATAGGCCTCGATCACAAAAAATTCAAGTTTTTTATCAATGATATCCTTTTGCACTTCCTGCGGCAATTTATCCCAAACCTCATTTTTGCCGTAGGGGCTAGCCAGAAGAAACGTGGCGTTATTGTCGGCAAGGGATAACAAATCGTATTTCTCTACAAAAGAAAAGTTATGGCAGGCGACAAAGTTTGCGTTCTGAATAAGATAAGTGCTGTAAATAGGGTTTTTCCCGAATCTTAAATGGGATACGGTTTGCGAACCGGCCTTTTTAGAATCGTAAACAAAATACCCCTGGACGTAATTATCGGTCAACCCCGCAATAATCTTAATCGAATTCTTATTTGCTCCTACCGTACCGTCAGCGCCCAAACCGTAAAAAACGCCTCGAAAATTTTCCGGTGATTCCGCGTAAAAAGGCTTTCCCATATCCAAACTCGTATGTGAAATATCATCCTCAATACCGACGGTAAAATGATTTTTGGGTTTAGCCCGGCTTAGATTATCAAATACCGCTTTAACCATTGTCGGGTTAAATTCTTTAGAACCCAGGCCGTATCTGCCGCCCACAATCCGCGGCCATTCCTTAAACTTGGCCTTACCCGCGTCTAATGCCTCGCCTATACTTGAGCGTACGTCTAAATACAACGGTTCGCCGATCGCCCCCGGTTCTTTAGTCCTATCCAGTACGGCAATTTTTTTAGTGCTCGCCGGCAAAGCATCCACAAAATCTTCTACGGAAAACGGCCGGTAAAGCCGGATACTTATCATGCCGACCTTCTCGCCCTGTTCATTCATCTTCTTTACGGTTTCATAAACCGCGCCCGCGCCGGAGCCCATGATCACAATAATACGTTCGGCCTGTTTATCTCCGAAATAATCAAAAAGTTTATAATTGCGGCCGACACAAGCCGCAAACCGGCCCATCACCTCTTGCGTAACTTTTGGGGCCTGAAGGTAAAAAGGGTTTATCGTCTCCCGTTCCTGGAAAAATACGTCCGGATTTTGAGATGTCCCTTTAATGGTTGGCTGGTCCGGATTAAGCGCTCTTTTGCGGTGCGCCAGAATAAACTCATCTTTTATCAGAGACCGCATATCTTCAAAATCCAGCACTTCGATTTTCTGAATTTCGTGGGAAGTGCGAAACCCGTCCAATACCATTAAAAACGGTATTCGTGACTCTAGCGTCGCCGCCTGAGCAACTAAGCTCAAATCCATAACTTCCTGGACACTGGAAGCGAATAATATGCCAAATCCGGTTGAGCGCACAGCCATAACATCCGAATGGTCACAGAATATGGACAGGGCATGGGAGGCGACGGTTCTTGCGGTTATATAAAACACGCTCGGCGTCAGTTCTCCGGCGATTTTAAACATATTCGGGATCATTAACAGCAACCCTTGAGACGCGGTAAAAGTTGTGGTAATGGATCCGGCCGAGAGTGCGCCGTGCACCGCGCCGGAGGCGCCGCCTTCGGATTGCAATTCGGACACAACCGGAACCTGGCTCCAAATATTAAGCTGGCCTTGCGCCGACTTTTCATCCGCTATCTCCCCTATCGGCGAAGAAGGCGTTATCGGATAAATCGCGATTACTTCGTTGGTTGCGTGGGCAACATAAGCCGCGGCGGTATTGCCGTCCATAGCGCTTTGTTTTCTGGGCATCGGGTCCCCCTTTTTACTTATCGATTGTTAAGAGTTTCGGGAAAAATCAGAAACGGATTTTTAGTTTAACACAAAAGTAATTTCAAATCAAATGAATAATCAGCGCGCGCCCTAACATTACTCTTCCCCAAAGAAGTTCTGCTGCTTCATCGCATCGCGCCCCATGTTATAGGTTATCGGCGTTTCCTCCGGAAAGGCTTTTAGACGGAATATCAGCCAAAAGGTCTTGTCCCTTATCGTACCGTCCGGCTTATTTTTGAGATTGTAAGAGATTTCCAGCAGCCAGCAATGCAGATCACGGAAAATAGTGTACTCATACTCCTCCCACACCCGCGTGTAGGTCTCATAACGCCCGTAAACCCTTGTCTGCCAAAACCGGTTAATTTTATAAAAAATATCCGTGGTTATCAATTCGCTGATATCCCGGTCATAACGCTTGCCCAAAGTTACGCGCCATTCTTCATCTGATGATACCGAAAAGTCAATCTTTGCCGTATCAAACCGCCGCTGGTACTGGTTATACGTAGATGATGTTTCCAGATACAGCCAACGGTAAGGTTTGATGTTAAGCTGATTCGTTATGCTGGAAAAATGCCGGCCTCCGGGGTCAACCCGGTGGATGTAATTAACCGAAGGATACAAATATATCAAATCAACGCTTTCAAAACTATCCTTGCCTTTCTTCCATTTAGTCTGCACCTGGTTTTCCAAGCCGAAAGTGAAATAGTTAGCCCGGCTCACGCTATCAACAAGGTCAAAAGCGCCGAGTTTTTCCGTGGGCACGGTCGGGCTATGGATATAGGTATATTGCACCGAAGGCGTTAGGATATGCCTTAGCCGGTTATATTCAATGCCGAGCAGGTCCCCGTTTACATCAAATATTCTATAAAACTTGGCATTGCTGCCAAATCCGTAATAATGGACGCCGCGGATAAAGTCCCTCCGCTCGCCGAACGTGTCCTTGGAATAATAAGTCTGCCTTGTCGCCGTATAAGGGGTAAAGTTTATCCAATCCAGGGCGCCGGGCAATTTTGTCGGGTACTTCAGCTCATTATAGGTATTAAAACGGTTGGCATCCGTATCTGCATCTGTATCTGCGGTCTTTTTATTTAAATTCGCCGCGACAAATTCGCCGGCGTAATAAAGATTGGTTTCCCCAACTTCGCGGCTGGTCATATTCAACGCCAGCTCCGGCAACCTTTCCACTTCCGAATAAAAATGCTGGGTCCTTTTCTGAGCGGAAAGACTTAAATTATAGTTTTCTTCCGCACGCGTTACATACCCTTGCGTCGCCGGCTGCGCGTTCTTTTCATATTCCCGGTAAAAATACTCTTTCATAAAATCAATGTCATGCACTTTATTATATTCAACTATTGCCAGAGTTTTATAATCCATGTCCCAGCGGTATTTAAGCTGGCCCCGGTAGCGTTCTCTTTCTTGAGTAATTTCATAAAATTTATCCCAATTTCCGCTGGCCGCGTATTCCTCATATTCATTGCTTTTTATGTACTTATCGCGCTCGTTCATGTAGTAAGTTTTTATTTTCCCTCCTCCATACCCCGGCAATTTATAATCGGCGTCAAGGCCGCTGGCAAACCCTTTGTATTCCCGCTGGTCAAGATGAATCCGGCCTTCGAAATTATCGTTGAGATGATACTTCCATGCCGTCAAAACAAAACTGCCCCAGGTCTTTTTGTGCCCGACGATAACCGTAACCATGGACCGCTTATCTTTCAAAGACTGGCTCCAATAGGGAAAATAAAGCAGCGGCACCTTGCCGACAAAAATAAGAATATTTTTCGCTACAACTTTTTCGCCAATATAATACTGGATCCGGCGCGACTGGATGCGGTAATGGGGTTTTTCCCGATCACACGTCGTCATATAGCCCCGCGTGAAATTTATTTGTTCTTCATTAATTTTTTCTCCCAACGGAGCCTGTCCCTGCCAGACCGGATCTTTAAACTTTATATCGGAAAAAGTGCCTTTCTTGGTATTAAAATCATAGCTGAGATTACGCCCTCCCACCCATAAAGCGCCTTCAAACATCTCCACCTCATCCGGCACAAATACCACGTTACTCGCCAGGTCAAAATCTATGCGTTTTGAAACAATTCTGACATCTTCATAAAAACTCTCTACCTTATTTTCTCCCTTTTCCTCGCCGATGATCACCCCTTTTTTTGTCGTCAAAAAGTAGGTTAGTTTATCTCCGGTGATTTTTGTACCCTGCTGGGTAACAACGACATTGCCCTGGGCCTGGGCCTCTTGAGTCTTCATATCGACTTGGACATAATCGGCAACTAATCTAACATCCTCGTAATCTATTTTTACATTCCCTTGGCCGACAATCTTATTTTGTTCGTCAAAATACTCGACGGTATCTGCATCCACGACCACGGGTTTCTTTGAATCGGTAAGCGCAGAAAAAGAAGCATTCGACTTTTCATCTTTGGCATAAGACAATGCCGGACAGGCGAGGATTACAAGCAAAACTCCAAGCAGGATAGCAAAAAGACAGCAGGCAAAAACATATCTGTAAGTTTTAAACGGCATGCCCGAATAGAAGTTATCTGATTATTTTTCTATGATAATCGATTATCGACTTCAGCATCGTATCCAGCGAAGTCTTTGGCGTAAAACCAGTAAGGCTTGTCATCTTAGTAATATCCGGTACCCGATAAAGCATGTCTTCAAAATCTTCGGAATAAGCCTCCTGATACGGAACATATATTATTTCAGAATTACTGCCGCAAAGTTCGCGGATTTTTCGCGCTAACTCTTCAATCGTTATCGCTTGCGTCGACCCTAAATTAAAAACTTCTCCTCCCGCATCCGGATTATCCATCAGCATGCGTATTCCTGAAATTACGTCATCGATATAGGTAAACGTCCTGGTTTGTTTGCCATCGCCATACACGGTTATCGGCTCGCCTTTTAAGGCCTGTTGAACAAATCTCGGGATTACCATGCCGTAATTCGGGCTTTGCCGCGGTCCGCAGATATTAAAAAAACGCGCGATCACAACCTGCAACCGTTTGATTTTATGATAACTCAAGGCGAGCGTCTCATCAAAAGCTTTAGATACCGAATAACCCCAACGGGGCACACTGACCGGACCAAGTATGCGGTCTCCATCTTCGCGTAAGGCACCAGAGCCGTTTTTGCCGTACACTTCAGAAGAAGAAGCTAAAAAAACCTTTTTTTCAAAAATATTAGCCAACTCGAATATTATTTCTGTCCCCCGGACATTGGTTACCAAAGACGTTAACGGGTTCTCAAGCACATATTTTACTCCCACCGCTGCGGCAAGATGATAAACACAATCACAGGAAGTAATCAATTTCAGCATCAATTTATAATCTAAGATATTGCCCTCATAAAAATAGAAATTATCGTTCTCCTGTAAATGCGCAATATTCTCCATGCTGCCCGTAGACAGATTATCCACAACCGAAACCTCGTGACCATCTTTCAATAAAGCTTCGGTCAAATGAGAACCGATAAAACCCGCGCCTCCGGTTACCAAAAATTTCATCTCTTATTACCTTCCCGTCAAAGCTAAGGCCGCCCCGCCAATAATTCCCGCTTTTTCTTTACATTTTGAAGAAACTATTTTCAATTCCCGCGAAGAAACACTAAATGCCCTTTCCTTAACAACTTTTCTGATTGGATCAAGCAAAAGATTTCCCGCGTTCGCCACGCCGCCGCCGATAACGATAACTTCCGGGTTAAGCAGATTAACTACACTGGCTAACAATACCCCCACATGTTTTCCCACTTCTTGCCATAAAATAATGGAGAAGGCGTCTTTTTTGCGTGCGGCCCGGCTTAACATCTCAAGCGTCAAATTGGAATACCGCCCGTGTAACTTTTCTTCCACACTGCTTTTGGCGCCCCGTTTTAAACGTTTAATCGCTTCTTCCAAAATATAACGGCTGCCGACAAAACGTTCCGCACAGCCTTTACTGCCACAGGCGCATATCGGGCCGTTTTCGTTAATAGATATATGCCCCACTTCTCCCGCGGCAAAATTCTTTCCCCGGTAGATTCTACCGCCTAAGATTATTCCTCCGCCGATACCGGTGCCCATGGTTACACAAACGCAATTTTTATATCCTCTAGCCGCGCCAAATTTACTTTCCGCCAAGGCCATTAAATTAGCGTCATTATCTACGTAAACCGGCAACTTTATTTTCTTCTCCAAGATCTCTCTCAAACAGACGTTTTTCCAGCCCGGGACATTAGTAAGATCAAAAACCATGCCCCGATTAAAATCAACCCGCCCGGGTACGCCAATGCCGATACCACGCACGTGGTGGTTTTTAAAAGTGCTTTTTGCTTTAAGCTTTATTATCCTTATAACTAATTGTTCGATTAAAGCCTCCCGGCTATACTCTTTGGTCGGAAAAAAAGAATACCCTTCGATTTTATAACCGGCTTCCTCTTCAAACCGCACCAGCGCCAGTTTAACATATGTGCCTCCAAAATCAACACCAATGGTATACCTATAATTTTTCATGAAAATCCTTTATGCCTTAAACCTTAAAAAATAATTTATTAATAACTAACTATTGCCCCTACCCGGCAAAAGAATCAATAAACTGGCTCAAAGTAGTTTTTAACTGCTTACGATGCACGATCATATCGATAAGGCCGTGTTCTAGTAAAAATTCTGACCTTTGAAATCCCGGCGGCAGTTTCTGCCGGATCGTCTGTTCGATAACCCGAGGCCCGGTAAAACCGATTAAGGCTTTCGGCTCGGCGATCATAATATCGCCCAAACTTGCAAAACTGGCCATGATTCCCGCCATCGTCGGATTCGTAAGTACAGAGATATATAATAAGCCTTTATTTTTATGCTTGGCCAGCGCCGCCGAAGTTTTAGCCATTTGCATAAGGCTAAACATCCCCTCGTACATGCGCGCCCCACCGCCGGAACCCGAAATTATCACCATCGGCAGCTTAAGTTTTGTCGCCTGTTCGATCGCCCGCGTTATCTTTTCCCCCACAACCGAGCCCATCGATCCCATAATAAACCGGGAATCCGTCACGGCAATAATGATTTTTTTTTTGTCCAAAAGGCCGCTGCCGGTAATAACCGCATCTAACAACCCGGTAGTTTTCTGATCCTCCTGTATTTTTTGCACATAAGTCTTCGGGCCTTTAAAGTTCAGGATGTCTTTCGGGCGCAATCCGGCGTCAAATTCCTCAAACGTCCCTTCCTCAATTAAAAGCTCGATACGCTTCTGTGCGCCAATTATAAAATGATAATCGCATTTAGGGCACACATTCATGTTTTCATCAAGCTGTTTATTAAATATTATCTGCGCGCACCCTTCGCATTTCGTGCAAAGCCCGTCCGGGATATCTTTCTTTTTTATTTTTACTATCGTGTATTTTGGTTTACCAAACATTTTATCTTACAAAAATTTTATTCTTTATTTATAAAGCTCTAGCGCCAGGTCTACGGATCTGGCCGCATCCGCGGCATATCCATCTGCGCCAATCTCTTCGGCAAACTGCTGCGTAACCGGGGCTCCGCCAACCATGGTTTTAACCGGCAAACCTTTTTCTTTTAAAAGCGCAATCGTCTTGCTCATAAACGGCATGGACGTAGTAATTAATGCCGACATCGCCACGACTTTAGCTTTAGTCTGGTCCACTTTGGCGATAAAAGATTCTGGCGATACGTCTATGCCTAAATCGATAATTTCAAATCCCGCGCCCTTAAGCATCATGGAAACAAGATTTTTACCGATATCATGCAAATCGCCCTTTACCGTCCCGATAACAATAAGCCCGGCAGACTTATGCTGTTCGCCAATAAGTAACGGCTCGATCAACTTTAGCCCCGTCTGCATCGCTTTTGCGGAAATCATAACCTCCGGGATAAAAACCTCATTACGTTTGAAACAATCGCCCACACTCCTCATACCCGCAATGAGCCCAAGGTCTAAGATCTGCTTAACTGGAATTTTTTCCTCTTGAGCCGCTTTTACCAAAAGCTCTATTTGGTCCAATTCTCCACGGATAACTGCATTCTTAATTTTTTCTAAGTTCGACATAGGTTTATTATATTAACATAAACTTAACTCGTTGTCAAAGTTAGTGTTGAACACATAAATATCGGGGCATCCTGTTATTTTTAGTTAACGCTTTATATTAAAATTAAGCAGCCCGGCAATCCCATAAAGCACAAAGAGACCGGAAATCATAAGAATTACAGACAGCGGGTCAAAAAATTCTGACAACTTAGAAGCGACAAACATGAAAATCACAAACCCAAAATTCATAACTATCCCCAAACTGCTAAAAATCCGGCCACGCATCTCTGGTTTTATTACTTCATGGATTAAGGTATTTCCGGTAATAAAGATCGGGCCAACGAAAAATCCGATAAAAACAGCAATCAGGCCGGCAAGCAATACTACCGGATAAAAAGACAGGCTCAAGGCGAAAAGCGCAATAAAAACTCCGCTGCCTAACACGCTGGAAAATATTATCTTTACTTTTGACACCTTGTACCCTAAGCGTCCGCAAATCAGCGCCCCGACAAATAACCCTACCCCCAAAAATGCGCTAAGAAAACCCAGATCGCGCGTAGCCGTGCCAAAAGTCCTTTGGATAAAAACCACGCCTACGATATAAATCGCCCCGGCCGCGGACATAAGCATAAATATCGTAAAAAAAATAAAACGCAAATATGGCTGGCGAAGGACATAACTAATGCCCGCCCAAATATCCGACAAAATCGATTTTTCTATACTTCGGCCCAATTCTTCGGCGTCCTCTTGCGCCGGCATAATCTTCTTGATATCAACACTAACAAAAATCAGTAATCCGGCAGATAAGATATACGTCAGCGCATCAATGTAGAATCCTGCCTTGACTCCTACAGCTTCAATCAACGGCCCGCCCAAGCCCACGCCTAAAACCGCGGCGATCATTATTGTTACATTGGTTAGAGAATTTGCGATTAGCAGTTTTTCCTTATCTACCAGATCCGGAATTATAGAAAGTTTCGACGGCAGAAAAAAACAACTGGCCGTAAAAATAAGGAAAATTGCTATGTAAGTAGGGATAAATGTTTCTAATCTGATGAAAATTAAAGGGATAAGCATTACTAGCACCGCCCGGATAATATCCGCGGTGATCATTGTCCGTTTATGATCCCATCTATCCACAAAAGCGCCGGCGAAGGGACTAATAACAAAACTCGGTATTATCGTAAACGACATCACTTTGGCCAAGGCAAAAGCCGAACTGCCCAGGCGTTGAAAAACAAAAGCGATTAAAGCCATCTGCGTGAATCTGTCGCCGAACTGGGAAATGATTTGACCGATCCAGAACAAAAGAAAATTTCTGTTTTTAAATATATCCCTGAATTTACTCATCGAATTAACTCCGATATGTCTGAAGCCTATACGATCGCTCCGTTTACGTCGCAGATATCGACGTAACCTCGCCACAGGCAACATCTTCATGGATGCGCTTGGCGGGCACTCCGCTTCGAATCCCTTATTTAAAAAAGTTCAAAGCCCACGAAGGGATTCGAACCCCCGACCTAAGCTTTACGAAAGCCTTGCTCTACCAACTGAGCTACGTGGGCAGGAAAATTTATCGATACTATACTTCAAAATCTAAACAGCAACAATACAGATATTATGCTTATCCGCGCAAGCGAGGACATAACTCTTGTCTAAGAACAAAGTCTTTTCCGCCTCAACCGCCAAAACTGCTGCCCGGGACCGGATAAGAGTTTTCAAAGTTTTCTCGCCAACCAACGGCACGTCAAACCGCATATCTTGTTTTGGTTTACTCACCTTGACAACCACGCATCCTCCCTTAACATAACGGCTGGCCCGGCGGATAGTCTGATCTGTGCCTTCAATGGCTTCAATGCTTAAAACAACTTTATTTTTAACCACAACCGTTTGGCCAATATCCAAAGCAGCAATGGATTTGGCGATTTTCAAACCGAATTCGATATCCTGCCACTGTTTTTCCGAGGGCAAACATCGCGTCAAGACCCCTTTTTTAGGTAAATAGTCTTTTAGAAAAGTAGTAGAATCCACTAAAGTCACGCCTAAAGCCTCTATCCGCCGGGCAAGAGCGCCGAGGATTGTATCTGTTCTCTTATCCTGCAGCTGTTTAAGAAGTTTTTTTAGTTCATCGTCTAATACGATTGGCGCGAATATCCATCTGTGCCTTATCTGTCCGCACATTATCGCCTTTTTTATCTGTTCATTTTGCACAATTTCAACCAGCTTTTTAAGCTGGCCGACACTAATCCAGTGGGTCTTATCCGCCAACTTTACGATTTTTCTGTCTGTTTCTTCCCGGAAAGCAATAGCCACGACATAAGTACCCGCCCGCTTTGCGGCTTCCGCAAAAAGCAAAGGGAATTTACCGTTGCCAGCGATAAGTATGATTTTATCCATTACGCTTCTAAAATAAAACTCAACCGATTGGTTAATACCGGAAAATTCCGGCCAAACTATATGCTATTGCCGACCGAGGCTGCAGTGTCGGCCCCCAATATGGCCCCTCACCAGTTTCCGCTTTTGGCGTGGGCACTAATTACTTTTACAAACACCGCGTTTTGAGCTCTCAATAAATTCTATAAGGTATGAAACGTAAGGATTTTGAGGAAGTTCTTTCTTAATCTTCTCTAACGCATTAGATGTGGATAATTGCATATTGAATAATATCTTAAATGCGTTTTTTATCAGGTTTACGCTTTCCAGATCCACCTGGGCCCGCTTTAGACCGGTGTTGTTTATCCCGTAAACGCGGGCGGGATGGCCGTCCACTAAGGCGAATGGCGGAACATCCTGCACAACTTTAGAGCAACCGCCAATAATCGATAATTTTCCGACACGTACAAATTGGTGGATAGCCACCATGCCGCCGACCACCGCTTTATCTTCAATACAAACATGTCCGGCAAATGTACCCACATTCGCAATTACCGTTTCATTCATAATATTACAGTCATGCGCAACATGGCTATAAGCCATCAACAGATTCTTGTTGCCGATTACTGTTTTACCGGTTTCCTGCGTCCCCGAATTCACGGTCACATACTCGCGGATAACATTATCGTCGCCGATAATCACTTCCGTTTTTTCTCCCTTATATTTCAAATCCTGAGGTACGCTGCCAATTACCGCACCCGTAAAAATATTACAACGTTTCCCGATACTGGCATGCCCGGTAATTACGCAGGAGGTACCGATTTTTGTCTCTGCTTCGATTTTAACATGCTCATCGACCTGAGTATAAGGACCAATTTGGACCCCGGCAGCCAGTTTGGCTTTGGGATGGACACAAGCTAAAGGATGGACTATATTTTTTTTGGACATAATTGATATAAAATAACTTCGTGCCGCAGTGGCCTCAACCCTCGCCCAAGGAAAACATCAAGATCGCTTCTGCTACGAGCTTATCATTGACTAATGCCCGGGCATAAACCTGCCCGGTTTTTGTTTTCAATTTAATCACCGATACTTCAATAAACAATTGATCTCCCGGCAATACCATCCTTCTGAACTTTACCTTATCAATACTCATAAAATAGGCGCGCTTGCCCAAGTTGGTTCTTTTACTCAAAATCAAAACTCCGGCCACTTGCGCCATCGCTTCCACAATCAAAACCCCGGGCATAACCGGTCGCCCGGGAAAATGTCCCTGGAAAAACTGTTCGTTTACACTTACATTTTTTACCCCTAAGGCATATTCATCCTCCCTCAAGTCCACAATTCTATCCACAAATAAAAAAGGGTAACGATGGGGTAAAATCTGTTGAACATCCACCGTGTTTAAAGGCGCTATGCGGCTGAATTCACTGCTCACCACACCAATCCCGTATTTTGTCTGACGTTCATGCAGATGTTTAATTTTTTGCAAAAGCTTAATATTTAAGGGGTGCCCGCTTTTTATTCCAACCACATGCCCTTTTAAGGGGTAACCCAACAGATACAGATCACCGATCAAGTCGCAAATTTTATGTCTTACAAATTCATCTTTGAACCGCAGTTTATTTTTTACTATACCTTCTTTACCTACGACGACCGTATTGTCATAATTCGCGCCCTTGCCCAAGCCCTGGCTGGTTAATTCCTCCGCTTCCTGCTGCAGACAAAAAGTACGGCTAGGAGCGATCTCATGTTCGAACACCTCCTGCCGGAAATCAAAAGAGGCGTATTGGGAACTAAGCAGAGGATGCGGATAGCTCATGGTGTAAGATATCCTGAACTCATTTGCCGGCAGGATCATCAAAGACGAATCCCCTTCTTCCATATAAAGCGGTTCTTTGGGCTGAAAAAAAACACGCGGCGAATTTAGTTCTTTTATCCCGGCTTGTTTTAAAATTTTAAAAAATGGCAAGGCACTACCGTCTAATCCCGGCAACTCTTCAGCATCTAATTCAATAACGATATTATCTATACCTAACCCAGAGAGCGCCGCCATCACATGCTCAATAGTATGGATTTCAACCTTTTGGATGCCAATACAGGTACGGCGCGGTTTTTCAATGAGATTGGAAATATGCGCACGTATTCGGGGCGCATCAGGCAGGTCAACGCGAACAAACTCAATGCCTTGATCAACTGGTGCCGGTTTAAATTTTACCTTTACTTCCTGGCCTGTATGTAAACCAATACCGGCGATCTCAACTGATTTTACAATCGTCTTCTGTAGCTCCACGATTTTTTTCCTTTAATGCGGCTTCTAATGAAGCGATTTTTCCCTCTAATTGATTCACTAGTTTATACAAACCAGGTAATTTCTGTACGCATGCATTAATCCGTTTTGCTTTTTTATGCGGTTTTGCGGGATATCCGGACACACAAGTACCTTTCGGAACGGATTTGGTAACACCAGCCTGCGCGGCAACTACCGCATTATCGCCGATAGTGATATGACCGATGATCCCGGCTTGTCCGGCTAAAACTACGTTCTTGCCCACAACAGTACTGCCAGAAATCCCGGCTTGTGCGACAACAATAGAATTTTCCCCGATCACCACATTATGGGCGATCTGCACCAAATTATCAATTTTTGTACCATGTTTTATCCATGTTTTATCGAACCGCGCCCGGTCAATAGTAACGTTAGCGCCAATTTCCACATCATCTTCTATTATTACCGTCCCGATCTGCGGAATTTTATGGTGTAACCCTTTGACTGTGGCAAACCCAAATCCGTCACTGCCGATTACCGTCCCACTATGGATAATAACCCGATTGCCGATTTCAACCCTTTCCCGGATACTAACATGCGGATAAATTATGGTATCCGCGCCAATTTTGCTATTATATCCAACAAATACACCCGCAAAAATAATCGTATTATCGGCGATCTCCGCATTATCCTCTATGACCACATAAGGATAAATGGCTATGTTATTGCCCAATTTAACATTCTCTCCGATAACCGCCGTCGGGTGGATGCCCTTATACCCATGCGCATTATTGGGCGCAACCAACGATAGCAGCTTGGCAAAAGCCAAGGATGGGTTTTCGGTTATAATCAAAGGCTTGGGAGCATTTTTAACATCAGGCGTGGTTATTATTGCCGAAGCTTGGGTGTGATCCATCAGCGAAATATATCTGGGGTTGGCGACAAAGGTTATATCCCCTAGCTTTGCCTCTTTAATACCGCAAACACCAGTAATCGCTACCGTATCGTCCCCGACCACTGTCCCCTCAATCAGCTGTGCTATTTCCTTCAAAGTCTTATGCATTTTTCATTCCTCTATATGCTTACTTGCCTTTATAGCTCGCATTGAGAAGCTTAACCACCTCATTCGTAACATCCATATCTTCCGGCCCGTCAATTATTAAACGATCGTCTATAATATAAGTCCACTTCTCTTTTTGTCTGATTTCCCGCGTAGCATTTTCAATATCTTTCAATATTTCTCTCAAAATCCTGTCTTCTTCATTCCTAAGCTCATCTCTGCGCTTGATTATTCCCTCTTCTTTTGCCTTTATCTGCTTTTCCCGCTCTTCCTTGCCTTTATCACTCAGCTGGTCGTAATTCTTACCTAAATCCCGCACATCGTCAATTAATTTTTTAAGATCATTTTTTACTCCGTCCAATTTCTTATTGGAATCGATAACCTTATTATACTGCTGGAAAATCGTGGACAAACTGATATAACCAATTTTTAACTCACCTGCCCAGCCCAAATCAGCTGCCGTTAGGCAAAAAATAACCGCCCAAATAAAAAGAAACACTTTTTTCATCTTAAGCTCCTTCCGCATTATTTTCACATTTTAACATATTATCTAGATTTGTCAACGTAAAGTTCCTATCTCTAGTTAAATCAACATGATAACTAAAATTCATGGCTCATGCTGAAATGAAACCGGCCACGTTTATCTCCGGGTTTTACATGCAAAGCCCGGCCATAATCCAATTTTATCGGACCAAGGGGGGTCTTTAACCTAATCCCCGTACCCACAGCGGCCTTAAGTTTCAAATCATCTAAGCCGAACTGGGACCGGTTGGCCCAGACATTGCCGATATCGTAAAAGAACGCCCATTTTAACGTCTTAGCCAGCTGATAGGTATACTCGGCATTAAAAATAAACATTAACCGTCCGCCGATCGGGTCTCCGTATTCTCCTTCCGGCCCGACTCTTCTTTCTTTATAGCCACGAATCGTATTTGCGCCACCAGCATAAAAACGTTCATAAACCGGGACGTCTTGTGTCGTCGAAAAAGCCTCAACTAATCCCGCTCTCGCCTCAAGCTCAAGCACGGCTTTTTCGCTTAAAGGGAAATATTTACTATTCTGGGTGTAATATTTCACAAAATCTTTATCACCGCCGAAAATACTGCCGGCGACCTCACAGCTTAAGCGGTTATAGAGCCCTTTGGTTGGATTATAGACATTATCCCGGCTATCATGTGTAATATCCGTAGTTAAACTACGGATATTATTTTTCCCTTCCTCGGCCCGGATTTCGCGGCTGGCATCATCTGTAAGATCAGAAAGCCTAATCCCCTCGTAACGGTAAGTCAATTTGCCGGACCAGTATTCTCCGAACTCCTTCCCGACAAAGGTATTAAAACCGGTACGTTTTTCATCATATTTATCCCAATCCCGGGTGCGTTGGTAAATATTAAAACCGACTTCCACAGGATACCCTAAAAACCACGGCTCTACAAACGAAAGCTCATAATCTTTTCTTTTGGAACCAAGTTCGGTCCGAATGCGCAATCTCTGCCCGCCTCCGGTAAAGGTAGGGAAGTTAAACAGGTCAAAATTCCTTTGGGTTAAATCAACAAACCCGATAAAATCATCTATGGAACTATATCCTGCGCCGAAACTGAACTCGCCGGTCTTCGTTTCCTTAACAAAAACATCCAAATCGTATTTGTCCGGCAACGTCGTAGGTTTTTCTGCCGTATCAAATGTAACCTCCTGAAAGTAACCTAAATTATAAAGCCGTTGCCGGCTCCGCTTTAATTTTTCTCCGTTATAACGGTCTCCCGGATAAAGACGCATCTCTCTTCTTATAACCACTTCTTTGCTGCGGGTATTTCCTTCGATATTAATCTTATCCACATAAGCTATGCCGCTTTCGGCGATATTTATTCCGACATCAACAGCTGCGGTCTCCGGCTCTACCACTGTATCCACTTTTACGGTAGCCGCTATATAGCCGCGGTCAAAATAATAACTTTGGATATTCGATATCGCAAGCCTTATTTTCTCCTCGGTATAAGTAGCATCTTTTGTCAGTTCAAATGTTTGCTCTAACTCTTCCTTTTTAAAAATCTTATTACCCTTAATGGCGACTTGCCGAATCTTATATCGTTTGCCCTCATCGATGTTAAAAGCAATAAACATTTTTGTTTTTTTCTGATTATAATCGACTTCGGAGCTGACTTTGGCATCGATAAACCCGCCCTGATGGTAAAAAGCAACTATCCTTTCCAGATCATCTTCCAAAACATCCTCTTTAAAAAGTCCGGAACTCAAAAACCCTTTTTTTCTGGTCTTAATAAGTTTCAATAAGCGCTTCTCCTTGTATTCCTTATTCCCAATAAATGTTATCTTTCGAATCCGTACTCTTTGTTTTTCCTCTATCTTTATCGTTACGCGAATTTTATTATCCTTTTCTTCTGTTACATAATCGATAACGACGAGGGAAAAACCCTTTTCCGCATAGAATTTTTTTAATGTCTCGACGTCTTCCTTGAGTTTAAACTGGTCAAATATCTCATTTTTCTTTACTTTCATCTTGGAGAGCAGTCTGCTCTTTTTGATTTTTTTCTGACCCGTAAAAACGATTTCGTCCAAAATCGGTTTTTCTTTCACTTTAAAGATAACTTTCACTCCTGTTTCGATATCGGCGACTTCTGCGCTGACATCATCAAAAAGGCCGGTAGCATACAATCTCTTTATATCATCGCTTAAAGCCACCGTGGAATATTCTCTGTCCGGGCGGGTTTGCAATTTAGAAAGAATCGTTTGAACACTTACCACTTTATTGTTTAAAACCTCAACTTTGCGAACTATTCGCTTAGCGCTGCCTTGAGCAAATAAGCTGCCCGCAACAAAAAAAATAACGGTTATTATTAAGCTAATCCTTTTTAACATTTATTCTTCCCTTACCGTATAGTTTTCAAAACGGCTGAATTCTTTTAAAAATACCAGTTTTTTTGTGCCCACAGGTCCGTTTCTCTGTTTGGCAATATTAACTTCCGCGACGCTTTTATTCTCTTCCGTCGGGTTATAATATTCCTCCCGGAAAAGCAGCATTACCACATCCGCATCCTGTTCAATCGCGCCCGAATCTCGCAAATCCGAAAGGCGCGGCCGGCAACCTTCTCTTTGTTCGGTGGCGCGGGAAAGTTGGCTTACCGCTACCAAAGGTACGTTAAGTTCTCTCGCCAACGCTTTCAGTGATCGCGAGATATCAGAAATTTCCTGTTGCCTGCTTTCAAACCGGCTCCCGGAGGACTGCATCAGCTGCATGTAATCCAGAATTACTAACCCTATATTGTGCTGCGCTTTAAGGCGTCTGGCTTTAGCCCGAAGCTCCAATACATTTGCGCTCGGCGTATCATCAATAAACAAAGGCGATTGAGAAAGCTTTCCAGCCGCATTTACTAAAGCACCCCAATGTTCTTTAGAAAGAAATCCCGTCCTTACATTCTGCATATTTACCCGCGCATGCGAACAGAGGATTCTTTGTACGAGCTGTTCCTTGGACATCTCCAAACTAAATATCGCCGTAGGCACTTTTATCTGCATAACCGCATATTCGGCGAATCCACAGACAAGCGCGCTTTTCCCCATAGAAGGCCGGCCGGCGACGACAATTAAATCCGAAGGCTGCAGTCCCGCGGTTATCTGGTCTAAATCCTGATAACCCGTAGATACTCCCGTCACTTGAGTTTTTCTCTGGTATAATTTTTCAATAGTTTCGATGCTGTCTTTTATCAATTCTTTAACCAGCACAAATCCGCCCTTAATCTTGGTGCTGGCAATTTCAAAAATCTGTTTTTCGGCTTTGTCTAAAAGGTTATTAACATCCTGGTCTGATTCATAACTCTGAGTGACTATTTGGGTAGCGGTATTGATTAACTTCCTCAAGAGCGCCTTTTCTTTGATTATTTTGGCATAATGGATTACATTCGCCGCCGTAGGCACGACATTTGTAAGTTCAGCCAGATACGTCACGCCTCCAATATTCTCCAACTGACCTTGCCGCCGCAATGCGTCGGTAAGAGTTATAAGATCGATCGCTTTATTTTCACTGAATAAACTCAATATCGCCTGGTAAATAATCCGATGGTTTTCTTTATAAAAACAATCCTCATCTAAAAGCTCGATTGCATTTGTGACAACCTCCTCTTCGATAAGGATTGAGCCCAAA
>JAHJAO010000022.1 GCA_018813905.1 Candidatus Omnitrophota bacterium
ATATATTTTTCAACAATATTACGCACGCTTCTATCCGTAAGCCGGCGCCGGTTTTTATTTAAAAAAACAGCGCGAGTGGAAGAAGAAGCAACGGTATTGCGCCTATCCAGGTAATTTTTAATCGCGCGCAGCGCCTTATCACCGATAGGAGCAAGGCGTTCTTTTTTACCTTTACCGTAAACTTTTAATACTCCTCCGATAAAATCGATATCTTCAATATTCATCCCTACCAGCTCGCTGACCCGAATCCCCGTGCTATATAATGTTTCCAGAATAGCTTTATCGCGCAACCCGGAAAGTTCATCCGTAGAGGGGCTGTCCAGGAGTTTAAACATATCATCTTCATTCAAGAATATCGGCAGTTTTTTTTCCAATTTCGGCCCCACCAATCCCACCATGGGATTGGTCTTGATAAACCCTTCTCTCGCCAGAAACCTAAAAAAGGACCGTAGAGACGCCATTTTGCGGGCAATACTCACTTTTTTAAATCCGGCCTGGCGCAAATCGACCAAAAAGCGGCGTACATCCAATACGGAAATATCTTTCGCGTCTTTATCCTTGAAAAAAGCGGAGAATTTTTTTAAGTCAATACTGTAATTTATCAGCGTATGCAGCGAGTAATCTTTTTCTATTTTTAAGTAATTAATAAATTTATCAACATATCGTTCCATAACGTTATCGGTCTACTCTTCTTTTGTCTCATCACTCTTGTCCGTAGGCAAAAAACGGCTGACATAGGTGCATTTCGGATAATTGCTGCACCCGTAGAATTTAGCGCCTCGCTTTGAACGCCGCAAAATCAACTCTCCCCCGCAGGCATCAGCCGGGCATTTTACCCCCGAAGAAATCGATTTGGCAAAACGGCATTCCGGAAATTTAGAGCAACTTAAGAACTTGCCCCGGCGCGACCATTTGATTACCATGGGACTTCCGCATAATTGGCAAATTTCTTCTGTTTTAATAACTTCTTTTTTTAAATTTTTCTTAGCAAAATCCAACCGCTTCTTAAACGGCGTATAAAAATCCTTCAAAACTGTTACCCAGTCAAGCCTTCCTTCTTCTACCTTATCCAGCTCTTCCTCCATATTTGCCGTAAACTGGATATCGATAATATCCGGAAAATATTCCACCAGGATATCATTAATCTTTATCCCAAGTTCCGTACACATAAAATATCCTTTTTCCCGGCGTACATAGTCGCGCATTACGAGCGTATGGATAATCGGCGCATAAGTACTGGGTCGGCCGATTCCTTTTTCCTCCAGAATCTTAACCAAAGACGCCTCACTGTACCGGGCCGGAGGCCGGGTAAAATGCTGAGAAGGAATAAGTTTTACCAGGTCTAATATCTCGCCTTTTTCTAAATCCGGCATCTGCTTATCCGAACTTTCCTCGCTGATACTATAAACTTTAAGAAAGCCGTCAAACAACAGGACCGAACCGGTAGCGATAAATAAGTACCTTCCGGCTTGAATCCCGATGGAATTGGTAAGAAACTTCGCTTCGTTCATTTGGCTGGCAACGGCCCTTTTCCAGATCAATTCGTATAGCTTAAACTGCTCCGGCGTCAGCAATTCTTTGATATCATCCGGCGTGCGCGAAATCAAAGTAGGGCGGATAGCTTCGTGCGCTTCTTGAGCCGAACGTTTGGACTTATATATCCTCGGCATAGAAGGAAGATATTGTTTGCCATAAACCTTATTTACAAACTCCCGGATTTGATTAATTGCCGAATCGGCGATTTTTACAGAATCGGTGCGCATATAAGTAATGACGCCTACCGGGCCCTCTTCGCCCAACTCCACACCTTCATATAGCTGCTGGGCGATAATCATTGTTTTGCGCGCGGTAAATCTTAATTTGTTAAACGCGTCCTGCTGAAGAGTGCTGGTTATAAACGGCGGATAAGGCTTGCGCTTTCTTTCTTTTTTTTCAACCGAACTTACGGCATATTTTTCTTTTTTCAACTCCATCAAAATGCTTTGCGCATTTTTTTCGTTTTCGATTTTTATTTTCTTGCCCTCGCACTTATCCAGTTCAGCGCTGAAAACCAAGCTTTCCGCTATTTTCTTTTTCAAGTTCGCTTCAATTTTCCAGTATTCTTCCGGTTTAAATCCTTCAATTTCCCGTTCCCGCTCGACCAACAGCCTTAAAGCCACGGACTGCACCCGCCCCGCACTCAACCCCTTAGCTACTTTCTGCCAAAGTAAGGGGCTTAAAAAATATCCCACGATGCGGTCCAAAACCCGCCGGGCCTGTTGCGCGTTTACTTTGTTCTGATCAATACCGATAGGGTGCGTAAAAGCTTCTTTTATAACGCCAGGCGTGATCTCATGAAAGATTACCCGCAAAAATTTCTGTTTGCCTTTTTTATCCTGCAACTGTTCCTTAAGATGCCAGCTTATCGCCTCCCCTTCCCGGTCATGATCAGTAGCAAGATAAATTTCTACCGACTTTTTTGCCTCTTTTTTAAGTTGGGAAAGCGTTTTTTTCTTTCCCGGGATAACAACATAGGTAGGACTAAAATCCTGTTCAACATCAACCCCGATTTTTCTCCGGGGTAAATCTATAATATGCCCCATAGAAGAATAAACCGTGTATTCCCCAGCTAAAATTTTGCTTATAGTTTTTGCTTTCGTCGGAGACTCGACAATAACCAGTTTCTTCATTACTTTTCATCCTATCATATAATAGTCGTTGATATAATAGCTTATTTAAAAAAAGTAGTCAAGCCATTTGGGATATTCCAATGTTAAACAGCGGCGGTTATCCTTGAACGTTCGGCTTGATGCTGAGCAGAAACCTTTGAGGTTTGCCCGCCTAGCCAGCTTTAGAAAAACATCTTCAGGACAGCGAGGCTGGTTATCGAATGTATCAACCTTTTTACTGCTAACAGCTGTTTAAAAAAACAACTTTATCCGTTATCGCATAATTTAGCCGTTATAGAAATGCGGGGTTTCATCTAACTTAGCGGTTCTCTTTCCTCAAAGCAGATATCGACATTTGTGCCTTCGCAAAGGGGCGTGGTAAAACCTGCAGATTGCCCATTAACCGTAATCTTAAGTGTTTTTCCTCTTTGTTCTTCAAAATTAAAAGGCAAGTATTCTAATAACTGAGAAACCGTCGGCGGCAGGGTATCGGCAGAAGCGGTAATTATCTCGGCCCGGTCGATTAAAAATTCATCGAGATCGACCAGCTGTCCATTCATAAAAATTTTTCCGGGATTGCCCTCGATTATATGCTCCTGGCCGTTTAATAAAACATGCACACTTTTGGTGCCCGGAGGCGGTTCAACGACATCTCTTACCCGGCAGAATTCATTTTGCTCGGTTTTTAAATCTATCGCGCTACCATCATAAACTTTACTGTTCAAAGCCGCGCGTTTGCCGTCGACGAGTAAAGAAAAATTGCTCTGTGATAAAACCCGCGGCTGGCGGTTAACGCGTACGACAATTTCCCTCTCTTTTAGCATATTCAAATCCACTCCGGCCTGCCCTAATATGTCCGCAACGGTTACGGACCGTTCATATTCAATGCGGGCACGGTCGAAAATTTGCGTATCCAAGCTTACCAAAACACCGCTTGCAAATATCGGCGGCATAAACTGCATTTTTTGCCCGTTGAAAGTTATTTCGCATTTTATGTCTTCTTCAATCACATCCCGGACTTTTCCCTCGGCATCTTGGCCGTCCAGCGCTTCCTTAAAAGTTATTATATCTTTACTTTTTACTTTTGAGCTTAAATCCACTTGCTCGCCGTTCAGTTTAATCTGAGCAGGATGCCCAACTTTCCCTTTCAATACTTTCAATTTGTCATTAACTTCCACGCAAATAGCCTGCCCGATTTTTCCATATAAGCGCATCTGGTCTACTCCGGCGGCAACCAAGGCGCCTAAAACATCCAATTCCTGGCGCATATCCAAGATGTTGTAACGCTTCTCATTTATATAAATATCAATAAATTTCAATCCGGAAGATTTTGCGGTCATTACAGATATACCGATAGGGGTCACCATTTCCGGCCCCTTTAATATCCCGGCCTTATCTTCTATTTGAGTGATCATTTCGGGCAAACGAATTCCCACGTTAGACTCATCGAGCCCTAAAGCATCGGCCAACTCTTTATTAAATAACGGTGTCAGGCTTCCCCCTCCGATTAATATTGCCGCGTGCGGTATTTTCTGATTTAGCTCAAGCACAAAGCTGGAAATGGCGCCGGCCAATTGTTTCACCCGCGGCTGAATCTCCTGCATTATTTTCTCTGAGCTGATTTCATGATTTCGGCCCAATATGTCTTTAAACTTGACCTTTGTTTGCGTAGTAAGTAATCTTTTAACCGTTTCCGCAGTATTAAAATCAAGAATATATTTTTCGCAGATTAACTCGGTAATTTCATCTCCGGCTTCCGGAACCATGCCATAGGCAAAAATAGTTCCGGCCCGGGTCAGGGCGATATCCGATGTGCCGGCGCCGATATCCAACAACACCAAATTCAATCGTCTAAGATCAGGCGGGATGATAACATTTATGGCGGCTATCGGTTCAAGGGTAAGATTTATCACTTCTAACTCCGCTCTCCGCAATACACTAAACATGCTGTCCAGTACAACCCGTGGTAAAAATGTAGCGATTACATCCACCGTTATCGTTTTCCCAAAATGGCCGATTAAGCTCCCGATGGTTTCTCCGTCCAGCTCGTAGTAAACCACGCTATAACCCACACAATAATAATCTCCGGCCCCAAAATCGCAACTTGCATTTTTGAGCACGCTGCTTACCGCCTCTAATTCAAGGTTGCGCACCTGATCTTCTTTGATTTCCTCATCCTGAGAAATGTTTTTTTCAATTTTTGACTGTATGGTTTTTAGCGCCCTTCCGGCAACCGCAACCCCGACCTTTTCCAGTCTTATATTTAGCCTGTTTTCTAAATTTTTCTTGATGGTTTTAGTTATCTGCGCCACTTCATTAATGTTATGAATCTGTCCATCGAGCATTGTCCTGGATTTATGCTCCATAATTTCCGCGTCAATAATCCGCAGGGTATCATCGGCGAGTTTCTCCGCCACAATGCCGACGACTTTGCGGGTTCCGATATCTAAGGAAAATATCAAATCATTTTGATTCTTCATAACCGGCATCTATCAGCTCCCCATCCCAATGGCTCCTAAAATTTTCTCTAATGCTTCCGGCTTAGGCAGATATAGTTGTGAACATTCCAGCTTGGTGCCGGCTACCAGTAACTCTGTTTCGATTAAGATAACCTCGTCAGCTACTTGTCCGATTTCAACCAGAATAAAATCCAAAACCGCGCCCAGCATATCACTGGCCATTACCGGTACAGAAGCAACCGAAGTGATCCCTACTATTTGGCTCAAAGCGCTTAAATAAGAACCGCAAAGAATGGAACCTACTTCTCTCAACGCCGACTGGCTGATTTCCTCCTGTAAATCCACCTCTGTTTTTTTAAACAACTTTTTTCCTAAGAAACTCGCGCTTTCCGGAGTAAAAATAGTCAGCATCGTACCCTGCATCTCTCTTAAAACTTCTAAATATACGATATAAACCAATTTCTCCGGCCCGCCAAGGAAAAACGACACTTCTTTTAAAGGCATAATTTTAACGGCGGGAACACTAATGTTTACGGTTTCGGTAATTAATTGAGACAAAGAGGTCGCCGCGTTCCCCGAGCCGATATTGCCCATTTCTCTTAAGGCATCCAGTTGGATATCAGTTAAATTGGACATTGTTTCCTCCTTTAATAAACCTGTGACTTATGCCTGCCTGTCGGCAGACAGGAAACCACGCGAACATAAGTCACTGTGTGAATTTGATATGATCTCTTGTAAAATTCATTTTCTATATTCTTCGTAGCCTATTAACGTAGCTACATCTAAAATGAGCGCTACCCGGCCATCTCCTAAAATCGTAGCGCCGGCAAATCCCTTAATGCCTTTTAAAAGAGCACCGACAGATTTGATAACCACTTCCTGTTGCCCCAACACTCCATCCACTACCAATCCCGCTTTTTTGCCTGTGCTTTCCACTACAACAATAGAAACATTTCCATCTTCTTCCTGCCATCTCCTTCTATCATCAACTGCTTCCTTTTTAACGGAAGTATTTAAAATTTTCCCCAATCGAACCAAAGGCAGCACTTCACCTCTTAAATTAATAACTTCAAATTTCTCTATGTATTTAATTTTTTCCGGAGCCACTTTTACGGTCTCGACGATATTGGCAATCGGCGCCGCATAAGTTTCGCTGCCTACAGATACCAGCATTGCCCGGATAATTGCCACGGTAAGCGGCAGCTTCAAATTAAATTCGCTGCCCTTGCCCAGTTCTGAATTAAAGCTTAAGCTTCCGCCTAAGGCCTCAATTTTCATCTTGGCAACATCCATACCGACGCCCCGGCCCGATGTATCCGTTACTTCCTTAGCTGAGCTGAATCCGGGTAAAGTGATGATATTTAACATTTCCCGATCATTTAACTTATTTACCTCTTCCTCCGTTAAAAATCCTTTTCTTATGGCTATCTCACGCAGCATCTTCGGATTAATACCTTGGCCGTCATCACCGATTTTAACCAAAACACACGTTCTTTCTCTTTGAGCAATAAGTTTTACTGTTCCGACCGGGTTTTTATTCGCGCGTTTACGTTCTTGCGGCAATTCTATCCCGTGGTCAACTGCGTTTCGCAAAAGATGAACCAGAGGATCGGCAATTTCATCCAGTACCGTCCGGTCCATCTCTATTTCTCCGCCCGTGATTTCAAAATTTATCTGTTTTTGCTGACTACGCGCCAAATCCCTCACCATGCGCGGGAAACGGTCAAATACCTGCGCCATGGGAATAAGACGCGCCTGCATAACTTCATCCTGCAATTCCCCGGTTAGCCTATCGATATTGGCCAAGATTTCCGTTAGCGGCTGTATCTGCTGAGAAAGAGCGATCTGAATTATCCTGATCTTGGCAATTACTAATTCGCCGACCAAATTCATCAACTTATCGAGCCTATCCGTGCTCACCCTAATGCTTTGGATTTTCTTAAAGCTGAAATGTTGCGTTAAATCTTTAACTAAAGTTTCTTTTTTTCCTTTCGCAACTGTTGCTATCGGCACGGATTCTGCCGCACTTTTTTCTTCGGCCAGCAATTCATTTATATCCTTTATTTCTTTTATTTTTGCCGCATCAACCTCCAAAATATTTTCTAAAGCTTCATCCAGTTTCCTCTTCGTGCTTTTAGTCAAGAATAGAAGCGAAAACGCGCTGCCGAACTGATTCTGTTCCAACGTTTCCGTTGATGGCGCGGATTTTACGACTTCCCCTAAACTATTTAGTTTATTAATCACCATAAATACGCGGACAGATTTCAACCGGCATTCAGGCGATAGCTGTACATCGATCGTATAAATTTTAAAATCGTGCTCTTTGACGGTATTAACTAAATTTTTTCTTTCCAGATCATTTAAACAAATATCCCGCTTTTCTTCCTGGGTGATACTGTTCGTATTTGAGCTGATTGCGGGGATAACGCTTTCTAATTGCAAAATTATCGCGTCCACGTTTAAATTCATTTCCTTTTCCGATTTTATTTCTTCCAGCAACAACGCCAACATGTCCAGACATTTGAACAGGGCGTCAATTACTTCCGTGCTCACGGACATTTTTTGCGTCCGGAATATATCCAAAACATCTTCCATTTTGTGCGTCAATTTGGCAAGCGCTTCAAAGCCCATTGTCGCCGCCATGCCTTTTAAAGTATGCGCGCTGCGGAAAATCTCGTTTAGAATTTCTGCGCTACCCGAATCTTTCTCTAAAGACAGTACGGCATTATTCATTATCTGCAAATGCTCTTCTGATTCGGCTACAAATAAAGCCCGATACTGTTCAACTCCCATTACTTAAAAATCCTCATTTTATAAGCTTTCGATACATTTCATAATCTCAATACCCATATGAGAAAGCGGCACAACTTTATCTACAATCCCTTCTTTTATCGCCGTTTTCGGCATGCCAAAAACCACACAAGTCGATTCGTCTTCGGCTAAAGTTTTTCCGCCTACCTCTTTTATTTTCCTCATGCCTTCGACTCCGTCCTGGCCCATGCCCGTAAGCAAGACTCCCACCGTACGCGGTCCAAATGCCTCCGCCGCGGAATTCATCATCACCGTAACTGACGGACGCACGCTATGCACCGGCGCATCGCGGTTAAGATGAATAACAAAGTCGCTTCCTTCTTTTTTAACCACCATGTGATAATCCCCCGGGGCAAGATATCCCCGGCCGGATTTGACAACATCGCCTTCCTCCGCTTCTTTTACTTCAATCTTGGTAACCCAATTCAGCCGATTGGCCATAGACTTTGTAAACTCAGGCGGCATATGCTGTACAATCAAAAATGCGGCCGGAATATTCTCCGGAAAATAAGGCAGAATTTCTTTTATCGCCTTCGGCCCCCCGGTCGAGGCTCCGATAGCAATTATTTTTTTAAAGTTGTCGGTGGTTGGTTTTTCCGGCTGCGAATGGCGCATTATCCTATTTATTATGGAACTTATATGGCGGACATTCTTCGAATTCGCAACCTTTACTTTGTCTATCAACTCCTTACTTAATTTATCAATATCTATAGATATTTCTCCGCTTGGCTTCGCTAAAATATCCACGGCACCTAATTCCAGGGCCTTGAGCGCGTTTTTACTTCCCGGAGGGGCATGCGCACTAACGATGACCACCGGCGTAGGGGCTTCATGCATGATATAGCTTAATACCGTTAAACCATCTATCTCCGGTAACTCAAGATCCAGGGTTACAACATTCGGTTTTAATTCAATGATTTTTTGTATCGCCTGCGCGCCCGTTCTGGCCGTGCCAATAACTTGAATATCTGCGCATGTATTCAATATATCACTCATTTTTCTGCACATAAAGGCAGAATCATCGATAACTAATACCCGAATCATATAAATTTTTCTCCGTGGGCTACGCTTCGAACGCGTATTTTGCCTGTTTCCAGATCAAAAAATACTGAACGGCCATGGTCACCGCCGGTATCTTCGGCAAGAATTCTGATATTCAACTCGTTAAGCACTTCTTTAACCTTATCTACGTTACGCTTACCGATATCAAAAAGTATGGATGATTTAGCAAATCCAAACATATGCGCGCCGCCGACAATTTTTGCTTTTATCAGATTTCTCTTCGCTCCCGCTTCCAGCATTTTTGCGAGTAAATCTTCACAGGCCGTATTGGCAAATTTTTTCCGGTTAGTTTTATTTTTCACTACCGTTATGTCCGGCAACATTATGTGCGCGAATCCGCCGATTTTATTATATGGATCATACAACGTCACCGCCACACAAGAACCAATGCCCAATGACGCCAAAATATCCGGCGACTTAGATACTTCCATATCGGCCATGCCTACATGAATTTCATTAGTATCCACTATTATATTCTCCAATTGCTTTCAAAATTATTTCTAAACTTCCCGGGTTAGGCAGCAGAAAAAAATGGCCGCGCACACTTTTTTCTTCATCAATAAATTCCGAATCTATCAACAAGGCATGCTCGCTCGAGGCAGCAATCTCGATGAGAATATAATCCACAAGCGCGCCCGCCATATCAATCACAATTCCGGGGGTAGAAGGGATCAGGCCTAAATTCGTAAAACTGGAAAGGGCATTAAGATAGGCTGCAGATAAAATAGTGCCCGCCTCTTTTATGGCGGACTGGTCCATTTCGGTAAAAACTCCTTCAGCGGTCCTTTTTCCCGTTAGTATCCCGGCTAATACGCGCGCATCAGTTTGCGGGAATAAAAAAAGAATCACGCCCGGTGCATCACCGAAGACCTGTAACACTATGCTCACCATCAATTTCTCGGCCCCACCCACCACTTCAGGAACTTCCTGAATAGGTACAAAGTAAACCTGCGGGACGTTCATCGCAATTTTTTTGCCAAGCAATTGAGAAAGTGCGGTTGCTGCGTTACCGGCACATATATTTCCTATTTCCTTAAGAACATCTTTATGTCGCGCCGTTAGGACAAGCTTATCTTTTGACAAAATCCTCAAAACCTCTATTAAAAATCAAAAAGGGAAGAAAAATGTAGTCGTGTCTTTTGAAAAATTAGCTTTCTAATACACGCTTTGCCGCTTCCAGAACCCGAGACGGCTGAAAAGGTTTCGTAACAAAATCCTTAGCGCCCGCCTGAATTGCTTCTACGACCAAAGCATGTTGCCCCATCGCACTAACCATCAAAATTTTCGCATTGGCATCTTTTTCCATAATCTGTTTCACGGCTCCGATGCCATCAATATCGCCGACTTTGGGCATGACAATATCCATGGTAACCAAATCGGGTTTAAGCTCCAGGTATTTATCCACGGCTTCTTTCCCGTTTTCGGCTTCTCCGGCGACCTCATAGCCTTCTTTTTTCAAGATATCCCCAATCATTTTACGCATAAATACCGCATCATCCACAACTAAAACTTTTGCGCTCATCGTCTACGTTCCTCCCTCCGTTTTTGTTAAAAAAAGGATTATTCCTCAACCGCGCTATTCTTAAATACATCCGCCTGCTTTGTTGCATGATGTAATTCTTCGTTGGTTAAAACCTCATTTAAATCGAGTAGTATTAATAATCTGTCATCAATCTTACCAACCCCCCTCAAATATTGCTCATGAACTTCGCTTTCGATAAGTGCCGGAGTAGCTTCAATCGCGTCCGGCGTAAGCCGCAGCACCTCCGAAACAGAATCAACAATCATACCTACGGTATTTCCGCCAACCTCAACAACCATTATGCGTGATGTTTCTGTCCGGCCTTTGGACGGTAAATCCAACCGCTTGGCTAAATCGATAACGGTTATTATCTGCCCTCTTAAATTTACCACGCCTTCGATAAATACCGGTGCCTTGGGCATCCGTGTGATAGAAACAAGTTTTACTATTTCCCGCACCTGATTTATTTCTACACCAAATTCCTCTTCGCCGACCATAAATACAACCAGCTGAATTTCGCCTTTATTTTTTAAATTTTCCGGCATTTTATCGCCTCCTTAGTTTATACAAAAAACACTGTTGTATGGTATCGGAATACCGCCTACAAAAGTTTAAATCTATCCACCATTGCCTGCAGATCTATCGCTAACCGCGCCAATTCTTCGGCGGATGCGGTTAATTCTTCCATGGAAGCTGTCTGTTCCTGGGCCGAACTGGAGGCCTCTTGCGTTGCCGACGCTGACTCCTCCGCAACCACGGCCACCTCATCCACGGCTTTAACAATCTGTTCCGCGTTGGACATCTGCCGAGCCGTAGCCGCGGTAATTTCATTAACCATTGTTGCCGATTCTTTAGCCGTGCCGATAATTTTTTCCAAAGCAGCGGAAACCCGGGAAACAATCAAAGCGCCTTCGGCAACTTCTTTGCTGCCCGCCTCAATTGAGCTCACCGCTTTCGGCGTTTCCACCTGAATGCCTTTAATGAGCGTACCAATACGCCGCGCGGCCTCAGCCGAACCTTCAGCCAATTTTCTTACCTCTTCGGCGACAACCGCAAAACCCCGGCCCGCGTCTCCGGCCCGCGCCGCCTCAATCGCCGCGTTAAGCGCCAAAAGGTTTGTCTGATCGGCAATCGAAGTTATTGTTTCCGTAATTTGTCCGATCTGCTTAGATTTATCGCCCAATGACCTAACTACCGCCGCGGCATTGGATACGGTCGCCGTAATTCTATTCATCTTTTCCACGGCTTCTGTCGTCGCGCCGCCGCCGCTTCTTGCCTGCCCTAAAGACTCTTCCGAAGATACGGAAGCGGTCTTCGCATTTACCGATATTTGTTTTACCGAGGCGGACATTTCTTCCATAAGACGCGACGTATCTTCCACGCGCTTAGCCTGGGTTGTAACGCCTTTGGCGATTTTTTGAATGGTCGTAGATATTTCCAGAGTAGAACTATTCATTTCTTTAGAAGAAGTGGATATTTCCTGGGCAAACGAAGAAACCTTGGAAGCCATTTCTCTTATCCGGCTGACCATCTCATGTAAATTTTCAATAACATCATTAAACACCTGCGCTAATCGTCCGATTTCATCTTCTGAAGTTACCCGGATCTTTTTACTCAAATCGCCCCGGGTTATCGGCTCCGTATCTTTAATTAAAAAGCCGATCGGCCGAATCACCAGCCGGCGCAGTAAAATAATAAATAATATGCTGATAGACAAAATACTTAGGATAGAGATTAGTATACTGCGCACTTTTGTCTCGTTAACGGCAGCGGAAATTTTATCCCAATCAAGTTCCAAACCTAAAACTCCCAGAACATTGTCACCGGACGATTCTCCATGACAGGCGGCACACGCAGTTTCGTTCCTAATCAAAATATATGTCGCCGAAACTTTCTTTCCGTCTTTTATCAGCCGGCTTTTCTCAAATTCCTGAACTATTCCCTGCTTCGACTGTGTATGAGCACTATCAATGCTGCGCCCGATTATACTCTTATCCGTACTTCTTCTTATAACTCCATCTTTATCCGTCAAATACAAAACTTTTATTAATGCTTCCGCGGCAAGATTATCGAAGCTCTTCTGTACATTCTCCTGATTTCCGTTAAGCATAGGAAAGCGAAGCGCGTTCAATATGCTTTTCGTAAGCACCAATGCCAGCCGTTTTTCCTGTTCAAGCAAAGTGCGGTTTTGAGTGGTAGTATTTACAACCGCAGTTACGGTTAGTACTAAAATCAGCGCTGAATTCAGCCAAAAGGCTATCTTAAACTCTAAAGTTTTTGAAAATATTTTCAACTTAAACATATTTTAATCGCTTTGGCCCCTATTAGTTATACCCGTTTTATGAATAAACGCAAATCGACAAAAGTATATATATCAGTAATAGTTATAGTACAAAAAAATAACCCTACTGTCAAGTATAAAATCAGTCTTAAAAACTGATTATTTCAATATTGCTTGCGAAAAAAAATAAACGCTCCTGTAAGCTGATTTTAGATTTAAACTTTTAGAGGGGAAAGGAGAATTATTTTACTTTGAATTGTTCTACCAGCACTTTCAAGGAAGAGGCTACCTTGGCAAGTTCGCCCGCAGCCGAAGTCATCTCCTGCATAGAAGCCGTAACTTCCTCGGTGCTTGAGGAAACAGACTGGCTGGACTGAGCGTTTGTATTAGCGACATTGGACACATCTTTAACCGCGTCCATAACCTTATTGGTGGCCGCAAGTTGCTGCGGCACAAGTTCCTGAATTTTCAACATGAATTCTTTTGCTTTAGCCGTAGCCGAGGAAATCTGATCCTGCATTTTACCCGCGATCTGCGCAATGTTCTTTCCTTCTTCCGCCTTTTCCTTTTCCATAATCGCCAAATTAACCGCTTTCTCTATCTCTCCTACAATCTTTTCTATTAAAGCGGAAATCTTATTGGCCGCCGTTGCCGAACCTTCGGCTAATTTTCTTACCTCTTCGGCAACAACCGCAAACCCCCGGCCCGCGTCTCCGGCCCGCGCCGCTTCAATCGCGGCGTTTAGCGCCAGCAGGTTTGTCTGGTCGGCAAAAGAAGTTATCGTATTGACAATCTCCCCTATTTCGTTCGAGCTGTTTTTTAATTCCTGAATTGCCTGGGCCGACGCCACCGCCGCTCCCGTAATCTGGTCAATTTTGGAAATAAGGTCATAAACGGATTTTTTACCTTCATCCGCGTTTGCAGAAGAATCGATAACCCTTTCCGTTGCCCCTTTTGTATCTTCCGTGACTTTATCCAAGCTGCCGGATAATTCTGCAAATACCCTCTGCACTTCTTCAATTTTATTGACCTGGACATCCGCGCCGCTGGCGATATTCATTACCGAATTTCCCATTTCATTAATCGAAGCATTTATTTCCTCAGCGTTGGAAGAAAACTGTTCGGCCGAAGTAGATACTTTGCTCGCGGCATCCAATATCTTAGCGATCAGGCTGCGCATATGTTCCAAAAATAAGTTGAACCATTTACCCAACTCTCCGATTTCATCGGACGTGGCAATATTGACCTTTTGCGTAAGGTCGCCTTTTCCTTTAGCAATACCCTTTAACATTTCCAGCATCACCGTTGCCGGGCGGGTAATCGCTTTGGTTAAAAACAGGGCCACGAAGATTAACACGCTTGCGACAATCATCATGGATATGGAAATTGTGGCTAAAGTTATTTTCCCAACATCGCCCACATTTTCTCTTACATTATTAATGGATGCGGTCTTAGCTGTTTCCAATTCTCCGCTAAGTTTATCGCGGCTATCTTCAAGCCGCGCCCTGGCCTTAATAATAACATTCTGCGCGCCTTCTACGGTTTCCGCGGTTTTTCTGTCTATTTCCTTAGTCGTCTGCTCTCCATATTCTCTAAGTTGTTGCGGTACATCTGTTTGCAAACTGGCTATTTTGCTGCTCAACTCTCTTTCCGTATCAAACGCCTTTCCCGTCTCCTGGGTCTGAACGACGATTAAATCCGAAATAACGGTTTCAAACAAGTTCTCCATAATCTTACCCGAAATTCTTGTTTCAAGCTCCAGGTCTTTGAGCGTGGCCCGCTGCATCAAATCCATTTCCACGTTCATCTTTTTCATTATCTTTGTAAACTCTTTTTCCGTATTCGCGTATATTTCATCATAATGCTTGGCTTGGGCCGCTTTAACCTTTTCCTGTTCCATAATAATAAAGCTCATAAACTTATTGGTATCAAAACTCTCGCCATTGACCGCTTGCTTATTCGCGGTTTCCATAATCGCAATGGTATTTTCATCTACGATTTCGCTGAATAGTGCTTTTGATTCCTCAAGATTTTCTCTCATTATATCCAAACTTCTTCGGATTCTCTTTAAATTCGCGTCGTTGGAATCCGCCAATGTTTCCATCCGCAGAGACGATATGTTCCCTAATATTTGTTGGGACTTTCCGCTTTCGGTCATTATCGCGCCCATGGAATCGGAAGATTTGCCCAATGAAGCGTTAAACCCGCCTTCCATGGCTTCTTTAAGTTTGACCACGGACACACTCACCTCGGACACAACATCGTTTATCGTCTTTTCCACATATTTTTGTAAATTCTGCTGGCCTTTGGCGGAAATATTCTTGATCACTTCCAAGGCGATCAGGCCACTGGTCTCACGCACGCTTTGCTCGGCGATTTCTTTAAATTTACCAAATATCTCCTCTATCTGGATAAAAACCCCTTCGTAGCCTTTGGTTACCGTATCGGTTATGACCACTTCCATCCTTTTCTGAGAAATAATACCGGAAACAATAGCGCCGGCGCCGGAAAAAACTATCGTAATAATTACAAGCGCCAAGATCTTATGCGACAGCCGGAGTTTCAGCTTAAACCCCTTTGCTTCCTGCTCAGTCTGGGTAATCTCTCTATCTTCTTCTGCCATTTTTGCCTCTTTTTAACTAACGCGTGAAACTGGTATCCACCATATCAGATAATTTTACCACTCCAGAAAGAATATCCAAAGACAATCCTTTTTTCATAACCTTTTCCAAATCGCTGATATTAGGGTATAAATCACTATAGTCTATTGCCTGAATATTCGTACCTAACGCTTTCTGCATTAGCGCCGGATCAATATTCAAAATATCATGCTGAATCAGGCTGACCTGTTCTCCTTTAGTCTTCCGTTTATCATCTTCGATATAAGCACCGGATTTTACAATGCTGGAAATCCACTCGGCAATTGCCACCCGGTTCTCAGCTATTTTTTTGGGATTAATTATTAAAACCACATCAATGCCCTCGGGCATTACATCCTTGCCCAGGATATAATCTTGCACAAGGCCTGGTTCTGCCTGAGCCATAACGCCATAGGGCTCAGGCAGAACAAATCCTCCGATTTTTTCTTCCTTTAATAGAGTAACCGCCCGCCGGAAAGGAATAAGGATGTAGCGGACATCATAACCTAATCTCAAGCCTTTTTTCTCTAAAAAACGCTCCAAAACCAAAACCTGGTTGGTATCATTACCGGAGACGCCGATAAGCTTTCCCCTTAAATTCTCTTCGGTCGCTTTAGAAGTAAACACCAGAGAAGACCCTTTACGATGCAAAAGCAACACTAATTTCATCGGCACATTGTCCAGCTGCATCTTAAACGCCTTAAGCACGGTTATGCCCGCGGCATCGACCATGCCCGTGCGGAAAGCCGCTTCCAAGGCCGTCCAGGAATTGAATACCTCTACTTTCAGGTCAATTTTGTTAAGGGGCATCGTTGTTTCTTTTTTGGAAAGAACAACCGGCAGTTCTTCTACGGAAGCAATTATGCCTACGGTTAGCTGAAGTTTGTTATTGCCCCCTGCCTGCGCCCAAACAGTATTTGCGCCGGCAGCAAAAACAACTGCCCCGATACACAAAATTATGGTTATGATTTTGGTTGTTTTTAACATAACTATTTTTCTATTGTTCTCTTAGAACTGTTCTTTCCAGACAACCGGGTTTTCCGCCTTGGTCTGGGCAATCTTTTCTCCCGGCACAATACCGATTATCTTAAAGAAATCCCATTCATTAATCATGTCTGAAGGCGCTTTACCTTCCAAAATAACGCAGCTGGTAACTGCCTGATGGTCAAAATCGTTAATACGCTCTTCATCTTTTAAAACCGTAAACCGGTGCCCTTCCAAGGCCTTAGCTACTGCTTCCGCTTGAAATGTACCCGCTTTTGTCACACCATCCGCATACAGCTTAATCGCCATCCAAGCCGAAGCCGCGGCGCTTCCCGGATAACGGTCATATCTGGCCTTGAATTTGTCCACGTATTCTTTGGAGCCCGGGTATTTATCCATCAGCTGCCATACCCAGATTTCAGAACAAATAACGCCCTGCATATTTTCCGCGCCGGCGCCTTTGGCCATATACAGCTCCATTAGCGGCACAGTTATCTGCATTTCTTTATTCAACCCCATGGAATTGGCCTGCTTTAAGCAATTGACCATATCCTTGCCGAATTCAACCACAACCAAAACATCCGGCTTGGCCATTTTCGCTTTTAAAAGAGCCGGCACAAAGCTTTTCTCGCCCAGAGGCACAAGCAACGCACCCACGGTCTGGCAACCAGCAGCTTCTAATACCGTCTTTACAGACTTTTCCACACTCCAGCCCCAGGTATAATCCGCGGTGATATAGAAATACTTAGCGTCTTTGCCGAACTTCTCAAGTAGGGTACTGGCCATGGCCTTGGCTGTCTGATGGCCGTTATTATACCAGCGGAACATATACCGGTTAACCGCTTGATAGGATTCTCCGGTTTTTGGATTATCTTCAAAACCGGTCGTGGCGTTGGAATGAGAAAGCCCGACCATAAAAATCTTCTTTAACTCTCCAGCGACATTTCCCTGCGCGATAGCCACGGCACTGCTTGAGCCGCCCGTAACCATAACCGCGTTATTGGTTGTATATAATTCCCGGGCGTTATCTCCGGCAACAGTCGCGTTGGTTTGCGTATCCTTTACCACATAAACAATTTTTTTCCCTAATATCCCGCCTTTAGTGTTTACTTCATCAATCGCCAGCTTATACGACCTCAGTTCATCTTCCCCTTGGTCCTGGTATGAACCGCTAAGCGGAACATTTAAACCGATAGTTACCGTATCTTCCTGCGCAAACACTGAACTGGTAGCAGAAAAAGTCATTAAAAAAGAAACTATAAATACCAGCCCCAATCCCCAAATTAAACTTTTCTTCATCTCCATCCTCCTTTTTTTCTTGAATAGTTTATATAATAAAAAAGAGTGCCCGCATTTAGTCTTTAAGCGGCCACTCTTTCAGTTTTTTTATAAGATAGCTGTAACAAAAAAATTTGACAAATCATATCTGCCCCTATGGATCTGAAACGTCATAATG
>JAHJAO010000023.1 GCA_018813905.1 Candidatus Omnitrophota bacterium
ATCTTCCGCGGCATTGTCCGTAATCAACGCCTTTATTTTTTCGTCGACTTTTAGGATTTCAACAATAGCCTTTCGGCCAAACCAGCCGCTAAAGTCGCACTTCTTGCAGCCCTTGCCTTTATAAAATTTATCTATTTTTAAATCTTCCAGCTGCTGCCGGAATTTGTCCCGCAGTTCTTGGTCCGGCGCATACTCTATCCGGCAATCCGGGCACACCCGTTTTACCAGCCGCTGGGCAATAATTATGTTCAGGGAAGAAGCGATAATGTACGCCTCCAGCCCCAAATCGCGCAGGCGGGTAATCGTCGCGACCGCATTGTTTGTGTGTACGGTGGAGAGAATAAGGTGCCCGGTAAGCGATGCCCTGAAGGCGATATCCGCTGTTTCTTTATCTCGGATTTCGCCGACCAAAATCACGTTGGGGTCTTGCCTCAAGATGCTTCTTAACCCGTTGGCAAAGGTGATATTTTTTGCCGGGTTTACCTGGATCTGGTTTATGCCTTCAGTTAAATATTCTATCGGGTCTTCGATCGTAATAATATTCGTGTTCTCGCCTTTTATGCAGTCAAGTACCGCGTATAAGGTTGTGGTCTTGCCTGAGCCTGTGGGCCCGGTTACCAAAATAAACCCGTGCGATTTGGAAAACGCATCTCGCAACATGCTCATCCCGGCCGCATCTACCCCTAGCCGTTCAAGGTCGAAAATCGCTTCTTCCGGGTTAAGTATTCTCAATACCGCTTTTTCTCCGTGATAAACCGGAATTATGGAAACACGGATATCGATTTTTTTGCCGTTAATTGACGCTTTCATGCGGCCGTCCTGGGTTTTACGCTTTTCGGCGATATCCAGGTTTGCCAGCACTTTTATCCGGTTTACCAGCGCCGGCTGCAGCGTAAACGGCAGTTTCATAATATCGCGCAGCTCTCCGTCGATGCGGTAGCGCACGCGGAAATTCCCCTCCTGCGGCTCGATATGGATATCGGAAGCGCGGGACTTTACGGCATCGCCAAACATGATATTCACCAGCCGCATCACCGGGATCTGGGTATCTTTGGCGACTTCGATATAGCCTGCCCCGCTTGTGTCATCCGTAATAAACTCCACATGTTCTTCACTCACTATATGTTTCAATAAATCATACAAGGTCTCATGCGCCTCGTAATAAGTTTCTATGGCCTGGGCGATTTTGCTTTTTGACGAAAGCACCGGCCTTATCCTAATCTTTGCTTTATCGCGGATTGCGTCTTCAGCCACAATATCCAGGGGGTTGCTCATCGCCAGAATTAACGCGTCTGCTTCCTTGCGAATTGGAAAAACGCCGTGTTTTTTTAACAGCTCATAAGGAACCGCCTTGGTCCAGCTGGTATCGATTGTTTCTTTTTCTAAATCCGTAACCGGCAACTGGTACGCGCGCGATACAGCGTTCAAAAGTTTTTCCTCCTCGACAAAGCCCATTTCCAGAACTACGTCCTGAATCGGGATTTTGGCGCCGACCTGTTTGATTCTCGCCTCTTTCAACTGTTCGTGCGTAATCAGCCCTTCTTCCATTAAAACATCCTCTAAAGACCTCACGGTATTTTTTCCCTTTCTTGCTTCAATAGCTGTTCAACTTTTAACAATAATTCCTGCGCTTCAAACGGTTTGCGCAAATATCCGCAACCGCCGATTTTTTTTATTTCCTCTTCGATCAGCGCGTCGGTGCTGGCGCTGAAAAACATTATCGGGGTATTTTGAAAATCCGCAAGCGCCTTTAATTGTTTACACGCCTCAAGCCCGTCAATCAAGGGCAATTGCACATCCAAAAGTATCAGGTCCGGCCTCTCCCTCTGGGCGGTTTCCAGGCCGGTCTTACCGTCCCTGGCTTCGATTACAAAATAGCCCGCTTTTTTCAGCCGGAAAATAACCGCCCGCAAAATGTCCGGTTCGTCGTCTACGATTAAAATCTTTTTCCCGCTATTCATTGATTCATCCGCTCTTTTTCTTTTCTCTTTTACCCCGGCTACGATTTTAACAAGTTGTTAACCTGCAGCAAAAGCTCTTCATTCTTAAACGGTTTTAGAATCCAAGGCACGGCCAGCCTGTTGTCCCGGCCGATTTTGGCGATTTCGTCTTCGAACCCGGACATGACTAAAACCGGGATATACGCCGTGCTGTTTTCGCTTCTCAGGCGGCCGATAAGCTCATAGCCGCTGACGTCGGGAAGTTTCATATCCAAAAGTATCAGGTCCGGTTTGTTGTTTTTAGCCAGTTCAAAACCTTCTTTGCCGGTTTCCGCAAGCAGCACATCATAGCCCTGTTCTTTCAAATTCATTTCGCACAATTCAAGCAGCATGCGTTCATCGTCAATGACCAGGATATTATTCTTTGTCTTAATCGGAAGCGCGAAACTAAATTCCGACCACTCCCCCGGCTTGGAGGCGGCCGATATCACGCCGCCGTGGCTTTCAATGATCTGTTTAGATATTGCCAGGCCCAGGCCCGTCCCCCCGGTCACGCGTTGATTGCCTTCTCCTAACTGCTGAAACTTCTCAAACAATTTCGGCAAATCCTCCGGGGCAATCCCCGCCCCGGTATCTTTTACCGATACAATAATGCTGTTTTTATCCGGCACAAGCAGGCTCTTAATGATTATGCTTCCTTTATCCGTAAACTTTATGGCGTTGTTTATCAGGTTATTGAGGACTAGGCAGATTTTATCGGTATCGAATTTGATGTCCGGAATGGACCCGTCCAGTTCTATTTTGAACTCGAGACTTTTTTCCGTGGCTACGGGTTGATGCATTCTGAAAACTTCTTCAATAACCGCGTTTATGCTGGCGGAGGTCATTTTGAACCGCATCTTTTTCGATTCAAGTTTTGAAAAATCAAGCACCTCGTCAATTAGCCGTTTTAGGCGGTCCACGTTCCTTTTGCCCATCTCCAAAAATTCCCGTTGGTCCGCGTTGATTTCTCCCGCGCTGCCGTCCAAAACAATAGCTATTCCTTCTTTAATCGAAGTCAGCGGTGTGCGCAATTCATGCGATACCATAGAGGTGAAATCGCTTTTAATCTTATACATCTGTTCCAGCCTCTGCGCCTGTTCCTTTAACGCCTCTTCGTTACGTTTACGTTCGGTAATATCCTCAAGGGTTTCAATGCCGCCGATGATATTGCCTTCCAGGCCGCGCAGGTAATCCGCATTTTTGGATACAATACGCACCTGGCCGTCTTTTCTCATAATCTTGCATTCCGCCTCCGTAACGGGCTTGCCGATATCCGGCGCCAGCGCCCAGCATTTTTTGTCGCAAGGCTCAAGCGCAAAGAGGCTGCAGTGCTTACCCAAAACCTCTTCCCGTTTATAGCCGGTAATTTGTTCCACCTTGTTGTTCCAGGTAGTGATTTTCTGGTCCAAATCGACGGTAAACAAGCCGCTGGGCATGACCCTATAAATCATCTCTCCCTCTTCCTTGGCCCGGATAATCTGCTGTTCAAACTTTTTGCGGCCGGTAACGTCCAGGGAGTATTCGATGATTTGCTTTACCCGGCCTTGAGCGTCTAAAATCGGGCTGGCATAAACTTCTATATGGCGCAACCCGCCCTGTTTATCAACATGAATATGCTGGGTCATAAACGGCATTTTTTCCTGCTGAACTATTGGTAACGGGCATTCATGTTTCACGCCGGAGCAAGGCTGGGCCTGGTTGTGCGTTAAGGCATAACAGGTAATATCTTCCGGCAGATACCCGTTATGGGCAGCGGTATTAGCCATTTTCACCTTATAATCCTTTACGTCAATAACACAAAATGGATATGCCAATGCGTCGATAACGTTATTTAAAAAACTGTTCTGCTCTTGTATCTGCCGTTCCAAGCGGCAGCGTTCTGTAACATCTTCGACCATCTCGACTACGGCGATAACCTTATTGGTTTTATCTTTAACCGGAGACGCCGCCACCCTAAAATCCACGACCGCTTTCTCCGTAACTACCGGAATTACCGCCTCATGCGCCTGCCCGTCCCGGAACGCTTCGATAACCGGGCAGTTCACGCAAAAGCCTTCCTGCTGTCCGGCTTTTAAGTTTTTAAAGCAAACGGGTTTTTTGCTGACATCCACGGGGCAATACCACATTCCCATCGGCGCGTTTAAGGCCATCAGTTCCATGTCGTTATTGAGTAAGGCGACTCCGCTGCCAATATTATTGATAACGTTCATAAATTTAGCTTCTGTTTCCCGCTGCGTATTTTCCGCTTTCTCGCGTTCGGTCATTTCTACGGTTAGCTTTTCATTAAGTTCCGCAAGCTCTCTTGCCCGCTGCTGTTCCCGCCTTAAAAGCTCGTTCTCTTTTGCGCCGGATTTAGCCAAGTCCAAACTCATTTGGTTAAAAATAGTGATTGCGTTCCCGATTTCATCCTTTTTGCCGGATATGATGCGTTGCGAAAAATCGCCTTTAGCCGCTTTTTGCATGCCTTCCTCTAGCCTCTGGATTGGGCGGATAATATTCTTAAAAAAATACCCCCCCGCAAAAACGCTCACCCCGGCCAACCCCATAACCATAATTATTGCATGCTGCCCATAGACATCCTTTATGCCGGCCAGGACCGGCGCAAGGCGGCTTTCAACATGCAATACTCCCAGAACCGGATGTGTTTTTCCGTGGCAGGCATTACAGCTTTCTTCATTCAATATCGGCTCGAGATAAGAAAAAACCGCTTCGCCGGTTTCAGGGTTTTTTTCTATGCCGGCTGTTTCCCGGCCGCGATAGGCCTGCGCGAGAAATTTTGACCGGGCTTTTTCCCCGAGCCGTTCTTTCTCGGTACTTCGGCGAATAACCCCTTCGTAGTCGATAAGATATACGGCATTGTCCGGTTGCGCCGACTTATATTCTGTAAGCTGCTGTTGGATTGCATCCTGCTCTCCGGCCATCATCGGGTGGCGCATCGCCGTTAAAAACACGCGGGCGAGAGATTCTATATTGTCCGAGTTCTTTTTGAGCAAGGTCTCTTTATGCGCGCGGATATCCAGCGCCGTAACCCCGGCCAAAAACGCGGCCAGGATAAGCGCCAGCAAAAAGATGCTGCGCGGGCCTAATCGATTTATAATTTTACTCTTTTTCATGGGTCTGGGTTGTGGTGAACCAAAAAAAATAACGCCCCGGCAAAATTCCTTCTTCTTATCTGCCCGGGCGTATTATGTAGCGGCCAATCGCCTCGACTTGCTCCCGATTTTCGCTACGGAAAAAATGCACGCAATTATCCCCCTTTTTTTGTATCTAATAAGATACAAAAAATATAAAGCCCCTTTCAGTCGGTAGATTATATGGTATATGAAAAATATATTTATGTCAATCCACATTTGGGATGCCCGACGCTAAGCGCCGGGGCCGGATTTCCTTACACCTTGCGGGTTGACCGTAAAAAGATACGCTCGCGGGGTTTGTCGTTGTGGGGTGAGAATGCGGGGGTCTAAATTTTAGCGGCAATATTTTCGGAAAAAACCACGATATCTTCGGTGCAAAAAACCTCCTGTACGCTTTTATCAAAATGGATGTTTGCCTGCGGCCCGAACTCATCATCCCCGCGCCAGAGCGTAATTAAGACCTGGACGCCTGCAAAAACCTCGAAGACAAAGCTGCAATCCGCTAATTCTGTTTTTTTAGCGCGGAGCCGCTTTATTGACTCCGCGATAGCGCGCGGCGCGGTTTTATATTTACTCAAAATCCGGTCAATCACTCTTTTTTGAAATGTCGGGTAATAGCCCTGCCCTCCGGGCAGTTGGGGAAAAGACACCCATTCACCGGATACCGGCGGCAGGCCCGATAAGGCGCGGCTCAGGTAATGTAAAACTAAAATACTGACGTATTCTTTGGCCGGGACACCGGAGGCGGCGGATAATACCTCTTGTTTCTGCGTATCGATATTGTATTCGTCGGCTAAAAAAAGGACGGTATGATTGACTGCGCTTGTGGTTTTTTTCAGCTCTTCCCAGGCCTTGGATACGGCAATTGCATAGGCCATTACGCCTTTTTATCCTTTGCCGCTTCTTCTACAATCTGCTCGGAAATCGCGTAAGGCACCTCGGCATATCTTTCAAAATGCATGGAATAAGTAGCGCGTCCGCTGGTAATCGACCGCAGGGCCGTGGCATAGCCGAACATCTCCGATAACGGCGCATCCGCCGCGACAATCTGTGCTCCGGCTTTCGCTTCCATCCCCGATATTTTCCCGCGGCGGGAACAGATGTCGCCGACCACATCTCCCACCTGCTCTTCGGGCGTAGTAACTTCAATCGACATGTGCGGTTCAAGGAGTATCGGCGCTCCCTTCATAAACGCCCGCTTAAACGCTTCCCGGGCCGCGATCTTAAACGCCATTTCCGAAGAATCCACTTCATGATAAGACCCGTCCACCAGGTCCACGCACACATCCACTACCGGAAACCCGGCAAATATGCCTTTTTGCATCGCCCCGACAATCCCTTTTTCCACGGCCGGAATATATTCTCTGGGGATAGCGCCGCCTTTGATTTTATTATTAAACTCAAACCCCTCTCCCGGCTTTGCCGGGTGGATTTCAATTTCGACATGGGCATACTGGCCTTTACCGCCGGTTTGCTTTACATGTTTATAGTTTTCCTCGGCGGCGTTCGTTATCGTTTCCCGGTACGCCACTTTCGGCTTTCCCACAACCGCCTCTACGTTAAACTCGTGCTGCAAGCGGTCCACAATAATTTCCAAATGCAACTCGCCCATGCCGGAAAGAATCGTCTCTTCTGTTTCCTTATCGCTCTCGACCATAAAAGTCGGGTCTTCCTCGGCAAGCCGCATCAACCCTTTTGCGAGCTTATCCTGATCCGCCCGGGTTTTGGTTTTTATGCTTAAAGACATTACCGGCACGGGAAACTCCATCGCCTCGAGCACCACGGGGCTGTCCTCATCGCAAAGCGTGTCCCCGGTTACCGTATGATCAAGCCCCACCGCCGCGGCGATATCGCCCGCAAAAATATCCTCTCTCATCTCGCGCTGGTTAGCGTGCATTTGTAATATCCGGCCCACGCGTTCTTTTTTTCCTTTTGTCGAATTCAATACATACGTGCCGGCTTTCAATGTTCCTGAATAAACCCGGAAATATATGAGTTTTCCCATGTGCGGGTCAGCCTGCACCTTAAAGGCCAGGGCGGAAAACGGCGCGTTATCCTCCGCGCTTCTTAAAATTTTCTCTTGGACATCATCCGGATGGTGCCCTTCCACTTCCGGCAAGTCCGCGGGCGAAGGCAGGTAATGCGTTATCGCGTCCAGCAGCTTCTGCACGCCTTTATTTTTAAACGCCGAGCCGCACAATGCCGGCACGATTTTATTGCCCACCGTGCCTTTTCTGATAGCGGCCGTTAACTCTTCTTTG
>JAHJAO010000024.1 GCA_018813905.1 Candidatus Omnitrophota bacterium
ATGGTATTGGTTTTGGTTCAGCGTAAAGTTAAAAGTTGTTTCGATTTTTGTTTTTAACGGCTCAGTCATAATTAATCCCTGTATTTTTCCATGAGTCGGGTATAAAATTCCACGTCTTTCACTTTGCCCCTTTTTGCCGCGCCTTTGATGTAAATGGCGCATTTGCGCCGCAATTCTTTTGCGGCAACGGCGTTCTGTTCCGGTGTCAACTTTGCTGACTCTAATATTTTGTTCAGAGCGTAAATGCGAAACCGGTCCATCGCTACGAATTGTTTGGAAAGCTGGTCGCGATGCCCCCTTCTTTTAACGTGAGGTATTTAGGGATAAGTTTTACCGGATATTTTACCGTTGCCCGCAGCCAAAAATCATAATCTTCGCAGGCGGGCAGGGATTCGTCAAACCGGCCGATAGTTTCAAACAACTCCCTTTTTATGGCCGCGGTAGAAATGCTTATAGAGCAAAGCCGCACCGCGTTTGTAAACACATCGCCGTCGGGTTTTTTATGATAAAGCTTGGGGTTGAACCGGGAACCGTTTCTGTACCAGATTTCCTCGGTGTGGAATATTTTTATTTGGGGGTATTTCTTTATGTAATCACAAATGACTTTTAACTTTTCTTTTTTAAACCAGTCGTCTGAATCGAGAAAGCAGATGAATTCGCCGCTGGCCTTTTTTACCCCACGATTTCTGGCAAAGGAAACGCCTTGATGCGGCTGATAGATATAAATGAGGCGGTTATCGGTTATCGTGTTAATATAATCCTTTGTGGCGTCGGTTGAACCGTCATCAACGACAATTACTTCAAAATCCTGGAAATCCTGCGCTAGTACGGAGGAGAGGGCTTTGGCTAGGAAATTTGCGCGGTTGTAAGTCGGGATGATAACGCTAAAAAATGGTGTTGTCATAAAATTAGTAAAAAAGTTTGAAAGTTATAAAGTTAAAAGGCAATAAGATTATATCAATTTTTGCTGCCGAGGTCTAATTTTATGTGGGTTTGTTTTGTGAACAAAGAGGTATAAAAATCTGTTGAAATTTGTTATAATTGAAAACTGTTCAAGGAGCTTATATTATATAAAAATGGGGCGGCAGATTAAGCAATGAAGTCTATCGAGAAGAAGATTATATTGTGGCTCCGCCGGAAAGTAAAAGAAGCCGGCGCCCGCGGCGTGGTATTCGGCTTAAGCGGCGGGGTGGATTCGGCTGTAGTCGCGGTGCTGGTAAAGAAGGCCGTGGGGACAAGACACCTGGCTTTGATTCTGCCTTGTCACAGCCATAAATCCGCATCTGTTGACGCGATGAAAATCATCCGGAAGCTGAAATTAAACATTAAAACCGTGGATTTGACTAAACTTTTTGATTATTTTACAAAAATATTGCCAAAAGGCAATAAGCTGGCTTTGGCAAACATAAAGCCGCGTTTGCGTATGATCGCGCTTTACTATTTTGCCAACAGCTTAAATTATCTTGTAGCCGGAACCGGCAATAAATCCGAGCTTAGGGTTGGTTATTTCACAAAATACGGAGATGGGGGCGTGGATATTTTGCCGATTGGAAATCTGTTAAAACGCGATGTGAGAAAGCTGGCTAAAAAATTAGGCATACCGCAAACTATTATTGACAAGTCCCCATCGGCTGACCTTTGGCCCGGACAAACGGACGAAGGCGAGATGGGAATAAGTTATGATGAACTGGATTCTATACTCGCTGGCGGGAAAACCAGCAATGTCTCGAAAGGCCGTATTAAGAAAATAAAGCGGATGATGGAAAAGTCCGAGCATAAGCGCAGTTTGCCGGAAATCTTCAAGGTTACAAGTCACAAGTAACAAGTTGCAGGTTTTTATGCAAAGTTATAAAGATTTAGAGATTTATAAGCTTGCGCATAAACTGGCTATTGAGATGCATGAGTTATCGTTGAAATTGCCGGGATTTGAAAAATATGAGGAGGCAAGTCAGATAAGGCGAGCCTCTAAATCTATTGCCGCGAATATAGTAGAAGGTTTTGGACGCAGAAAATATAAACAAGATTATATAAGATTCTTGATTTTTGCGCATTCAAGTTGTGATGAAACCAGAGAACATTTAGAATTTTTATTTGAGACTGGGTCTCTAGATGATGAAAAGATTTTTAGCAAGTTGAATGAGGAGTTGACAAGACTAAGTAGAATGATCAGTAACTTTATCAAAGCAGTTAAAAAATAACCTGTAACCTGTAACCTGTAACCTGTAACCTGTAACCTGTAACCTGTAACCTGTAACCTGTAACCTGTAACTTAAATATGATCGCCTTAATTGATTACAAAATGGGAAACCTCCGGAGTGTAGCCAAGGCCTTGGAGGCGGTTGGCGCGGAAGTTACCGTGACGCATGAACCGGCGAAGCTGCGTCGTGCCCAAGCCCTGGTTTTGCCCGGGGTCGGCGCGTTTTCCGCGGGCATGAGTAATCTGCGTAAAATGAAGCTGATTACTCCCATAAAAGAAGCGATAAGAGCGGGCAAGCCCTTCCTGGGTATTTGTTTGGGCGCGCAGCTTTTATTTACGGAAAGTGAAGAACATGGCCGGCATCTGGGCTTAGGTATAATCCCCGGACGGGTAGTAAAGTTCCGTTCGGCTTTGAAAATTCCGCATATGGGATGGAATACGATTACTAAAGTCACAAGTCACAAGTCACAAGATATAAGTGGGTTGCTGAATAATATACCGGATGGGGCGTATTTTTATTTCGTGCATTCGTATTATGTAAAGCCAAAGAAAAAAGATATGGTGCTTGCCTTATCCGAATACGGGCAGAAGTTTGCCGCGGTTGTCGGAAAAGATAACACTTTTGGTATTCAGTTTCACCCGGAGAAAAGCTCAGAGTTGGGGCTTAAGATTTTGGAAAATTTTTGCCGTATTTGTGGGGAAATAAAATAGGCAGTTACAGGCCCCAGGTTGCAGGCTTTTTATCTGCAGCTTGTAACCTGTAACCTGTAACACATAAAAAGGAAGCTCAAAAAAAACCATGTTAGCAAAACGCATTATTCCATGCCTTGACGTGAAAGACGGCCGCGTGGTCAAGGGCATAAATTTTTTGAACTTGAAAGACGCCGGCGACCCGGTAGAACAGGCAGCGATATACAGCCGGGAAGGGGCGGATGAGGTCGTGTTTTTGGATATTACCGCCAGCTTTGAACACCGCGATACAATGCTAAAAGTAGTGCGGCGCACAGCCGAGAAAGTGTTTATCCCGTTTACGGTCGGCGGCGGCATCCGCAACCTTGCGGATATCGAAACCATCTTGCGCAACGGGGCGGACAAGGTTTCCATAAATACCGCAGCCGTAAAAAATCCGCAGCTGATAAAACGCGCATCGCGCAAATTTGGTAATCAATGCATTGTCGTGGCGATTGATGCGAAAAGAAAGTTACAAGTTACAAGTCACAAGTCACAAGTTAAAAAGAAGAACATGGGACATGAAACCTGCAACCTGCAGCCTGCTTGGGAAGTGTATATTTACGGTGGCAAAAAACCTACGGGAATAGATGCAATACAGTGGGCAAAACAGGCGGAAAAACTTGGCGCGGGCGAAATTCTGCTCACGAGCATGGATAAAGACGGCACACAATCCGGGTATGATCTGAAATTGACGCGGTCTATTTCAAAAAGCGTGAGAATTCCGGTTATCGCTTCCGGCGGCGCCGGGAAATTGGAGCATCTGTACGCGGCGTTGTCCCAAGGGGCGGCAGACGCAGTGCTGGCGGCGTCGATTTTCCATTACGGAACCTATACGGTAGGGCAGACAAAGGATTACTTGGCCCGCAAAGGGCTTACGATGCGTTTATAACTTAATGATGGGAGTGGAATAATGATGAAGATAGCCAATAATATTACAGAGCTTATCGGAAAAACGCCGTTGGTTAAATTAAATAGTATGGCCAAAGATAGTTTGGCGACAATCGCGGTGAAGTTGGAATTTTTTAACCCGTTATCCAGCGTTAAAGACCGCATTGGCCTGGCGATGATTGAAGCCGCGGAAAAAAAGGGGTTATTAAAAAAAGATTCGGTTATTATTGAACCCACCAGCGGCAATACGGGCATTGCCCTGTCTTTTGTGAGCGCGGTAAAGAAATATAAATTGATTCTGGTCATGCCGGAATCCATGTCTATTGAACGCAGGAAACTGCTTAAAGCACTGGGCGCAGAATTGATCTTAACTCCGAAAGAACTCGGTATGGCCGGCGCCGTAAAAAAAGCCCAGGAGCTGGTCAAGGCGACCCCGAATTCGTTCATGCCGCAGCAGTTCAAGAACAAAGCTAACCCCCGGATACACCGGTTGACCACAGCCAAAGAAATATGGAAGGATACCGACGGTAAGGTAGATATATTTATCGCCGCTGTCGGCACCGGCGGTACGATTACCGGCGTAGGAGAGGCGTTGAATAAGAAGAATCCCAACATCAGGATTATTGCCGTTGAACCGGCTGCTTCCGCCGTATTGCAGGGAAAATCTGCCGGCGCGCATAAAATTCAGGGTATTGGGCCGGGATTTATCCCGAAGATATTGAACAGAAGTATTATTAACGAGATAATCGAAGTTTCGGATGAGGATGCCATGAACACGGCACGAACTTTGTTAAAAGAGGAAGGACTGCTTGTAGGGATTTCCACAGGCGCCAATGTTTTTGCCGCGCTGAATGTGGCTAAACGGGAAGCAAATAAGGGAAAACTAATCGTTACTATTGCCTGCGATACCGGAGAACGCTACCTTTCCACCGAATTATTTGAGGATGTGGCGTAGTGGCCATTAAGCTCGCCCAAAAGCTCTATTGCTTAAAGCAGATTGTTGCTGGAATGGGCAGTGTTGTAGTCGCTTATTCCGGCGGCACGGACAGCACACTGCTTCTAAAAATTGTCAGTCAGGTATTGAAAAAGAAGGATTTTGTAGTAGTAGTTGTTGATTCTGCTTTCCTAACTAGGGAAGAAGTAAAATCGGCTTTGAAGCTCGCGAAAGGCTGGAACATTAGAGTTAAACTGCTAAAATGCGATGTCTTATCCGACCCGGTAATCCGCAGCAATCCCCGCTTAAGATGTTATTTTTGCAAGAAGAAAATAATGCGGAACTTGGTCAATATCCGCAAAAGTAATGGGTTTGGCTATGTAATCGACGGCTCAAATGCGGATGATTTTAAGCAGCTTCGGCCGGGAAAACGCGCATTGAGAGAGTTGGGAGTTCGTTCTCCGCTGGCGGAGGCAAGGTTAAACAAGTCTGAAATTCGTGTTTTGGCCCGGAGATTGAAGCTGACGAACTGGGCCAAGCCCGCATCGTCCTGCTTGGCCACGCGGTTTCCTTACGGCGTATTACTGAAAAGAAGAGATTTATTACGGGTAGCCTGGGCAGAACGTCTTTTGAAAGGCCGGGGTTTTAAGCAGGTGCGGGTGCGGGTATATGGGAAATTGGCGCGGATTGAAGTGGAAAAAGAAAAGATTAAGAAACTGGCCGGCATTTTTGACAAAAAACTGGCCAAAAAATTTAAAAAAATAGGCTATCAGCATGTCTGCCTTGATTTAGAAGGCTATTGCTCCGGGAGTATGGACATATAGGGATCGCAAGATGTCCCACCTCCGGGGCGGAATATAGCCTTGAAACAGGGGGTAAAAGAGACCATAAGGCTTCATAAAAAATACTTGAAATAAACAAAAAAATATGCTATATTTTACTTGGAACTGTCATCTTATGACAGTTACTATTAAAAGATATGGAAAAACTAGTTGAAAAAATTATAGAACATGTTCCCCGCGATATCTTTACGGATGATATTGTGAGGAACCTGCTTCCAGGCACTGCTAATAGCCGGTATGGTGTTATCAAAAGAGCAATTGCTAAGGGAGAAATCATTCATATTAAAAGAGGGCTTTATGCCTTGGCAAAAAAATTCCAGCGTAAGGGGATTAATCTATTTGAGTTATCGCAGTTAATTTATGGGCCTTCTTATATTAGTTTTGAATCAGCGCTGAATTATCACAGCTGGATCCCGGAAGCTGTTTATGCGGTAACCAGTGCCAGCGCTAAAAATGCGAAAGAATTCTTAACCCCATTTGGCGTTTTTATTTACAAACGCATTCCATTTCCCGTGTTATTTTTTGGCGTAGATCGGGTTGAATCTCCCCAAGGTAGTTTTTTAATGGCAAGTCCATGGAAAGCGCTTGTTGATTATGTCTATGTTTACAAAAAGGAGTGGCGGGGTATTGATCCTATTGTGAAAAGCCTTCGTGTTGAAAAAGAAAGTTTTGAAAATACAGATTGTGATTTCTTAAACCAAATAGAGGAAATCTATAAAAATTCTCGGGTTAAAAAATTTATTAAAGGGGTTAAAAAGGATTTAAGATAATGAGTATTAAGATTATTCAGGAACGTTTAAATTTTTATCGATGCCGTTCCCAACAAGAAGAAGAGAACGCGCTTAGGGAAATTACGCAAGAGGTTGCTTTAGCGGCCTTATCCCGAACCGATTTTTTTAAGAAAGCCGCTTTTCAAGGAGGAACATGTTTAAGGATTTTTTATAGCTTAGATCGTTTTTCCGAAGACCTTGATTTTATTCTAAAAAAACCCGATATGAATTTTCAACTAGAACCCTATTTAAAACCTTTGGCTGCCGAATTAAATGATTACGGCTATCGTATGGAAATTATAGACCGTTCTAAAACTGAGCAAGCTGTGAAAAAATGTTTTCTCAAGGACGATTCGTTAGGGAAAATTTTATCCCTTCAGCATTTAAAAGGGGCCGCGAATCAAAAAAAGATCAAGATCAAACTTGAGGTTGACGCTAATCCTCCCTTAGGGAGTAATTTTGAAAATAAATTTCTAGATTTTCCCTTTGCGTTTGCCGTGACTGCTCAGGATGCTCCAAGCTTATTTGCCGGGAAAAGCCATGCTTTGTTATGCCGCGAATATGGCAAGGCCAGAGATTGGTATGATTTTATCTGGTATGTTAGTAGAAGGATTGTTGTTAATTTTACTTTCTTGTCCAATGCCCTAAATCAGATTGGGCCCTGGGCAGGACAGAACATACAGGTAGATAACGCCTGGTATCATAAAGAGATGGAGAAAAAGATTATTTCCATTGATTGGGAGAAAATGAAGAAGGAGTTGCTGCAATTTCTAAAACCTGAAGCCTTGGATACCCTGAAGATTTGGAGTCAAGAGTTCTTTTTAGACAGGTTAAGAAAACTTTGTTAGGTTAATATAGAGCTTATCAACAAGATAAATAGTTTTTGATACCAACCAAATGAATTCCTTTCGCAGCCGCTTTAATAGCAATAGGTTGATGTCTATAATTTTAATTTTAGTGTCTGTTAGCGAAAATGAGGTTTTTATGGTATACTTTACGACTACTTTTATAAACTATTTGTGCAGTTAATTTTATTTAACTTATTATAAATAAAAGAGATATGAAAATAAGATCTAAAATACCCCAACAAAAAACGCGTAAAATTATAAGAAAAAGCATAGCTTTTTTTGTGGTGCAGACAATCTTTGTTTCTACCCTGCAGATAGCTTATGCCGGAAATATTTCTTGTTCGGATTCAAGTACACTTTCACCACAGCTCTCTTTAGGCAATTCTGAACTTCAATCTATATTTTTGCAAATATCACCGCTGGCCAAGACAGAAAATAGCCTTACCCGTAGGAAATTCGGCCAGTTATTATTATTTGGCGCGGGAATTGGTTCTATATTACTTTCCCCCTTTCTTACCATAACTCAAGCCCTGGCAGAAGGCCCGCATTTAACAGCTCTTAAAATTCGCTTAACTCCAGAACAGGCCGAGCAAAATGTGAGGAAATTACTTGCTCAGCCGCAGATTATCGAGGTTTACTCAAAAATCACTGAAATTCTAAAACCTATGGGTATGCCTATAGATTTATTGATCGCCTTGGACCTGACCGAGACTGGCACGATGCATGAGGTAGAATCAACTGCCGGCGCCCAAGGTCCGATGCAGGTTATGCCGGGGACAGTAAAGCTTTACAACACGTGGTTGGCTGATAATAAAGAGAAAAAGCCGAAAAATTGGCGGATTGCGACCAGCCTACTTGGCGCCGAATATATTGATTGGGACAGGATAAACGATATCGATTACGGCCGCCGGGCGGGCGCGGCCATTGCTTATCTTAAATGGTATAATTTGAGAAAAGTATTTCAAAGAAACGGCCTGGTTTACGACGAGAAAGAACAAAAATGGAAATTCCAGCGGGTGAGTAAAACAATTAAACCATATCCCTATCTTTCTACCGCCGCGCTTTGCGCCGCATATAACGGCCGGGGAGAGGAAACGGTTCTCAATGCCCTGAAAAAGTACGGCCCGGTGCCTTACCTTAAAAATAATGACAGCGATAAAAAGAGATTGTATTACGATCCCAAACAGAAAATCGGCTGGCTTGACGGCGCTTATAACGGAGAAACCAAAGGGCATTTTGTGAGGTTATGGCGCTATTTTGCCGCAGTTCAGAAATTTAAAGAGTCTCATCCTCAAATATGGCTGAAGATAGAACCGGGTGTTTCCCGCGCTCCGCAGGCGCAGAACCGGTTTTTACCCTCATTTATTTCGGTTCTGACCGGAAAAATAGTTTCAAAGCGCCAAGATATTGGCAAGCAGCAGATATCTGCATTGGAAGAAGCAATTTAGCCGCATTTCTACACATCTTCTCATATAAAATCCAACTTAAATCATTATAAAAACTTGTGTACATAACTAATTAAAATAAAAGAATTTACATAAAAATTAAAAAAAATATTGACATGTTAAAATAAAGGAATATAATAATGTTCAATGTCTGAACAAGAGATTATTCCCAAAATAGACGAAATAAGTGGAGCCCCTCGGCCTAAAGGCCGAGGCTCCCTCCTGAGCAGAAAAACAATTTTGCATTCATCCCCCGGGCTAAAGCCCGGGGATTTCTGTCGAAGGATTAAAGAAGACGGTTATACTCTTCTTTCCGAACTTCACAAATACCCGGACCTTGCCCAAAGAGAACTTTCTTCGAAGCTCAATATGTCTTTGGGCAAGACCAACTATATTTTAAGGCAATTAATAAAAAAAGGCCTGATTAAAATGAAAAGTTTTTCCCACAATCCGGGAAAACTTAAAAAAATACAGTATATTCTTACCTCACAAGGATTGGAAGAAAAGATAAAGCTCACCTACCATTTTTTAAAGAGAAAAGAAGTAGAGTATCAAGTTCTTAAAAACGAATGGGATATTTTAAAGGAGGATGAACAAAAACAGGCCAAGGCATAAGCAGAGGTATAACTATTTATAGCGGCAATAATACCAAATGGCTTTCGATAGGGCAGCTGTGTAAGATGGTCGGAGAGGTTTTGATAGAAGAATCCTGCGATATGGTTGAAGGATAATACAATATTATGAAAACAATCCCTTACGGAAAACAATTCGTGAATAAAGAAGATATCCAAGCGGTTATTGATGTTTTAAAGTCCGCCTGGATTACGCAAGGGCCGAAAATAGAGGAATTTGAAGCGGCACTTTGTAAATATACCGGTGCTAAATATGCGGTAGTTGTTTCAAACGGAACAGCGGCTTTGCATCTGTCTTGTCTTGCCGCGGGAATTAAGCAAGGCGATGAGGTTATTACATCTCCGATAACCTTTGTCGCCTCGGCAAATTGTGTTTTATATTGCGGTGGCAGGCCTATCTTTGCCGATGTGGAGGGGGATACGGCGAATATCGCCCCGCAAAATATAGAGAAAAAAATTAATAAAAAAACCAAAGCAATAATCCCGGTTCATTTTGCCGGGCATCCTTGTGATTTGCAGGAAATTAAAAATATCGCTAATAAACGCAATCTATTAGTTATTGAAGATGCCGCGCATGCCTTAGGTGCTGAATATAAGGGGTCAAAGATTGGCTCTTGCCGGTATTCGGACATGACGATATTTAGTTTTCATCCGGTAAAATCAATAACCACGGGAGAAGGCGGAGCGATCACCACTAATAATAAGAAGTTATATGAGAAACTGATGATGCTCAGAAGCCACGGGATAACCAAGGATAGTTCAAAGTTTAAAGTTAAACGTCCAAAGGCTCAAGGGGGTTGGTATCATGAAATGCAATGCTTAGGTTTTAATTGTCGGATAACCGACTTTCAGTGTGCCTTAGGCATTTCCCAGCTGAAAAAACTCGATAAATTTATTCAAAAAAGAAGAGAGATCGTAAAAATTTATAATAAGAAGTTTGGAAACAACAATTTTTTTGAGTTACCCGTAGAGAAAGATTATGTCAAGTCCTCATGGCACTTGTATCCGATAAGATTGAAGGATGGATACAAGAAGAGAAAAAAAGCAATTTTTACAAAATTGCGGAGTCAAGGCGTTGGAGCCCAAATTCATTACATTCCGGTCTATTTGCAGCCTTACTATCGCCATCTTGGATATCGCAATGAACTGTGCCCGCATGCGCAAGCGTATTACCAGCGAACGATCACATTACCTCTTTATCCGACTATGACCCAGGCTCAAATCAAGAGAGTTATCCAGGTAACAAAGACGATTATTGCGAAATATGGAAGATAGAAGACTATTTGAACACATAATCAAAAGGCGAATAAGTTAATGCGAAAAATTGAGGCTGTTATTCAGACAAGAGTTTTTTCAGCCAGACTCCCGGCTAAGGTGCTGAAAAAACTTCCCTTTGGTTCTACGGTTACAGTGCTAGCGCAAATTATCAGGAGGTTGAAGAAATGATTAAGAAAGCTCTTATAACCGGAATAACGGGCCAAGACGGCTCATATTTAGCAGAGTTACTTTTATCTAAAGGCTATGAAGTACATGGTATAATCAGACGCGCAAGCACCTTTAATACAATAAGGATAGACCATATCTATGTTGACCCGCATGCTAAGGGAGCTAAGCTATTCCTGCACTACGGTGATCTTTCCGATGCCGAGCAAATCAATAATATAATTTTTAATATAAAGCCTGACGAAGTGTATCATTTGGCTGCGCAAAGCCATGTACGGGTAAGTTTTGATATCCCTGAGTACACAGGCAATATTACTGCTTTAGGCGCGACACGTATACTGGAGGCAATCCGTCGTAGCAACAGGAAGATCAAGTTCTATCAGGCATCCTCTAGCGAAATGTTCGGTTCCGCTGTTCCGCCACAATCAGAAGCTACCCAGTTTCAACCGCAAAGCCCTTATGCCTGCGCAAAAGTTTATGCGTATTGGATGGTTAAGAACTATCGTGATGGTTATGGGCTATTTGCTTGTAACGGAATACTCTTTAATCATGAGAGTCCAAGACGCGGAGAGACATTTGTCAGCAAAAAAATTACTCAAGCCATCGCGAATATATTGATTGGCAGACAAAAAAAGCTATATCTCGGTAATCTTGATGCAAAAAGAGACTGGGGCTTTGCGCCCGAATATGTTGAGATGATGTGGTTGATGCTGCAGCAACAAAAACCCGATGACTATGTCGTAGGAACAGGCAAAAATCATAGTGTCCGAGAATTTGTCGAATTTGCCTTCAGATATGCGGGGGTTATTATAGAATGGGAAGGAAAGGGTACGGAAGAAAAGTGTATTATTAAAAAAATAACTAGACGAGACTCTTTGTCTAAAATGCAACATTTAAAACCCGGTAATGTAATAGTCGAGATTGATCCTAGATATTTCCGACCGACTGAGGTTGCGCATCTTGAGGCGGATATTACAAAAGCTAAAAAGCAGCTAAATTGGAGGCCTAAAATTGGTTTTGAAGAGCTGGTAAAAATAATGGTTGATTATGATCTTAAGCAAAGCGGGCTTATTCCGCCAGGCAAAGGTATAAGAGTTTGTAAAGAAAAAGGGTTTAATTACACAAATCATAATTATTGCTTAAAATAAAATGAATAGACAGTATATTGAGGAAGATCCAGAGCTGTTACATTATATTAATATTATA
>JAHJAO010000005.1 GCA_018813905.1 Candidatus Omnitrophota bacterium
CATGCTGCGGGTGAAAAACATGATTATTATTACCATTTCCGAGCAGAAAGGGGCGAAAGCGGCGGAACGGGCGGCGAATAAAAGAGTTAAGCCGGAGGAGCTGGTAATTTTCTCCCGGCAGCTGGCAACCATGGTCAATGCGGGGATACCGCTGGTGCAGAGTTTGGATATTTTATCCGAGCAGATGGATAGTTTGGCCTTTAGGAAAATCGTCTCCCAGGTCCGCGCGGACGTAGAATCCGGGGCCAGTCTGTCTGCGGCCTTGGAAAAACATCCAAAGGTATTTTCTTTTTTATACGCAAATATGATAAAAGCCGGCGAGACGAGCGGCATGTTAGATGAAATTTTAGAAAGGCTGGCCGGGTATCTGGAGAAAAACGATGCCCTGCAGCGCAAAGTAAAATCGGCCATGGTTTATCCGGCCGTGGTATCGGTTATGGCGATCGGGATCACGTTAGTTTTACTTTTGAAAGTCATCCCGACTTTCAAAGACATTTTTGCATCTTTAGGCGGGACGTTGCCCGCACCCACGCAAATACTTATCACCATATCCGATATAGCCAGGAACTATTTTTTAGTCGCGGTAATTGCTTTTGGCGCCTTTATTTTTGTGCTGCAAAAGGTTGTATCTACGCCAAAGGGAAAAGCAAAATTTGACGAGCTAAAACTTAATATGCCGGTATTCGGCCCGCTCCTGCGCAAAGTGGCGGTTGCCCGTTTTTCAAGGACTTTGGCGACTTTAATCCGCAGCGGCGTACCGATTTTAGGTTCACTGGAGATTGTGGGCAAGACCTCGGGCAATACTGTTATCGAGCAGGCGGTAGACAAAGCCCGGATCGGGATCCGGGAAGGGGAAAGTATTTCTACTCCGCTTGCGCGCAGCAAGGCCTTTCCGCCGATGGTTACGCGGATGATTGCCGTCGGGGAAGAATCGGGGGAGCTTGAGAAAATGCTTAGCAAAATCGCGGACTTTTATGAAACGCAGGTAGACGCGGCGGTCAGCGGGTTAACCAGTATGATTGAGCCTTTAATTATCGCGTTTTTAGGTATTGTGGTCGGTTCAATCGTAATTGCCATGTTTCTGCCGATATTTAAAGTTACAGAACTTATTGGATAATTTATAAATTGTTTATTTACAAGAAGTTACAAAACTAAATTTTTTATAAAAGTGTTGACAAAGTTGGGTTTAAAAGGTATACTTATATTAGAGCAAGAAAACAATTCATTCTTTTATCGAAAAAGGCAAATCCGTCGAAAGGCGGAGACGCAAAGCTACGGGTCTAAAAGATTTTTCTGTTTAGACGGCCGAGTTGCCGAAAAAAAGGGAAAACTTATGACCGCCGGGCTGCCGAAATAAAGGTAGGCCGGTTTTTTAATTTTAAGGGCAAATGCGGAAAAAAATAAAAAAAAACAAGCGGGGTTTTACGTTAGTAGAAGTGCTGGTTTCGCTGGGGATATTGGCGATTGCGGTTGCTTCAACTATGCAGCTGATGATTTTTCTCGTGCAGCTAAGCGAAACGAATGATATTATGCTGCCGACGATGAACTCGCTGGAAGGGATTATGGACGAAATCAGAAATGCGCCATTTGAGGATATCACCAGCGCTTATGATGATACGACGTTTACGCTGGATGAACTAGATGGTCGTGGCATTCAAAATATGGGCGTGATTACGGTCGATACGATTGAAGCAAATTACCTGTTGCGCGTAAAGATAGTTTTATGCTGGAAGCAGAAAAACCGGGTTATGGGAGAAGACAAGAATTTCAACGGACTATTGGATCTGGGCGAGGATGAAAACGGGAATAACGAGTTGGATTCGCCCTGCAGCATAGAGGGATCTGTGCGGTGGGCGATATGATTATAAATTTATGAAGATAAAAAAATATTGCCGGAGAAATTTAAAAAAAAACGCGGGTTATACATTAATAGAAGCTATATTTACCGTAGGAATTTTTACTTTTGTTATCGGCAGTCTGTTTACGATGCTTATCCATCAGAACAGCTTTTTTAACCGGACGATGAGCAAGTTCGACGTATCACGCATGACGAGAAAAGTGATGAATATCATGGTCAAAGAGATTCGGTTTTCGAATCTGCTTACCGTATCCATTTACGACCGGCCTATGGACAGATTTGGCGTAACTAGTGAGTATCGGGACGGCAAAAGCATTGAATTTCAGGTGCCGGTAGACTATGAGCCGAAGGACGGTGATTTTACCGACGAGTTCGGCCGCTTGGAATGGGGCGCGGACGGGCAACTTGATTGGTCCATAGAATACTGCTGGGATAGTGAGACCGAACAGGTTTTTCGACGGGTTTGGGACGAGAACAGCGTACTCGTTAGCGAGATAGAGATTGGCAGCGAGATTACCTCTTTTAGCATCAAAGGGTATAGTTTTAAAGCCGGGCCGGATAGGTATAAATTAGACTCTGCGTATAAAATTATAGAAATAGAGCTGAGTTCCGTAAAAACGACTATGGCCGGCCGGACGTTGGATAATCCGATTTCCTGCACTTTGAGCCAGCGGATTATGTGCCGGAACTCGTAAGAACTAAGTTATAAATGATGAGTTATAAACTATAAATTAAAACATAATAAAGGAGGAAGATTATGAAGTTGACGAACAAAAGAGGCGCGATGCTGATTGCCGCGTACCTGGTGTTATTCGTCATTATTATTGTGATAACCGCGGTTTTTTCGGTAGTGATGAACGAACGTAAGGAGGTAGAACGCAATGCCGAAGAAATGAAGGCGTTGAATTTCGCGGAGATGGGGTTGGCCTACGCCTATTTTGAATCCCAGAATTTAGGCTGGCAATGGTACACGCATAAGTGGAATGCCTCTTTGGACACGTTAATTCCGCTTGAGCCCACAGACTCCCAGTATCAGCAGCAGGTCCGAACCGACTGCCATTTTGACGCGGACGGTTTTTACGCGGCTGACGACGGAAGCTTTATGGTCAAGTCATACCCCAGCGCTACGGTGGACGGCGAGACCATTGTTGTGGCTTTAGGCCTAAGCGGCGGCTATCGCAAGGCCGTAATTTATAATTTGAGCCGGCAGGGAATATATGACTTTTTCTATTTCAGCCCGTACAATATTGATTTGGATAATGCTGTCGGCAATTATCCAAAATTAAACGGCGGCGGCATTCACACTAACCAAAACATCTGGTTTGACAATCCGGTGAGACTGGAGAATATTTCGGAACTAAGCACCGGCGATAACGGCCGTATTTATTACGCGGAGTCCGGCAAGTACCTGGCGCCGCATTACGCGGACGATTTTGACGGAGCTCGGGACAGCAAAGCCCCGATTGTGCGCCTGGACCAATACACGAATGTTTTCCGCGACGATGCGAATAATGACCCCGGGCCGTTTGGTGAGTATTATTTGGATAAATATAACAACCGGCTGTGGAGGTTTAAAAGCAACGCGACCTTGTTTGCCCCGCAGTATTCCAGCTGCTGGCCTTACTCGACCACCTATGGCGGCACGACCGCGTTTTTAAACACGGAATATAAGTTCTATGGAAATAATCAGCCCTGGTATAATATCCAGCCGGGCAAGTCAGACCCTCAAGTGAGTTCAAGCATCAAAAACGATAGCGATGTAGCAATAAACCGGTATAATGTCTGGATTAAGCCGTATCTTGGCCAGACCGAAGACAATAAGATAATTTCCGATGTCTGGAAGGAAATCCCGGCGGAGCTGGACCAGTCCTGGAGCTGGCAGAAATACGCCTATGTCGCCAGCGGCGAACAGCCAGTTACTTTTTATACTTATAATGACGCCGGAGAAAAGGTGGATGTGGAAGATACGTATTGGGGGATAAAGACTATAAATCACGAAAACCGATGGGCTGTCCCTCCGGAAGAGTGGGATTTTATTGTGATGATATTTACTGACCCGCGTTTTAAAAACGGACCAGCTGGAGCGGGAGGAGTTGAACTTGATTTTGATACGCACGAAGTGATCTGGAGTTGGATTGAGGAGACGTTTTCGATGATTAACCCGGATGAGTTGGCTGATCATCCCGAAGCCAAAAATTACTGGGATACATATAAATCCCCGGAATATTGGGCGTATATGGGAAAATATCCGTCCTATCCTTATACCTGGCCGGAATATTTGGATAATGGTATTTTTGACGGCACATACGGAGATGAGTTAAGCAGCGGCGGCCGCATTGACGTTAAGAGTACCAATAGCCAGGAGCAGCCCGAGGCCTGGAAATCGTTTCTCAGCGCATCGGGTTTAGACAACATTGTGCGCGACGGCAATTCCGGAGGCAAAGACCTTACTCCGCCGGAATTTGACGCTACTTATAAAAAGTTAGCCGACCGCGACGGGCTTTATATAGGTTTGTCTGATTCTATTAATGACGAATTCAATTTTAGCGATTATGACGAGTGGATACAGGTCCTGGAAGAAAGAGTGGGCATTGCGGTGGAACGCTTAAACGAAGGAGAAATAGAGAGCGACAAAATCGCGCGGAAGGTGAAGTTTATCAATACATACACCGGAAAATGGAACGTGCTTTTGGAAATTGACCTGGAGAAAATGCAGAAAGCGGACAAGTATCCGGATAACGGGATTATATATACCCAAGTGCCGATACGGTTTACAAACGCAGAAAAGCTGCCGCGTAAAATGGCGAACTATGGGTTTACAGTCATGGGAGAAGAGAATGTTTATTTAAAAGGGGATTTTAACGTGGACGAATGGGTTACCGCCGCGGTGGTTTCCAAAAAACGGGTGTTCACCTTATCCGATGACTTTAACGACCCGCAGAATAAACCGGCAACCCAGCATTACCGGGATTATCCCTATCTGTATGTAAAAGACAATGGTTCCGGCACCTATGTGGAATCCAACCCCGCGCTCGGCGGCGGGATGTGGGTGTACCGGGATTATTTAAACCACGCTACGACCGAATATTATAACCAAATCTCCTCGGAAAACGAACAGGTGTTAAAAAATATCATCATTCAAAAAGACGCGGCTTATCTAAGCATGTTTGACAAAAAAGATGATAGCGGCGCAAAAACCGACACCTTTACCTGGCCGGCAAGCGGAGAAAGTTACACTTACGGCATGATGCCAAACACCGTCAGCAAGAATCACACTTATAATTGCCTGATTGCCGCCAACCGCGACGTAAAAGGGTATAGCTTGGAACGATGGGGTTCGGCCAGAAAATATTTAAACGGTTCGTTTTTCATCCTGGAATCTACGGGTTTTACCGCGCCGTATCGAAGCCTGGTGGATTATGAGCCGGGAACCGGAACCGGAGCTAAGGATTTGCCTTATGACAACCGGGACCGCTTAGCTTATGGCCGTACTTATGATTATGCGGGCTACGCCGTATCCGCGCCATCTACTTACTTAAGTTATGACCCGCGGTTTAAGACCGCGGCGCGCAGCCCGTCGGATGTCTTCTTCGGCGGCGCGCAATCGTTGTGGATGGAATCTACGCCCGAGTTTTTCTATCAGCTGAGTTTTTAACATGGGCAATATTGATATTATAGGTTATACCTATTTTTTACTTCGTAAAAAATAAAAAAAAGGGGGGGTATGGACAAAAACATGAAATTGGTGCTTATCTTCGGCTCGGTTATATTGGCTTTGGTCTTGGTTTGGGTCGTGGCGGACAGCTTTAGGTCCACAACCGGAAAAGCCATGTTGAAAAACAAAGGGGCAGGAGCGGACTTTGAAGCCAAAGGAAAAGGTAGCTTGTCCGGGACAAATTATGATTCCGCGGCTAATGCGCCCCTGGGAACCAAAGCCCAGGTCCAGGCCCAGGGGAGAAAGCACAGTTATTATTTTCCCAAAGTAGAACGTAAAGTCGTCCGGACATTTGAGCCGCGTTCCGAACTTGACGACCTCTATTCGGATAAGATTGAGGATGTATCCGGACAGGAAACGATAGATGGAGTTGCTCCGCTTAGTGAAAAAGAGAGGTTACAACTGATGCAGGTCGCGCCTTCTGTTTTAGTCGTGGATGAACCGGAGGCAATAGAGAAGAACGCGGAAAAGAAAACGGTTTCTCAAAACTTGCGCCAGGCCCTGCTGGATGCGGGTATGGAAGAACCGGACGGATTTCTGGAGCACGCGCCGCCGGAATTGCTCGAGGTTTTAGAGCGGGAGATTACGCAAAAGCAGCAATAGGGTAGTTTACCGGCAAGTTAAAGCTAAGAATAATAACGCAGCTGTTCAGTAGCGGGTTATTGGGAATAGCTTGACGCACTCGGCAACAAATCCGCAGGGTTTTTTTTGTTTCAGGACGAAACAACACCGTCGAGAAACAGGAAGTTTTGCCTCAGGCGGGGCCAGTATCAAGCCGAATATTAAGGAATAAACAATTCCTAATGGCTTGACATTCAACCCGCGCTTTTCTATAATAACTTGCATGTTAGATAGCCGAAGTTCCCTGCACACCAAAATAGTTTTCTACCGGTTTGTTATCGCCTCGACAATCTTAATTGTTAACGTGGCCTTGTTCGGTTTAAACCGCACGCCGATATATTTTCTTATCGCTTCCATATATTTCTTTACAATTATCTATCTGTTTTTCATTTTGTTCCGCGTTTATAACATAAGTTTACTTTACGCCCAGGTAGTTATTGACTTGATTAGCGAGGCGCTCCTGATTCATTACACCGGCGGGATTGATTCGGTGCTCGTGCTTTTGTTCCCGCTTTCCAGCATTGCCGCAAGTATCCTGATTTCACCGCGCGCGGCGGTTCTGGTGGCGCTAGTCGGCAGCAGCTTTTATGCCGGGATAATAACTTTGGAATTTTTCAATGTGCTGCCTTTACCTTTTGGGGCCGGAGCATTGTTTTTAAGAGACAGCTCTTATGTTTTCACCCTGTTGTATTTTCGGGTGACGATTTTTTGCATAATTGGTTTTTTAAGCGCCTATATCGCCGAACAAATCAAAAGCCGTGACCGGCAGGTTCTGTCTTTGCAGCAGCAGTTAAGAAGGGAAGACCGCTTGCTGGCAATCGGGAGATTAGCCGCTAATACCGCGCATGAAATCCGCAACCCTTTAGCTTCCATTTCCGGCTGTGTGGAGGCATTGCAGGGATCAGTAAAGCTGGATGCGAATAACCAGCGTTTATTCGATTTAATCCTAAAAGAAAGCGCGCGTTTGAATAATATAATCAACGGGCTCCTGGAATACGTTAATCCCAAAAATTTCCGTTTTCATAACGCGCTTTTATCCGATGTGTTGGACGAAGGTGTTTTGTTGGTGGAAAACAACAAAGACCTGACAAAAAAGTTTTTGATAAAGCGGGAGGATGATTTTGCGAAATTAAAGGTTATCTGCGATGAACAGAAAATGCTGCAGGTGTTTTTCAACCTCTTGCTTAACGCGGTCGAAGCCGTAACCGATGAAGGGGTAATCGTTATCGGCGGCCGGGCGGATATGGATAGGCAAACCGTTCAAATCGAAATTAGCGATAACGGGCGGGGCATGAGCCCGGAGCAGCTCGAGCATGTTTTCGAGCCTTTTACCAGCGGCAAAGACAAAGGCGTGGGGCTCGGATTGTCTATCGCTTTAAGTATTATGAAAGAGCACGGCGGTGATATCCTGGCGGAGAGCAGTTTGGGAAAGGGCTCGGTTTTTAAAGTAATTTTACCGCTAAAAACAAATTTAAAATAAGGAATTCAAGAGGAAGTTTGTTAAATCTTTTTAATCTTTGAGGTAAATAATGCCGGATAAAATATTACTAGTGGATGATGAAACGGATCTGCTCGAATGGCTGAGCGTAGTTTTGGAAAAAGAAGGATATAGCGTTTGTTGCGCCAGTTCCGGACAGGAAGCGTTGGAGTGGTTTAAAAAAGAAGCTTTTAACATGGTAATCAGCGATATCCGGATGAGCCCGATGGACGGCATAGAGCTTTTAAAAAAAATCAAAATCATTAATCCGGAAGTTATTGTGCTGATGATTACGGCTTATGCTTCTGTGGATACCGCGGTCAGCGCCTTTCGTTACGGAGCGTATGATTATTTATTGAAACCCTTCAAATTAGATGAGATAAAATTGGTGATAAAAAAGGCGGCAATACAAAAAAGAATTTTTTCCGCCGATAAAAGTTCTCAGAAAAAATTAAAACAGCGTTACGGATTTTCCAATATCATCGGTCAAAGCCGCGTTATGCAAAATGTGTTTGACCGGGTCGAAAAGGTGGCTAAAAGCAATTCTACCGTGCTTATCTATGGCGAAAGCGGCACGGGAAAAGAATTGATCGCCAAGGCCCTTCACTATCACAGCTTACGGGCGAGGTGTCCGTTTGTATCCATTGACTGCGGGGCCTTGCCGCAGGAGCTGCTTGAAAGCGAGCTGTTCGGCCACATAAAAGGCTCGTTTACCGGGGCGATATCCTCAAAACTTGGGTTGTTTGAAGTGGCGCATGGCGGGACGTTATTCCTGGATGAAATCGGAGAGACCTCGCCCGCCTTGCAGATGAAATTGCTGCGGGTATTACAGGAAAAAGAAATCCGGCCCGTAGGCGCGACAAAGCCGATTTTGGTGGATGTGCGGATTGCGGCGGCCACTAACCGGGATCTGGAAGAAGAGATTAAAAAGAATAACTTTCGCGAAGACCTTTTTTACCGCTTAAGCGTCATTTCCTTGTATCTGCCGCGCCTCGAACAACGCCTTGAAGATATCCCGCTGCTTGTGTCTTTTTTTCTCAAGAAATATAACCTGCCGGGAACGGATCTAAAAAAAATCGGAAAGAAAACATTAGAGTTGCTTACGGGCTATAGCTGGCCGGGCAATGTCCGGGAGCTTGAAAATTGCATCGAGAGCGCGGTGACCTTGGCGGAAAAAACTACAATCGAACCCGAAGATCTGCCCGAACGCATCCGCAATTTTAGGACTCAACAAGGAAAAGAGGCAAAACCGGCTTCGTTGAGGGGTAAAATAGAATCGTTTGAGAAAGAAATAATTTATGATACCCTCCAGAAGCTGAACGGCGATAAAGAAAAAACCGCAAAAATACTGAAAATGACCCGCCGCAATCTGGATTATAAGATTAAAAAATATCAGATTAAAACATCCCGGTGAAATGTTGCGCGATTTATGGTTAAGAAAAATTTTTCTCGCGTTTGGAAAAATTTTTCCGCATAAGACAACCCCCGTTTATTTATCCCCAATGATTTTCGCAACTTTATTTTATATAACATATTATAAATAAAGAGGTTAAAAAAGGATAGCACCAATTTTCCGATTTTTTAAAAATTGGCACGCATATTGCTCTAATATAAGTAGATTGAATATTTGAGTATTAACCGTAAAAACAGTAAAGGAGGTGTAGAGATATGAATCGCAGAGGTTTTACGCTTGTAGAAATCATGATTGTAGTGGCAATTATTGCGTTGCTCGCAGCTATCGCGATCCCGAACCTTTTGCGCGCCCGGCACAATGCTAATGAAGCCGCAGCGCAGGCAACTTTGAAAACAATTTCGGCCGCGTGTGAGAGTTTCCGTGCTGCACAGACAACGCCGACTTATCCGGCAACTCTTCTGGTTTTAAGCACGGCTGACCCGGAATATATCGATGACGTTTTAGCCGCGGCTACAGCAGTAGGGACAGCCAGGCAAGGGTATTACTATACGTATACCTTTGTCACTCTTAACGAGTATGTGTGTTCAGCCCGTCCGGCGAATCCGAACGTCTCCGGTACGAGAGCGTTTGCCATCAATGAAAGCGGTGTAATCAGGGCGGTCGCAGCAGATGCGGCGTGCGGTGACGAAGCTACTTATGATGGTATGACGGTAGTGCAGTAATCTGCAGAAAAACTTGGTCTTAATACAATACGGCACTTATTTAAGTGCCGTATTGTATTTTAAGAGAAAACAAACCCGCCAAGAAACAGGATGTCAAGATAAAATTATCCGGCCCAAAATGTTGTTTTTTGCTTGACAAAAATTATTTTTAAGTGATACAATCGTAATAAGATATAGTTGTTATAACCGCTTTAAAATGGAATTAAAGATAGACAAGGAGGTTTTGTGTCTTTAGCGTCCTCGTTTTGTTTTGTTTCCTTTCCGAAATCCGATTTTAACACCCCTTGTACTTGCAATATCCAAGAAAGCTTTTTTCATAAAATCGAATATTGTAACCTCTTAATCGGATGGCGGTTATGGATAAGTTTATAAAAATCGCATGTATCGCCGGCGTATGTTTTCTCATCTTTTTTTTGATATTCAATCCCGCTTTGGGTGCGGTGGTATTTTTTATTACCTTTCCTTTTATCGGGTTTTCCTTTTACGCCAATATCCGTTTTCAAAAAACGACAAAGGAGCTTAAAGACGAATTGGATGTTTTGCGGCATGAAAAAAGAGAAATTTTACGCAAAGAAGATGAGGTTGACAGAAAACGGCGGTTGCAGTTTGAAAAATTAAAACAGTTTTCCCAGGACCTCGCTTCTTCAGAGGATAAAAACGAAATGCTGCGTTATGTAGTTACCGCTTTTGCCAAGGCCACGACTTTAACGGCAAGCGAAAGCCAGTGTTTTTTGCTTATCCGCGAGCCGGGCACAAGCGATTTTACCTATGAGGTCGGGTATAATTTCAACCGCAATAATTTAAGCTCAATGCAGTTCAGCCAGTATGATGAAGTGATAAGCCATGTTGTGGGATCGCAAAACATCGCCTTGTTTTTTGGGAACGTTATAGACCGGGATTCAAAACTGCAATATTTTCTGTCCAAAAAAGACAGCGCCATCTTTCGCGCGCAGCTGGATTCTCTGGCCTTGATTCCGCTTGTGCTTGAGGAAAAAGTGTGGGGGATTATCGTCGTAATTTGCCAGTCCCAGGCAGCAACATACATAAAAAATGAAGAGGAATTTTTCACGTTAATGGTGGCCGAAGCATCTATTGCCTTGGGCAGCGCCATACATCGGAGCCTGGCTTCGGTGGATAAATTAACCCAATTATATAACCGGACATTCTTAAATAAACGGGTAAAAGAAGAAATTGCATTTTGCAACCGGCAGAGGCTGTCGATAAGTTTGTTTGTTATCGATATCGACCATTTTAAGCACGTTAATGATACGTATGGGCACCAGGAAGGCGATATGATTTTAAAACGGATATCGCAGCTTTTGGTAAAAAATGTGCGCATTACGGATATCTGCGCGCGTTATGGCGGAGAAGAGTTTGTGATCGTTCTGCCGGGCTTGGATGAAAAAAAAGACCCAGCGTTTTCGATCGCGGAAAGAATACGTAACGCGGTAGAACATGAAGAATTCATAGTTTTAGGCAAACAAAAAATTGCCATTACGATAAGCATCGGCGTGGCGGTTGCGTATTATGCCGAGGATAGAAAGCGGGATTTAGAAGCAATGATAAACAAGGCGGATAATTTATTGTATCAGGCCAAAAGGGAAGGCCGCAACCGGGTCTGCTATCCAGAGGATGTATAAGTTAAAATTGCAAGGCAGGTATAATGTTTAAAAAGTTTCAAGAAGCGGTGGGGATCGAAATCGGCGATGGGTTGATTAAGGCCGTATTTATCCGTTCCCACGCAACCGAAAACCAATTAATCGCTTACGAGGCGGCAAAAGTTAACTTTATCGAAGGCCGGGACGGCCTGATTAAAGCGATAAAAGAAGTTTTAGAAAAAATACCCCTAAATCCTAAAAAACATAAGATTAATATTTCCGTATCCGGCGAATCCGTGGTCGTGCGGGATATCCATTGGCCGCAGATGTCGGATGTGGAAATAAAAAAGGCGCTTCAGTTTGAAGTGGAGCGCCAGGTGCATTTTAAGCTGGATGAGATAGTTTTTGATTATTATTCCGTACTAGATAAAACCGTTGCCGAAACGAAAACACGCGTTGTTTTGATTGCGGCAAAAAAGAATCTTATTGATAATTACACCACCTTGATTACCGATTCGGGGTATATCAGCGGGTTTGTGGAGGTGGATACTTTCAGCTTAATGAATTGTTTTTATGCGAGCGGCCCGCAACTTGACCCGGCAAAAACCGTAGCGATAATTAACGTGGGGCTGGAAGTAACCAATATCGATATTATCAAAGGGAAGATTGTCGGACTGACTAAAGATGCGTTTGTCGCCTGGAATAATCTGATTGATGCTTTGCCGGAAAATATTGAGCTGGATTTTAACAATATTTCTAATTTAAAAGGATTGTCCGGCAGCGACGATATTTATGAGCTGTGCTCTTTTATTATGAACGCGCTTTCCAATCAGATCAGCCGGACAATAGAATTCTTTGAAAGCCAGGGGCAGGATTCCGTGTCGGAAATATTTTTGAGCGGCCGTATCGCCCTCTTTAAGAATTTGGACAAGTATCTGGAAAGTGTTTTAGGGCTGAAAATAACTCTTTGGAATCCGCTTTCAAACATCAAGCTGTCGGTACCGGTCACTAAAAGAAAAGAAATAGAAGACAATTCCTTGATGCTTGCCTTATGCGTGGGCCTGGCCTGCTGGCGGCATTTCTATATCGACTTATCGGTGAAGAAGGCAGAGGTAAAGAAAAATGTATTCGAGCAGTTTATTTCCAAGTATAAAGAATTTTTTCAAGTGGCTGGAATTTTTATTTTCTTTTTACTTAGCGTTTGGGTGGTTTTGTTCAGCCAGATAAAAATAAAAAACGTAAACCGGTTGCGCTTAGAACGTCAAAACCAGCAGGTCATCCAGGTCCTGCGCGATATCGACCAATTAAAAGAAGGGCGCAAGAAATTGGAAGGGCATATGACGGTCGTCCAGGCGCTTTTTTCCCATCGCATACTTTGGAGCCGTACGCTCTATGAAATAAGCAGATGTGTGCCGGAAAATTTGTGGATTACGGATCTGGCCTTTGCGGATTTAAGGCCGGAGGAACTTGCGCAAACAAGTTTTGCTTTGAATATCTTAAAAGAACTGACCAGTGCAACGTTATCCGGTTTTGAAGGCAAAAGCAAGCTGATGGTCATATTTATCAAAGGGCAGGTTTATGCGCCGACTAATGACCAAATGCTTTCTGTCCTGAATAAGTTCATAAATGATATGAAGGATAACGAGCGGTTTGGCAATGATTTTAAAAATGTTGAATTAATCCGGACCTATCATCAAAAAGTTGTTGAATCAAATGTCATGCGTTTTGAAATGGAATGTTTTTAAAAAATAGGATAAAAACGTGAAAAAAGAATTATCGGCGCGGGAACAATATAGAATTGCCGGGTTGATCCTAATGTTTATAATTGCGGTATTTTATTTTTCGTTAGTTGTCCATCCGCAGCTTAAAAGGCTTATTATCCTTACGGCTCAGGAAAAAGCCCTCCGGCACAGGATTAGAAGCGTGGAAGAATTGAACAAAGACAAGGAAAGTTTGGATAAAGATATCCAAAAGATAAAAGACCGGTTGGATTATTTTGAAGAGCAACTGCCTTCCCAGGTCAATATCCCGCAAATTCTGGAGAGCCTGGTAACGATAGCAAAAAACTGTAATGTGAATTTTACTGCGGTCGAACCGCAAAAAATCGAGGAAATCAGAGTTGGAGAAGAGGGGGGGAGAACTTATCTTGAAATTCCGATAAAATTAAGATTGGAAGCGGGTTATCACGAATTGGGCCGGTTTATTAACCGCATCGAAAATTACCCCCGGTTTATGAAAGTCAACAAGATAAAAATTGAAGAAAGAAACCTGAACAGTAAACGGCATTCAGCGGATTTAACGGTGAACGCTTTTGCTTTAAGCGAAGCGCATAATGGTCCTAACAAAAAATAGCATGAATAAGTATAATATCAGGGTAAAACTTCTGCGTGTATTTTTCACGATGATTTTTTTCGGGCGTTTATTCATAACGCCTCTTTTATTCGCGCAGCAATCAACATCCGGAGATATCGGAAAAGAAAAGTTTATTTATCCGGAAGGCGTGATAAAAGACCCGTTTGTCTCTATCTTGGATACAACCGGTGGGGTCAGGGATGCGGGGCCCACGCCGCAAGAATTGTTTGATATGAAATTAAAAAAACTGCTGGTAAACGGAGTATTTTGGGATGCTTATAGTCCGCTGGCAATGATAAACAATGAACTGTATAAAACCGGCGATATCGTTATCGAGGGAGTTTCGGTTTTAGAGATTAAAGAGGACTTTGTGATGTTCGGATACCAGGGATTGAAAAAAAAGATTTCCTTAATTGAGGAAAAGCATTATAATTAGAAGATAGGGAAAAGGAGACTTATAAATGGCGGGAAAAAATCAAAAGATAAATTCCAATTCCACAGTTTTATACTGCGTCTTTTTGCTGATTATCGCCGGCTATTTTGCCGCAAGTGATACTTATTTTGGATTCGCTCAATCCGAAGAGGCGGCGCCGGAGGTAGCGGTGGAATTGGTCGGCGAAAGCGATGTCCCGGACGACCCGCATCTTGTCTCTTTGAATTTCAAAGATACGGATATCCGCGAGATCATAAATATTATTGCCTATAAAGGCGGGGTTAATATCGTGGCCGGAGACGATGTTAAGGTCAAAGTCAACGTGAAGCTGAAAAGTGTCCATTGGGAGAAAGCCCTGGATGTTATCCTGAAAACTTATAACTTTACTTATAAACGCGATGACAATTTAATCCGGGTTATGAGCCTACAGCGCGCGCTTGAGGAAGAGGGCAAAATCCCTTTAGTGACCAAAATTATCCCGCTTAATTTTGCGGATGTAGGAAAACTTAGAGAGTCTTTGGCTAAGGTCTTAAGCAAGCGGGGAAATATTTCCATCGATACCCGTACGAATGCGTTGATTGTTACCGATATCCCCGAAGCTGTGGATAGCGTTGCGGTGGCGGCAAAGAATCTGGACGCGCGTACGCCCCAGGTTTTAATTGAAGCGATGATGGTTGATATCAAGATCACGAATAACGATACCTGGGGGAGTCTGTTGAATGCCGTGCGCGGCAGCGATGCTTTGACCCAGAATCTAACGAATTTAGCCGCAAACCAGGTTACCTGGGGCCAAGGGACTGATCCGCTAACCGGGGTTGTTACGAGTAAGGATATAAATGGAGTTCTTGATTTTTTGATAAGTCAGAATAGAGCCAAAATTCTTGCTAATCCCAAAGTGCTTACTTTGGATAACCAAGAAGCGAAAATAGAAATAACCGAAGAAATTCCGTATCTTGAAAGCGTGGATTCGGGCTCAGGCACGACGACAAACGTTAAGTTTAAAGAAGCGGGAATAAAGTTGTTCGTGACGCCGCATATAACCAGCGGGGAATATATATCCATGAATGTGAAGCCGGAGCAAAGTTTTAAGTCCGGCGAAGCGCAAGGCCAGCCTTTAATCGACGGCCGCAAAGCGGAAACGAACCTTTTGGTCAAAGACGGCGAGACGATTGTGATTGGCGGCTTGCGTCAGAGAAAGGATACTTATAGTGTTGACAAAGTGCCATTTTTAGGCGACATCCCGCTTATTGGCCTTTTGTTTAAAAAAAGAACCAAGACTGAAGTAGAGACGGAATTGGTTTTGTTTGTTACCCCGCACATTGTCCGCGAGCCGATTTTAAGCGAACACGAAGTTGCCTTGTTCAAAGAATTGGGGGAAAAGAAGCAGTTGCATGCGGACGAACGTACCGAGGTCGAGAAATTCAAGGCGATGGTGGATAAGATGTGGGAGAAACTGCAGGCGAGCAAAATCGAAGACAAAGAAGTTATGCGGCGTAAAGCCCGGCGAAAAAACAGCGCGGCAAATACGGAAAAAATATTGCAGGCGGATGGGGCGGGATACGCCAAAAAAGAGGTTGGTGAAGATAAAATTAATGAATTGGACGATAAAATAACCCGGCTCAAAGAAACTTTGGAACAGATGCAGGATGAAATAGCCCGGGAAAAATAAAACTGTTCAGGGGGCTTGACAAGTTTGAAAATTATAGTATAATTGTAACTTACAAAGCGCAGATGAGCTGGACCTAAAAGTGGGAAAGAATTCCCACTTTTTTTGTGGAAAAATTAATATACGAAAGATATATAAAGGCGCAAAATCGCAAGGGAAATTGGGTGGTAATTATGGCAAATGAACTGTTGTCGGTTTTGGATTATATTGAAAGAGAAAAGGGCATAGATAAGCGTGTGATCATCTCCGCGATTGAATCCGCTTTGCTTTCGGCGGCCCGTAAACGTTTTGGGGAAACCGCAGAGTTAAGCGTGTCTATCGATGAAAAAACCGGGCAGATAAAGGTTAAAAAGAACAATGAAGTTGTTAAATCCGACGAATTTGGCCGAATCGCTGCTCAGACCGCCCGGCAGATAATCACCCAGAAAATCCGCGAAGCGGAACGGGAAGTCGTATATAATGATTACAAGACGAAGATCGGCGATATAACGAACGGGATAGTGCATCGGTTTGAACAGGGCAATATTATCGTAGATTTGGGAAAGACAGAAGGAGTTTTGTCTTTCAAGGATACTCTGCCTAAAGAGGAATTTAGACAGGGTAGCCGTGTCCGGGCACTGATTTTAGACGTGAGAAAAACAAACAAGGGGCCGCAGATTATTCTTTCCCGTACCCATGCCGGTTTTGTCAAGCGCCTATTTGAATTGGAAGTGCCGGAAATTTATGAAGGGATCGTAGAGATAAAATCTATATCCCGTCAGCCGGGGGAAAGGACTAAGGTCGCGGTTTGTTCCAAAGATGAAAAAATTGATAGTGTGGGCGCCTGTGTCGGCGTGCGCGGCTCAAGAATTAAGAATATCGTTCGGGAACTGCACGGGGAAAAGGTGGATATTGTGCGTTGGCAGGAAGACGTTAAAGAATACGTTAAAGCGGCGCTTAGTCCGGCAAAAATATCAAAGATAAATCTTGATTCCGAAAATAAAAAAATGGACATCGTGGCCGATGAGGACCAGCTTTCTTTGGCAATCGGCAAACACGGCCAGAATGTCCGTTTGGCTTCAAAGCTTATCGGTTGGTCGATTAATATCGTGGGCAAAGAGCAGTTAAAAGAAGCTAAAGAGAAAGCGAAAACGCAAATATTTGAGCAATTGGAAGGGGTCGGCGAAAAAACGCAGGAAGCGCTGGCTGCGGCCGGCTTTGAGACCAAAGAAGCTTTAATGAATGCTGCGGTTGAAGATTTAGTGAAAGTTAAAGGCATCGGTAAAAAACGGGCAAAACAAATTGTCGAACAGATAAAGAAGATAACCGGATAAGGCATTTATGGGAGTGCGTGTTTACGAATTAGCTAAGGAACTGGGCTGCAGTTCCCGGGAGCTTGTCCAGAGATTGCAGGAGCGGCATATCCTGGTTAAAGGACATATGAGCGCATTGGATGAGGAAACAGCCGAAATTATCCGGCATGAATTCGCAGCAAAAAAGGGCAAAGCGACTAAAACCAAATCCCACAAAGAGCAGAAACCACCGTTAAAAAAGATCAGCATCGCTTTTCCCTTCAATGTCCGGGAACTTGCGGCCAAACTCAAAATCGGACCTGCAGACTTAATCGCGAAGCTTGCGCACATGAAGGTAATGGCGGGGTTAAATGAGATTCTGGAGTTTGAAACCGCAAGGTGTGTAGGGATAGAATTCGGTTTTGATGTCGAAAAAGAATTGACGGACGAAGATGTTTTACTCGCAAAACATAGAGGAGAAGATGATAAGGCGGGCAAAGAACATCGTCCGCCGGTCGTGACGCTGATGGGGCATGTGGATCATGGCAAGACCTCACTCCTTGATGTCATTCGCAAATCGAATATTACGGTAAAGGAATCGGGCGGCATAACGCAACATATCGGTGCTTATCAGGTGGATACCGATAGGGGTAAAGTGGTATTCTTAGATACGCCCGGCCATGAAGCGTTTACTTCGATGCGGGCAAGGGGAGCAAATATAACGGATATCGTTATTATCGTAATTGCCGCTGATGACGGCGTAATGCCGCAGACGGTTGAGGCAATAAATCACGCCAAGGATGCGCGCGTGCCCATTGTTGTGGCTATTAACAAAATTGATTTGCCGGGCGCGGATATAGATAAGGTTAACAGGCAATTGGCCGAACTTGAACTTACGCCGGAAGATTGGGGAGGCAAGACAATTACCGTTAAGGTTTCGGCAAAGGAAAAAAAGGGGATTGACCAGTTACTAGAAATGATATTGTTGGAGGCGGAATTGCTCGAACTTAAGGCCAATCCCAAAAGCCCTGCCCGGGGAATGGTTATTGAAAGCAAGCTGTCCAAAGGAAGTGGGCCGACCGCAACGATGCTTGTACAAAACGGGACATTACATATCCAGGATGTGCTTGTTTGCGGCAAAACGTACGGCAAAATCCGTGCCATGGCCAACGATTGGGGGGAAAGGATACAGGATGCCGGGCCTTCTATTCCGGTAGAAGTGTATGGTTTGTCGGAAGTGCCGCAGGTCGGAGACGCTTTTTATGTCGTAGCCGATGAGAAAAAAGCGAAAGAGTTATGCGCAAAAAAGAGCGAGGAATTAAGGCAGAAACGCCTTGTGCCCGCTCAACGCATGAGCCTGGAGCAGATTTTTCAAAAAGCAAAGGAAGGCGAATTAAAAGATTTAAAGCTGATAATTAAAACGGATGTGCAGGGCTCGCTTGAGGCTTTAACTACCTCGCTTGAGCAATTGAACACAAAAGATATCGCCGTAAAAATAATTCATGCGCAAGTAGGCAATGTTAGTGAGTCTGATGTAATGCTGGCCGTTGCCAGTAACGCGGTAATTATTGGTTTTCATGTGGGCGTAGAGGCAAAGGTTAAAGAAATCGCGGAACAGAAACAGATTGATGTGCGACTTTACCGAATTATATATGAGGTAATAAATGATGTGCGCCTGAGCATGGAGGGATTGCTTGAACCGACGATTAAAGAAATATTTATAGGCAAGGGAAAAGTTTTGCAGATGTTTAATATTTCCGGGTTCGGCGCCATCGCCGGCTGTGTTTTGATAAAGGGAAAATTTTTGCGCACGGCAGATTTAGTTCGGCTATTCCGGAATGAACAGCGTATTTACGAAGGCAAATTCAGTTCTTTAAAAAGATACAAGGATGATGTAAAAGAAGTAGGTGAAGGATTAGAATGCGGTATTGCTTTAGATAAGTTTTCGAATATTGAATCAAATGATATCATAGAATGTTACCGGATAGAAAAAGTAGCGCGTAAGTTATAAGGCCATGAAGAAGCGAATATTGAGCGGAATGCGGCCGACAGGAAAACTGCATTTGGGGCATCTGGTAGGTGCTTTAAAGAATTGGAGCCAATTGCAGGATAAATTCGATTGTTTTTTTATGGTTGCCGACTGGCATGCGTTGATGAGCGAGTATGAAAACACAGCGTCCTTAAACGCGTATATCCTGGATAATGTTATTGATTGGTTGGCCTGCGGCATCGACCCGGAGAAGTCGGTTTTATTTATCCAGTCCCAAATCCCCGAACATCTGGAATTAGCTATGATTTTTTCCTGCGTTACACCTCTGGGCTGGCTTGAACGCTGTCCTACTTATAAAGAACAGCTGCGCGAGCTAAGAACACGCCAGATTAATACCTATGCCTTTTTAGGCTATCCGGTCTTGCAGGCGGCAGATATTTTGTTATACCGCTCCGAAGTTGTCCCGGTAGGAGAAGACCAGTTGCCGCATCTGGAGTTGACCCGGGAAATTGCTAAGCGTTTCAACCATATTTTTAAAAAAAAGATTTTCGGCCAGCCTCAGGCGGAACTTACTAAAGTACCCCGGCTTTTGGGTCTTGACGGCCGAAAAATGTCTAAAAGTTACGATAATTTTATTGCCTTAAGCGATGATGAAAATGCCGTCAAAAAGAAGGCAATGAGTATGTTTACTGATCCGAAAAGACTTAAGCGGACTGACCCCGGTCATCCTGAAGTTTGCAATGTTTACGAATATTACGGTGTTTTCTCGGATAAAATGTTATTGCCGAAAATCAATTCTGAATGCAAAAAGGCCCAGCGCGGTTGTACGGATTGCAAAATGCAGCTGGGGCAGCTGTTATGCGAATACTTAGAACCTATCTGGGCAAAACGGACAGAATTTTTGAAAGATAAAAACCGTACCCTTGATATTTTGGCCCAAGGGAAAAGAAAAGCGCAAAAAATCGCACAAGCGACCATGGACGAGGTAAGGGAGAGTGTCGGGCTATGAGTTATAAGATCAAACTGGAAGTTTTTGAAGGCCCTTTGGATTTATTGCTGTATCTGATAAAAAAGGCGCATATTAATATTTATGACATTCCCGTCGCTCAGATCACCGAGCAGTATTTGCAATACATGGAATTGATGCGGATGTTAGACCTCAATATCGCCGGCGAATTTTTGGTGATGGCGGCAACGTTGATGCATATAAAATCAAAGATGCTGCTGCCGCCGGATGAAAATGAGGCCGAGGAAGCGGAAGAGGAAGATCCCAGATCCGAGCTTGTCCGTAAACTTTTAGAATATAAAAAATTTAAGGAGGCGGCGGGGTACTTGGGAGATTGCGAGGAGATGCAAAGAAGTATTTTTCGCCGTGAGAGCGTCCCCGCGGATATCGAAATTGAAGAAGAAGTATTTTTCGAAACAAGCCTGTTCGATCTTATAACCGCTTTCTCTAAAGCGCTCAAAGATGTCCCTAAGGATATCTTCCGGGAAATTATAAAGGATGAATTTACGGTCGAGGGAAAAATCCACGATTTACTGCATATTTTGGTAAAGGAGAAGAAATTATCGTTAACAAAATTGTTTGAACGGTCAAAAAATAAATATGAAATCATCGCTACTTTTTTGGCGGTGTTAGAACTTATTAGACAGAAAGAAATTGTAGTGGCGCAGAAAGGTTTATTTGGGGAAATTTTTGTTTTTCTTAATCAAGAACGGATTTTGCCCAAACTGCATGCAAGCCTTATTTGAAGTTTGAAGCGCTGAAAGAAAGGCAAGGGAAGGGTCAAGCGGATATGGATGAAAATGAGCTAAAAAAACATCTAGAAGCAGTTTTGTTTGTGAGTGATAAGCCTTTAAGCTTAAAACAATTAACGGAAGTATTTGAAGGCGCAGATAGTGCGGATATTAAAGAAGCGCTCAAGAAATTAAAAGAGGAGTATAATGAACCAGGACATGGTGTCCAGATCGCCGAGATCGCGGGCGGATACCAATATTCTACCCATCCGGATTGCGCGGAATATCTGAAAAAATTATATAAAAACCGCCGGGTTTGGCGGTTGTCTTCTCCGGCGCTGGAGACGGTAGCAATTATTGCTTATAAACAGCCGATAACCCGGGCGGAAATCGAATTTATCCGCGGCGTAAATGTTGACGGGGTTATCCGGACTTTGCTTGAAAGAGGTTTAATAAAGATTAAGGGCAAGAAGGATGTGCCTGGCCGGCCGATTCTTTATGGCACGACCGAGGAATTTCTTAAATATTTTGGCTTAAAAAATATTGGGGAGTTGCCGTTGATTGAAACATTTGTGCCGCAGGCGCTGGAGAGGGGCAGTTTGGAATCTGAAGGTGAAATACCCAAACAACACGAAGAGCAGGACGATGTTAAAAATTTAGCAGAGGGGGTCGAACAAGATGACCAAGATGAGTATTCGGAAATTGCGTGACGCGATTGATAAGCTCGACGGGAAGATTATCGCTACTTTAAATCGGCGTACAAAATTAGCTATTTCTATCGGTAAGCTGAAAGCAAAGCTGAAAAAGTCGGTTTATATGCCGGACCGGGAGTCACAGATTTATAAGCATATCAAAAAAGTCAACCGGGGGCCGCTTAATAATGAGACTTTACAGGCGATATACCGGGAAATAATGAGCGGTACTTTAATGCTCCAAAAACCCTTGCGGGTGGCGTATCTGGGGCCTCGGGCTACTTTTACGCATTTGGCTGCTTTGAAAAAATTCGGTGCACAGGTAGAGCATATTGGGTTACAGAATATAACCGATGTTTTCAGTGAAGTTGAACGGGATAACTGTGATTATGGGGTCGTGCCTGTAGAAAATTCGATAGAAGGCGCTGTAAACCATACTCTGGATATGATGGTGGATTCGGATTTAAAGATATGCGCTGAAGTGCTTTTGGATATTTCGCATAATCTTTTGGCCAACTGCCCCATTAAAAATATCAAGAAAGTTTATAGCAATCCACAGGTGTTCGGTCAATGCCGGATTTGGCTGGAAACCAATTTGCCCGGTTGCGAGTTGATTGAAGTTTCTAGCACGACCAAGGCGGCGGAGATAGCTGCCCGCCAGAGATGCGCTGCGGCCCTGGCCAGCAGCCTGGCGGCGCGGATATATAAACTCAAAATGATTGCTTCTTCTATTGAAGACAGTCCGCATAATGTAACACGATTTTTAGTTATCGGAAAGAAAGAATCCAACCCTACGGGGCAAGATAAGACGTCGGTTGTGTTTTCCGTAAAAGATCGCGTTGGCGCATTGCACGATATGTTGTCTTCTTTTAAGGCGGAAAAAATTAACCTGACTAAAATAGAATCGCGGCCATCGAAAAAGAAAGTCTGGGATTACTATTTCTTCATGGATTTTGAAGGGCATATTTGCGAGAAGAAAGTGCAAAAGGCCTTAGCGCAGCTTGAGAAAAAATGCCATTTTCTTAAAATCCTGGGTTCGTATCCGCAGTTTTTGTGAACGGTTAATATAATAGGCAAGAAGGCTTTTGATATGAGCGTCAAACAACTAGTAAGAAATTGCGTTTTAAAAATAAAACCGTATAAACCGGGAAAACCCATTGAAGAGCTGAAGCGGGAATTTAATCTGCGCGATATCCGCAAAATGGCATCTAACGAAAATGCGCTTGGCGCATCGGCAAAAGCGGTTGCCGCGATCAAAAAACACCTTGCCGATATCAACCGTTATCCGGACGGAGAATGCTTTTATTTAAAAAAAGCCTTAGCAAAAAAATACGGATTAAAAGTAGAATCGCTAATCATCGGCAATGGTTCGGATGAAATCATCAATTTAGCTGTCCGGGCGTTTATAAATAAAGGGGATGAGGTCGTAATTGCCGAGCCTACTTTTCTTATCTACAAGCTGGCGGCAACGTTAGCCGATGCGAAAGTAATCGCTGTCCCGCTTAAAGCTTACCGTTATGATTTGGCAGCAATAAAAAGCAAGATTACGAATCGGACAAAACTCGTATTTATCGCTAACCCGGATAACCCGACCGGCAGCTATGTGACTAGAGATGAAATTGAGAGCTTTTTAAGAGGGTTGCCGAAACAGGTTATTGTGTTTTTTGACGAGGCTTATTATGAATATGTCGAGTCCGAAGACTATCCCAATACCATGAAATACTTAGGCCGGGGGCACATTATTGTCAGCCGCAGTTTCTCTAAAATCTATGGGATGGCCGGATTAAGAATCGGTTGGGCGACGGCATCGCGGGAGATCATCGAGTATCTTAATTCGGTACGCGAACCTTTCAACGTAAATAGACTGGCACAGGTGGCGGCCACTGCGGCGCTTGATGATAAAAAACATGTCGAGCGGAGTAAAAAAATGGTTCGTATCGGCAGGAAGTTTTTATGCGAGGAGTTTAATAAATTAAATTTGTTTTATGTAAGAAGCGTGACAAATTTTATTTTGGTTAATTTGGGCGGGAAAGCCGGGTTTATTTATAGCCGGTTGCTGGGCAAAGGCATAATTGTCCGGGAGATGTCCGATTGGGGATTATCTAATTTTATCCGGGTAACTATCGGGACGATGCCGGAAAATAGGTTGTTTTTGAAAGAGTTAAAAAAAATCATGTTTGAGTTGAAGAAAGGAGTATAAGCGGTGATTATAGTTTTAAAACCCGCAATCACACCGCAAGAAAAAGAGAAAATACTTGAGAAAATAAAATCGCTGGGTTTAAACACCATGATTTCGCAGGGGGTGGAGAGGACAATTATCGGTGTTATCGGCGAGGAAGACCTGTTGCGCGTACAGCCCCTGGAAGCTTTCCCGGGCGTGGAAAAAGTTATATCGGTTTTGGCGCCGTATAAACTTGTATCGCGGGAATTCAAACCGGAAAACAGTAAAATTAAAGTTGGCAATGTAGAAATCGGCGCAGATAAGATTGTCGTTATGGCCGGCCCGTGCGCCATAGAAAGCCGGGAAGCATTGCGCGAGATTGCCGAATTGGTTAAAAGATGCGGAGCGGTAATTCTGCGCGGCGGCGCTTTTAAACCGCGTACTTCTCCCTACACTTTTCAAGGGTTAGGCGAAGAGGGGTTGAAGATTATGAAAGAGGTAAGCGGAACTTTGGGGTTGTTAACTGTGACCGAAGTTATGGATCCCCGCGACGTGGAACTCGTGATAAAGTATGTAGACATCATGCAGATCGGTGCCCGGAATATGCAGAATTTTAATCTATTGAAAGAGGTAGGCAAGACAAATAAACCGGTGTTGTTGAAAAGAGGCATGATGTCCACGATAAAAGAATTATTGATGAGCGCGGAATATATCTTAAGCGAAGGCAATTTTAATGTGATCCTCTGCGAACGCGGTATCCGCACATTCGAAGATTATACGCGTAATACCCTGGATATCGCCGCTGTTCCGATTATAAAACAATTGAGCCATTTGCCGATTATTGTTGACCCCAGCCATGCTACGGGTAAATGGGGGCTGGTGGGTTCGGTGAGCAAAGCGGCAATCGCCGCCGGCGCAGACGGATTATTAGTCGAGGTTCATACTCATCCTGAACAGGCAGTTTCCGACGGAATCCAGTCGTTAAATTCGGACAATTTCCAAAAGATGATGAAAGAGATCAGTGTTGTCGCCAAAGCAGTCGGGAGAAAAATATAAGGATGAAATTAAAATTTAATAAGGCAGTTATTGTTGGCCCCGGGTTGATTGGCGGGTCCATTGGCATGATTTTGCGCCAAAAAAAAATTGCCGCATCAGTCGTTGGGATTGCCAGAAAAGATAAGACTTTAACCGTGGCGCGCCGCCGCGGATTGATAGACTATGGCACCAAAGACGTAAAGCGAGCAATCCGGGGAGCGGATTTAATCGTCCTGGCCTTGCCGGTAGATGCGATAAAGAAAACGATCAAACTGATCGGCAGATATGTGCAATCCGGCTGTTTGATTTTTGATGTGGGCAGCACAAAGAGAGAAATTCTTAAGGCCGCGGCTAAGATGCTGCCGAAAAAAGTGTATTTTGTGGGCACGCATCCCATGGCTGGTTCGGAAAAATCCGGGCCCGCGCACGCAAACAGCGGCATATTTAAAAAATCATTATGTTTTGTTGTAATGTCTGATACGACAAATCGTTGCGCATTGAAAAAAGTTGTTAAACTTTGGAAGTTTTTCGGCGCCAGGGTCGAGTTGATTTCTGCAGCAAAACACGACCGAATTGTCGCTCAAATGAGCCATCTGCCGCATCTGATCAGCGCGGCTTTGGTTGAGTCGGTTGAAAAGAAAAATTTAAAGTTTGCGGCAACCGGCTTCAAGGATACTACCCGGATCGCCGCGGCCGATTCTGTTATGTGGCAGAGTATTTTTTTCAGCAACAGAAAAGAGATTTTGGGGGCGATAAAGATTTTTGAAAGCCGCTTAAAGAAATTCAAAAACGATTTAGAACAGAACCGGATTAGGAATTTTAAAAAGCAGCTTGAGCGCGCCAGGGGCAAAAGAGAGACTGTCGTTTAAACACTTCCATCCTTAAAGCACATAAATATGGTTATAACTATAGACGGTCCGGCCGGTGCCGGTAAAAGCACGGTTGCCAAACTTGTCGCTGCGCGGTTAAATTTTTTGTACGTGGATACCGGCGCGATGTACCGGGCGCTGACTTTAAAGGCGATGAGAGAGAATGCGGATCTGCAAGATGTGCATGAGTTAGTTAATCTGGCCCGGCGGACTAAAATTATCTTAAGACAAGCTTCTTGCGGCATTAAGGTATTTTTAGACGGAAAAGATGTGTCCAGCGAAATCCGTGACCCGCAGCTTACCAATAACGTGTTTAAAATTGCAAGCATCCCCGAAATACGGCAGATTATGGTAGATTGGCAAAGGGAATATGGATATAAGCACGATATCGTTATTGAAGGCCGGGATATCGGAACGGTTGTGTTCCCGCGCGCTAGGCAAAAATTTTATCTGGATGCGGATATAGAGATAAGAGCAAAGCGCCGACATAAGGAATTGCAAGAAAAAGGGGTAAATTCTAATTTTCAAGCCGTACTAAACCAGATTCAAGACCGGGATTATAAAGACAAGACGCGTAGCTGCGGACCGCTAAAGCAGGCGCAAGATGCCAGTTATATCAATACAAGCTTATTGGATATTGAAGGCGTGGTAAGTAAAATTTTAGGATGTATTCCGGCAAAACAGAAGAACAATTTTTATATATTTTGCCGTTTGATGCTTTTTATTTTTTTTAAGACTTTTTTCTTTTTTTCTGTCACCGGCAAAAAAAATGTGCTTTCAGACGGGGGATGTGTTATCGCTTCCAATCATAGTAGTTTTTTAGATCCAGTGGTCTTAACTATTGCTACGGATAGGATTTTAAATTTTATGGCCAAGGAAGATTTATTTACCGGCAACCGGTTTTTTAATTGGCTGATCAGGTCTTTGAACGCCTTTCCGGTAAAAAGAGACCGTGCCGACGTGGGTGCGATAAGGCTGGCGGTAGAAAAGTTGAAAAGGGGCGATGTCTTGATCATGTTTCCGGAAGGGACACGCAGCAGGAACGGCCAGATAAAAGATGCCCAGGTCGGCATTGCAGTTGTTGCCGCTAAAGCCGGCGTTCCCGTCATTCCGGCTTTTATTTCGGGCACGGACCGGGCTTTGCCGGTTAAAGCAAAAATTCCGGTTCCATTTATTCCGGTTAAGGTAGTTTTTGGCAGCCCGTTATGGTTTAAGCAAAACGAGCGAGGTGCCGACGCAAGGATCCAACATCAGGACTTTGCCGATAAAATAGTGGCAAGTATAAAAGAATTATCCCGCGAAAAAAAGTCTTGTAAATAAAAAGGATATCTGATATACTTTCTGCCTATAAAATTTATGGGAAAAAGGAGGTCGATTATGAAATGTCACGAAAAAAACATAAAGCCGTTGATTTTGAAGATCTAGACCAAAGCAAAGACAGCAGTGTATTTGCCAAAGAATTAGAACAGTTTGAACAGGAATTAAAGGTATTAAATGAGGGTGAGATAATAAAGGGGAAAGTTGTTAGTATCGTTAAGAATGAGGTTCTTGTCGATATTGGTTACAAGTCCGAAGGTATCCTGTCGCTTGATGAATTTGATAACCCTGCCGAAATAAGTGCCGGAGATGAAATCGATGTGTTGCTTGAAAATAAAGAAGATGAAAACGGTATGGTTATTGTTTCCAAACGCAAGGCCGACCGGACTCTTGGCTGGGAAAAAATTATAAATAATTATAAGGAAGGCGATACCATTCGCGGACGAGTGACGCGAAAAGTTAAGGGCGGGTTAATGGTGGATATTGGCCTCGATGCGTTTTTACCCGCGTCTCAGGTATCGTTGCGCGGCGCGCAAAATATCGATCAATACCTGGGAAACACCTATGAATTCATGATCGTAAAAGTAAACATTCCGCGCAAAAACATCGTGCTTTCCCGCCGAGAACTGTTGCTTAAAGAGCGTGAAGAAAATAGAACCCGCCTGTTGCTGGAGATAGAAGAAGGCCAGATGCGTTCCGGTGTAGTCAAAAATATTGCGGATTTCGGCGTGTTTATTGACTTGGGCGGCGTGGACGGGTTATTGCATATTACGGATATGAGTTGGGGCCGGATAAGCCATCCTTCAGAATTGGTGGCGCTTGGGGATACGATCGAAGTGAAGATTTTAAACATCGATCGGGAAAATATGAAAATATCTTTGGGGTTGAAACAAAAAAGTGCCAGTCCCTGGGAGGGCGTGGATAAAAAATATCCGATCGGTTCGAAAATTAAAGGTAAAGTTGTAAATATTGTCCCCTACGGGGCATTTGTGGAGCTGGAAAAAGGGGTTGAAGGCTTAATCCACATTTCTGAATTTTCCTGGACCAGGAGAATAACCCATCCTTCAGAGATGTTGGCGATTGGCGATATCGTCGAAGCGGTAGTGTTAAACTTGGAGGTGCAAAACCAGAAGATCGCTTTAGGGATTAAGCAGACTGAAACTGATCCTTGGCAGGGTATCAGCGCAAAATATCCGGCTGGCTCAAGAATAAAAGGGCGGGTTCGAAACCTGACCGATTACGGCGTGTTTGTGGAATTGGAAGAGGGAATTGATGGTTTAATTCATGTTTCGGATATGTCCTGGACCAAAAAGATTAATAATCCCTCCGAGTTTCTTAAAAAAGGACAGAAGTTGGAAGTAGTTCTGCTGAGCATAGATGAATCCAGTCATAAGATATCGCTGGGCCTGAAACAGTTAACCGAAGACCCGTGGCCAAAAATCAGCGAAAAATATCCATTGGAAACGGAAGTAAAAGGCGTGATTTCAAAAATAACCTCCTTTGGATTATTTATGGAGCTGGAAAAGGAACTTGAAGGATTAGTGCATATTACCGAAATTAATTTAGAGCCGACAATGAAGCTTGAAGATTCTTTTAAAGTAGGCGATGAAGTGACGGCCAAAGTCATAAAATTAGACAACGAGCAGAGAAAAATTGGATTGAGCATGAAATAAGCTTGAAACTCAAGATAATGTTAGAAACAGGTTGCCCAGGCAAAATAACTGTCTGGGCAATTTTTTATCCAGGTTTAAGCATATGGCCAGGCATGGATTTAGTTGAATCGGTGATTTATTTTTGTTACAATTAAACCACAGAGGGCGGGGTATTCCGGCTTCTTGATTTACCGGTATTGCGCGGCAAATTTGAGAGGGGGATTATTTTTTAATGAAGAAGTTAAAAAATATATTGAAAAACAAAGAGCTCAGCATTATATTGTTCTGCCTGAGTCTGGTTTTATTTGTCTGGCCGTTTTTAAGCAGCTGCCATGAAAATCCGGCGATGATGTTTGTCTATCTTTTCTTGGCTTGGGGTGCAATTATTGTTTTTTTAATTTTGATGGATACAAATTCTGAAAAGGATTCATCAGGTTAAACTTCGGATCTTGGAATAATAAGGGGAAAATGCACGATGTTTAGTCCGCTTGCGGTTATTACCGTTTTTTGCCTCTACATGAGTATTTTATTCGTGATCGCTTTGTTGGTAGAGAGGAGAATCCATTTTGTAAAGAATTTGGTTAATAATCCGGTAATTTACTCTTTGGGCATGGCGGTATATTGCACGGCGTGGACCTACTATGGAAGCGTGGGTAAAGCGGCTACGTCCGGGATGCTGTTTATCACGATTTATTTAGGGCCGACATTAACGATCATATTCTGGTGGACATTATTGCGCAAACTGGTGCGGATCAAGAGTACTTACCGAATCACAAGCATCGCCGACTTTATTTCCGCGCGATATAATAAATCTCCGGCGATTGCGGCGCTGGCGACTACGATTGCTTTTTTCGGAACCCTGCCGTATATCGCGCTTCAATTCAAAGCTATTTTTTCTACTTTCAAGGTTATTACCCAAACAAGCGCAGATTCTAGTATCGGCCATGGCGGCAACGTAACTTACATCGTAGTTGGACTGATGATTTTATTTACGATTATTTTTGGCATAAGACGTCTGGATCCCACCGAACGGCACCAGGGGATGATGGTTGCCGTGGCAATTGAAAATACAGTTCAATTATTTGCTTTTCTGGTTGCGGGGATTTTTGTTTGCTACTTTCTTTATCACGGATTTGGCGATATCTTGCGTCAATTTTCTGAAAGCCGTTTTTACCCGCTGATGAGTGCCGCAAGTAAAGGAAATTCTTCGTTTACGATTTGGACTACATATACGATATTGGCGATGTCCGCGATTATATGTCTGCCGCGTCAGTTTCATACAACCGTCGTGGAAAATACGAACGAAAAACATATTCGTACGGCGATGTGGTTTTTCCCGCTATACATGTTTCTTATTAACATTTTCGTTTTGCCCATTGCTATGAGTGGATTATTAAAAGGGTATTCTGTAAGCCAGGCCGATAATTTTGTGCTGTTGTTGCCGCTCTATCACGGCAAACCTTGGGTGGCTTTGGTGGTCTTTTTAGGCGGATTTTCCGCGGCCACAAGTATGATTATGATCACCTCAATGACCATGGCTACGATGATTACAAACCATCTTTTGTTGCCGATGATTGGATGGTTTAGGTGGTTGGGAGGCCTGCGGCGTAATCTCTTAAAGTGCCGCTGGATTGCTGCGGCCGGCTTTATTATCGTGGGTTATTGGTTTGGGCAGCTGGTCGGCGAGTCTTATATGCTTGTAAATATCGGGTTGATTGCTTTTGCGGCTGTTTTGCAGTTTGCTCCGGTAATTTTAGGGGGAATCTTTTGGCGCCGGGCGAATAAAGCCGGTGCGATAATGGGATTAAGTGCCGGGTTTATCGTTTGGTTGTATACTTTGCTTATCCCGTCGTTTGTTAAAAGCGGCTGGGTATCGAGCTTTTTACTGGAAAAAGGGCCTTGGGGAATAAGTTTTCTCAATCCCGAACATCTTTTCGGCGTAGTTACCTTAGATCCTTTAAGCCACGCGGTTTTTTGGTCAATGCTGTTCAATATCGGCTTTTATGTGTTGGGGGCTTTTTATTGTAAAAGCAGCGAAGAGGAGCAGAGGCACATAGACGATTTTATCGGCATATCTAAAAGTGTGGTTTCTTTTGCCCCGCCGGCCGAGAGGGAAAATACGGTGATTTTGAACGAAAAGGCGGAAAGAGTTGAAAATTTATTTAAACAGTATTTTCCTGTCTTGGAATCTGAAAGTATGGTTAAGAAATGTCTTTGCGCGCAGGGGATTGAAAGCAGAGAAAAAATTTCCGTTGTGGAATTGGCGGGGTTGCAGAACGAAGCCGAAAAATTGCTTGCCGGCTCTATTGGCACTGCGGCCGCGCATAAGGCATTGCAGGCAGGTCCGCTCTTTACGGATAAGGAATCTCTTGAGCTATCGACTACATATGCGGATATTCTCGCAACCCTTAAAGTAGCGCCTCAGGAACTGAAGAGAAAAGTTGATTTTTATCAGGAACGGACGGCATTATTAACTCAGCATGCCGAAGAATTGGGAGGTAAAGTCCGGGAATTGGAAAATCAAGTTGCCGAGCGCAAAAAAGCGGAAGAAGCCCTTCAGGAAGAACGCCGGCTTTTTGTCGGCGGAACAACTGTTGTTTTTAAATGGAAAAATGAGCCGGGGTGGCCGGTTGAGTATGTTTCCCAAAATGTGAAGGGGCAATTCGGTTATACAGTCGAAGAATTTATCGAAAAACAAATCTTGTATGCATCGATTATTCATTCCGAAGATCTTGATTGGGTCACCGAAGATATTAAAATGCATAGCCGGTCCGGCGCGCCTTATTTTGAACAGGAGTATCGTATTGCCCGGGCCGATGGCCAGTATCGCTGGATATATGATTTTACGGTAGTGATCAGAGCTGGCGATGGGCAGATTACGCATTATCATGGTTATGTATCGGATATAACCGAGCGCCGGGAAGCCCAGGAAAAATTGGAAGAAGCGATGGAAGTAAAGCTAAAATTTATCTCTGTGGTTTCTCATGAGCTGCGCACGCCCTTGACCGCGATAAGAGAAGGTATTTCGCTGGTTTTATCCGGAAAAGCCGGAGTGGTAACTGATGTCCAGAAAGAGTTTCTGCATGATGTAAAGAGCAGTGTCGACCGGCTTACCCGTTTAATCAATGATGTTTTGGATTTTCAAAAACTGGAAGCGAAAAAGATGGTATTTAATTTACAGCCGGCAGATATCAATAGCGTCATTACTGAGGCAACGCAGCAGTTGGCGCCATTGGCGCGGGAAAGAAAATTGAATTTAATTGTTAAACTTGCGCAGAATCTGCCCCAAGCAAAGCTGGATAAAGATAGGATTACGCAGGTTTTGACAAACCTGGTAGATAACGCACTTAAATATACAGAACGCGGCGATATCACGATCAGCTCCGCAAAAGACGAAACCCAGGACTGTATTTGCGTGTCGGTACACAATCCCGGATCTGAAATCAAAAAAGAAGACATAGAAAAGCTGTTTCAAAAATTCGAGCAATTAGAACGGGGCGGCAAAAGAAAGACCGGCGGCACAGGACTGGGCCTGGCTATTTGCAAAGAAATTATTGATCAACACAGGGGAAAAATTTGGGTGGTATCAAAAGCGGGAAAAGGGACGACTTTTAATTTTACTATTCCGATAAAATCAGATGGGTAGGTTTTTATGAAGAAGATATTAGTAGTTGAAGACGAATTAATTATTCTTAAATTTGTTGTTTTCCGGCTGGAGAAAGAGGGATATGAGGTGCTTTCGGCAACCGATGGCCGGGTGGCCTTGGACATAATCCAAAACAGAAAACCTGATTTGGTATTGTTAGATGTTTTTATCCCGAGCCTGGACGGGTATGAAGTGTGTAAATGCGTTAAGGACGACACAAAATTAAGACATATTCCCGTTATTTTATTTACCGCAAGCGATCCGACGATTGTCGCGCATAAAGGCAAGGAAGTCGGGGCAGATGATTATATAATAAAACCGTTTGACCCGGAACAGTTACTGGAAAAAATTAAAAAATTTATCGGATAATGTTTATTCGGCAAAATTCAAGACGCGATCGAAGAAAGGATTTTTGCCGCTGGCGGATAAAGGAATGCCTAAAGCGATTTTAACGCTTTTGTCTTTAAACAGGTCAAGTTCCAGGGCGGCTTTTCCTAGAGAATACATAATCCGGTTATCCACATGAAAGCTGGATGCAAGATCTACTGCAGAACCCGCGGCTATTCCTAAGTCTATAGGGTTGAATGCACAGATGGCTTTTGCTGCTTGCAGCTGTGAGCAGTCTTTGTAGCCGCAAAAACCGCAGAAGGCCAGGCCGGCTGGTTTTATTTTTGTGGCAATAAGCACAATAACCGGTGCGAGGTTTAAATTTTTTGCGTCGCGTTTAAATCCCGCCATGTTTTTATTTTTGGCGATTTGGAGCATTTTCTCGACTAACTTTGTTTTTTTTTGTTTATTATCGATAACCAAAGTCAGGATATTATCGGCACCTTTGGCCTTAGGAGCGGTTCGGGCCGCCACGCACATAAAGCCGGCGATTTGTTTTAACGCTAGATTTTCTAATTGCTGGGATTTTTTCACATGCACCTTAAAGCAAATTTTAGCAGGTAATTATGCTTATGTCAAGCGTTGACAATAGGTTATTTATGTGTTAAAATACAAAAAATTATTACAGTTATGGAATTTAAATCAGTAAAAGAACAATTAGAACTTATTAAACGCGGCGCGGTCGAGATCATTTCCGAAGAGGAATTGAGTGAAAAGCTGGAATCGGCTAAAAAGACCGGCAAACCGCTGCTTATCAAAGCGGGTTTTGATCCCAGCGCACCAGATATTCACCTTGGGCATACGGTAGTATTGAGAAAGCTAAGGCATTTTCAGCAGTTGGGGCATCAAGTTATATTTCTGATCGGTGATTTTACCGGAATGATCGGCGATCCTACCGGGAAATCGGAAGCAAGGAAACGCCTTACAAAAAAACAGGTTTTGGAAAATGCCCGGACTTACCAATCTCAATTTTTAAAAATTCTTTCGGCGACTAAAACAAAAATTGTTTTTAACAGCCATTGGTTTGAAAAAATGTCTCCGGAGGATTTTTTGGAACTTACCAGCCATCTTACTGTGGCACAAATTTTAGCCCGCGATGATTTTAAAAAAAGATACACGCAGGGCAAGGACATAAGCGTTTTGGAATTTATCTATCCACTCTTGCAGGGTTACGATTCGGTAAAGCTTAAAGCGGACGTAGAACTGGGAGGGACGGACCAAAAATTTAACCTTTTGGTCGGTAGACAGTTGCAGCGCGATTTTAATCAGACAGAACAGATAGTCATAATGATGCCGCTGTTAGAAGGATTGGACGGCGTGCAGAAAATGAGTAAAAGCCTGGATAATCATGTGGGGATAAATGATGTCCCTGAGGAAATGTTTGCCAAGATCATGTCTATTTCCGACGAATTGATGTTTAGATACTATGAATTGCTTACGGATACGCCGCTTGCCGAAATAAAAAAAATGAAAGACGATATCGGCTCCGGTAAGCTTCATCCTAAACAATGCAAGGAAAGTCTTGCGCGGGGAATAACCGAACAGTATCATGGAGCGAGCGCCGCACAAAAGGCGAAGGATGTTTTTTCCAGCCGTTTTTCCGGAGGGACCGATTGGGGCAATATTGATAATTTTAAGCGGGCCGAATTAAAAAAAACACACTTTAAAGACAATAAAATCTGGATTTGTAAATTACTTGTTTTGACCGGAGCCGCAAAAAGTAATTCAGACGCGCGGCGCCTTATTGCGCAAAAGGCCGTAATGCTAAACGGCGAAATCGTGGGCGATTTAAATTTAGAACTGCCGCTAGCGGCTAAGCAGATGCTGTTCAAAGTCGGCAAGAAACAGTTTTTTCGTGTAGTTGTGAATGAATAAAATACCACCTATCCTTAAGCAGTCCGCTCAATTCATCAAGGGCGTTGGCCCCAGAAAAATAAAATTATTAAACAAACTGGATATCTATACGATCGAGGATTTGTTATATCATTTTCCCCGTCGCTATGAGGACCGCAGCCAGTTTAAGCTGATTCGAGAACTAGAAGTTGGAACTTACGAGACAATAAAAGGAAAAGTTTTAGCTTCCGGCCTGCGCCGCACAAGAACCCGCATGACGATTTTTCAGCTTGTCGTCTCCGACGAAAGCGGCGTTGTTTATGGGACCTGGTTTAATCAGCCTTATTTAAAAGACTTTTTTAAAAACGGAGATGAGGTTGTTTTGTATGGCAAGGTAGAACGTTACGGAAAGCTGCAGATGAACTCACCGGAATATGAGCTGTTAAACCCCCAGGATGAAGATGAAAGCACGATCCATACCGGAAGAATCGTGCCGATTTATGCGCTCACTTTTGGGTTGGGACAACGGTATTTACGCAAATTAATAAAAAGTACTTTGGATTCGTATCTGGGGCAAATAGATGAGTTTTTGCCGAAAGAAATTTCCCGGGTAAATGAGTTGATAAGTTTGAAAGAGGCCTTAAGAGAGGTGCATTTTCCGGAAAAATTTAAAGGAATTGACGAGGCAAAGCGGCGGCTGATTTTTGAGGAATTTTTTTTCTTGGAATTGGCGCTGGCCCGAATAAAACAGGATCTAAAAGAAAACAGTGCCGGGATTGCTTTTGCGTGCCGGGGGCAACTTTTGCAACGTTTTAAACAGCTATTGCCTTTTACGTTGACCGCTTCTCAGCTAAAAGTAATTTCCGAGATTGAAAAGGATATGAGTTCCAATAAACCGATGAATCGTCTTCTGCAGGGGGACGTGGGCAGCGGCAAGACGGTTGTTAGTATCTGGGCGCAGGTAATCTGCGTACAAAACGGATATCAAAGCGCATTGATGGCGCCGACGGAAATATTGAGCGAACAGCATTATCGGACCGTCTTGAAATTTTTAAAACCATTAGGGGTGAAGGTAGCGCGCATCTCTAGCAGCGTTAAGAAAGAAGAGAAGAAAAAACTATTGTCTTTGATCCGAAATAAAAAAATTGATGTTGTTATCGGCACCCATGCTTTAATTCAGGACGAGGTCAAATTCGCAAAACTGGGACTAGCGATTGTAGACGAGCAGCATAAATTCGGCGTCCAACAGAGAGTAAAATTGCAGAAAAAAGGAGTTATGCCCGATGTTTTGGTGATGAGCGCTACTCCGATCCCGCGAACTTTAGCGATAACCGTATTTGGGGATTTGGATAGTTCTACTATCCGCGAACTGCCTCCGGGAAGGACGCCGGTAGAAACCTACTGGATCAGCGAGAAAAAGAGGGACGACCTTTATGAATTCTTGCGCAAGAAAATCAGGGAAGGCAACCAGGCCTATGTCGTATATCCGGTTATCGAAAAATCTAAAATTCGGGATTTAAAAGCCGCTACCCGGATGTATGAACATTTCAAACAGTCGGTTTTTTCGGACTTTTCCGTAGGGCTGCTTCACGGCCGGATGAAGGACGGAGAGAAGAGCCGGCAAATGGAGCTGTTTAAAAATAGAAAACTGGACCTTCTTGTGGCTACGACCGTCATCGAAGTGGGTATTGATATTCCGAACGCCTCGGTAATTCTCATTGAACATGCGGAGCGCTTTGGATTAAGCCAGCTGCATCAGCTGCGGGGGCGGGTCGGCCGGGGCAAGGCCCAAGCCTATTGCATTCTGCTTTCTAATGCGCTAAGCGAAGATGCGCACAAACGTCTGAAGGCAATGATAACAACTAATGACGGGTTCAAGATCGCCGAATATGATTTGCTAATTCGCGGCCCGGGTGAATTTTTCGGCTCCCGTCAACATGGGTTAACAGAGCTAAAAATCGGCAACATCCTAACGGATAGCGAAATGCTTACGGCGGCGCGAAAATGCGCTTTTGAATATTTAAGCAAAAATCCGCACTTTTCCGGCCCAGAGGCGCAATTGCTTAAAGAAAAACTTATGGAAAAATTCCCCAATGGCAAAGAGGGTATTCTATCCCGTTAGCGCACCCTAACATTAAATTCTGCCCAGGGATTAGAAGAGAGTGCAGGGGAGAGCGCCCGGGGCGCTGTGTTTTTATTTTTGATTGACCTTATTTCTAATTTTTGGTATACGTATTTTATATCTAAATTTTTTGAAAAACAGAAAATTAGGCGGATATGGATAAGGATGTTTTTACCCATCATCGTCCCCTGTGGAAAACGCATATCGGTTTCCTGCTTGCGGCCATTGGTTCGGCAATCGGTTTAGGCAATATCTGGCGTTTTCCGTACCTGTGTTATAAAAATGGAGGAGGCGCTTTTTTAATCCCGTATTTTACGGCCTTATTAGTTGTGGGCATTCCGCTGATGATCCTGGAAATCGGGCTTGGGCATAAAATGCGGGGCTCGGCCCCGGCAAGTATCGCCAGTATCTCAAAAAAATGGGAATGGCTGGGGTGGTGGCAGGTAATTTTTGTCATGTTTGGAATCGTGCTTTATTATTCCGTGGTGATTTCCTGGTGTATTAATTATTTCTTTTATTCGTTTAGTACGGCCTGGCAGGATAACCCAAACACGTTTTTCTTTCAAAAATTTCTTATTGTAAGCCAAGGACCTTTTGATTTAGGAAATTTCCGCACACCGATTCTTTTTTCGCTTATGGGAGTCTGGATTTTAAACTGGGTTATTGTATTCGGCGGGGTGCAGAAAGGTTTGGAGCGGGCAAATAAGGTTTTTATGCCGCTGTTGTTTTTTTTAACCGCGATAATCGTTTTCTGGAGTGTGCGGCTTCCGGGTGCGGCCCAGGGTATTCGCGTATATCTAAGCCCGGAATTCGAACGGTTAAAGGATATTCGGGTTTGGATTGATGCTTTCAGTCAGATATTTTTTACGCTTAGCCTCGCTTTCGGCATCATGATTGCTTATGCGTCGTATCTGCCGAAAAAAAGTCAAATCGTCAGAGACGCGTTTACGATAAGTTTTATAAATTGTCTTTTTTCTGTTTTTGCCGGGTTTGGCGTCTTTTCCGTTCTGGGGTATATGGCTAAGAGTTCCGCGGTTGAAATTAAAGAAGTGGTAAGCGAATCCATCGGACTAGCGTTTATCGTTTATCCGAAAGCGATTAGTACGCTGCCGTATTTACCGCAACTGTTCGGAGTTATTTTTTTTGCTACGCTGGTTATTGCCGGTCTTTCTTCGGCGATTTCTATAGTAGAAGCGTTTACCTGCGCGATTACCGATAAGTTCCATTATAAGCGGGAGATTGTGGTTTCCGTGCTGTGTGTGTGCGGTTTTTTGGGCAGCATAATTTTTACGACTCAGGCTGGTTTGTATTGGCTGGATATCGCTGATCATTTTTTAACCCAGTACGGGCTGGTTATTGCCGCCATTTGCGAATGTATAGTTATCGGGTGGGTGTTTAAAGCGAGAAAACTGCGCGAGCACATCAATCATTTCAGCGACTGGAAACTGCACCGATGGTGGGATCTATCCATAAAGATTATCACCCCCTTGATTTTAATCGGGCTATTAATCTCTTCGTTTATCGATGAGTTTTCTAAGCCTTACGGCGGATATTCGTCGCTTGCTTTAATTTTGATTGGCCGGGATTGGCTGATTTATGCTCTGCTTTTTGCCGTGATTATTGCGTCCTATCTTTGGCGCATTGAACCTAAAGAGCGGATGTTATCACATTAAATTTTATGTTAACATTTATCCGCTCTTTGTGTTACCATAACTTGAGGTTATCGTCTAACTATATGGAGGTTTTGGGTAATGGGAAAATATGCGGATGACAATGTCAGAAATATAATGCTGGTTTCACATTCCGGCGCAGGAAAAACAAGTCTTGTCGAAGCGATCCTTAACAGCCAGGGTATGACCAGTCGGTTAGGTAGCGTTGCCGAGGGCAATACCAAGAGCGACTATGACCCGATTGAAATCGAACGCAAGATATCCATTAATCTTTCGGTGCTGCATTTTATAACTAACAATATTAAAATTAATCTGTTGGATACGCCCGGCTATGCCGATTTCATCAACGAATTGTTGGCAGCGGTGCCGGCGGCTAATGCGGCATTATTACTTGTCAGCGGCTACGACGGGATTGAAGTGGGTACACAGCGGGCTTGGGATATTTTGGAAAGAGAATCTGTGCCGCGGGCAATAGTAATAACGAAGCTGGACAAGGAAAATTCCGACTTTTTTAAGACCTTAGAAGAGATCCGGGGTAATTTCGGGAAAAAATGCATTCCGGTATTTTTGCCGGCGGGTAAAGAAGCAAATTTTAAAGCGATTGCGGATATTATTGCGCAGGCGGGGATGGATAAATTAGATGCGGATTTAAAAGATAGGGCCGATAAATTCAAAGAAGGATTGATCGAACTTGTTGCTGAAGTGGACGATGCCTTGATCGAGAAATATTTGAACGGGGACGAGTTGAGCGCGGATGAAATAAGCCGGACTTTGCGCCGGGCAATAAAAGAAAATAAAATAGTGCCTGTTTTTTGTATTAACGCGCTCAATTCCATAGGCATAAAGGAATTGGTTGGATTTATCCTGGAATATTTCCCCCGGTCAAATGAAGGTTGTAGTCTTAAAGCGCTCGATGTTAAAACTAAAGAGGAGATTCAAATTGAATCGGGTCTAGACAAGCCCTTTAGTGGCTTCGTGTTTAAAACGATATCTGACCCTTACGTGGGGCAGCTGAGTGTTTTTCGGGTTGTTTCCGGAACGCTGAATTCCAACTCTGAATTTTTCAATGTCTCCAAGGATACCGTAGAGAGATTCGGACAGTTGTATGTCCTGCAGGGCAAAGAACAGTTGCCGGCAGAAAGTATTTGCTCGGGAGATATCGCCGCCGTCGCCAAATTAAAAAATACTCAGACCGGAGACTCCTTATGCGAAGCGAAAAATGCGGTTATCTTCAAGCCCACGGTTAAAGTAGAAGCGGCGATATCATATTCCTTAAAACCCAAGACGCGGCAGGATGAGGAGAAAATTTCTCAATCTTTAGCTAAGTTAACCATGGAAGATAAGGGCATAAAAGTGTCGCGGGATGCTCAGACCAAAGAACTTATTATTTCCGGGATGGGAGATTTGCATCTGGAAATAACAATCGCCCGGCTCAAAAGCCGCTATAACGTGGATGTCGATGTAGGTACGCCAAAGGTGCCGTATAAAGAAACGATCAAAAAGACGGCACGTATTCAGGGTAAATATAAGAGGCAATCCGGAGGCCGCGGACAGTATGGCGATGTTTGGCTGGAAATCGAGCCTTTGGCACACGGCCAACAGTTTGAATTTTTAAATAAAATTGTTGGCGGCGTGGTGCCGCGACAGTATATTCCTTCGGTAGAAAAAGGGGTGTTAAAGGCGATGGAGGAGGGGGCTTTGGCCGGGTATCCTCTTGTAGATATCCGCGTTACCATATATGATGGTTCATATCATACCGTAGATTCCTCAGATATGGCTTTTCAGATTGCGGCGGGTATGGCTTTGCGTAAAGGGGTTTTGGAAGCCGGCCCGGTGCTGCTTGAGCCGATTATGGATGCCGATATTGTGGTTCCAGAAGATTGCATGGGTGCGGTAAGCGGTGATTTAAGTTCCCGCCGTGGCCGGGTCCAGGGTATGGATGTATCGGGTAAATATGAAATTATCAAAGCACAGGTGCCGCTGGCGGAAATGTTGAAATATGCAACAGATCTGCGTTCGATGACCTCCGGCCGGGCTTCCTACGCAATGAAATTTTCTCATTACGAAGAGGTGCCGCAGCGTATTGCCGAAAAAGTTATCGCTCAGTCAAAGATAGAAAAAGAGGACTGACCGTAAAGATTTTTTCGGCGTTAAATTCTAAACGCAAGGGTTATGTTTAAACGGAAAAAGTTTGACCAAAGCAGATTAAGACCTCAGGCAGCATTCACGCTAATAGAGATAATTATTGCCCTGACGATTTTAGGTATAGGTCTGGTAGCGGTTATGTCGTATCTGCCGGTGGCTCTCGATGCGGCTAAAAAAGGCGCGGACATAACTAAAGCGGCAATTATCGCCCAGAGTGTAATGGAAATAGTTAAAGACGCCACTTATACGGATATCACTGGCGCAGATTCTATGGATACGGCGCTGGCCTATGTGGATTACAATGATGAACCCGGATTTCAGTACCAGCTGTCTATTGTGCCGCAAGGTGTGGCGCAGACCAAAAATGTAACGATTGTTATCCGTTGGCAGTGCCGCGGCAAATTTGATACGGAAACATTTCAGTCAAGGATTGTCAAGTATAATCCGGCCTGAAAGTATTTGTTGAAAATCTTATCTCGAATATTTGACTAGTACGCAAATCTTAATCGACTTATTTTAAAACTCAGGGGGAACGAACTTATGTCTGGACATTCAAAATGGGCAAGTATTAAACATAAAAAAGCTAATGTTGACGCTAAACGCGGCAAACTATTCACAAAACTTATAAAAGAATTAACGGTTGCGGCCCGTTCGGGCGGCGCTAATCCGGAGGCGAATCCCCGGCTGCGCCTTGCTGTTTTGCGCGCAAAAGAGGCTAATATGCCCAAAGATAATATCGAAAAAGCGATTAAAAAAGGGACCGGAGAATTGCCCGGAGTTATCTATGAAGAGGTGACCTATGAGGGCTATGGGCCAATCGGGGTGGCGATTCTGGTGGAAGTGCTTACGGATAATAAGAACCGCACCGCTTCGGAATTGCGCAACATCTTTTCTAAAAAAGGCGGCAATATGGTGGGAGCGGGGTCGGTAAGCTGGTTGTTCAATATGGAAGGGCTGATAATTATCGACAAAGATAAAATCAGCGAAGATAAGTTAATGAATTTGGTTTTGGAAAAGGGAGCGGAAGATATGGTTACCCAGGATAAGACCTACGAAATTAAGACTTCCGTGCGTGATTTTGAAAATGTTAAACAGGCAATCGAAACCGGTAATACAGAAATGATCTCGGCTGAACTTGCGAAGATTCCGACAACGTTAGTTAAAGTAGAAGACAAAAACACAGCACAAATGGTTCTGGGACTGGTCAATGCTTTAGAGGATCATGAGGATGTCCAAAATGTTTATGCAAATTTTGATATCCCGGACCAAATTTTAAACGAACTCGGGGAAGAAAGCTAAAGCTTATGCGAGTTTTAGGGGTTGATCCGGGATTAGGATGCACCGGATATGGTATAATCGAATCGGTTAATAATAAACTGGTTCTGCTGGAGACCGGTACGATCAGAACTTGTGCCAAAGATAGATTGCCGCAGCGGCTAAATAAGATATATCGCGGGTTAATGCAAATAGCGAAGGTATTTCAACCGCAGTTTTTAGCCGTGGAAGAATTATATTCTCATTATAAAAATCCGCGTACCGCGATAATTATGGCGCATGCGCGCGGAGTGATTTGTCTAGTCGCATCGTATGGAAACATGCGGCTTGTGGGGTATTCGGCAAAACGGGTAAAAATGGCCGTGACCGGTAGCGGGCAGGCCAAGAAAATGCAGGTACAGAAAGTTGTGCGTAACGTTTTGGGGTTGAAAAAAGAGATCCCGGCTTCGGATATCGCGGACGCTTTGGCTTTGGCGATTACGCATATCAATGCTTTTAAACGGATAAAATATTAAGGCTCGGTTATGATCAGCAGAATAAATGGCAAGCTTACTCGGCGAGGCGAAAGTTCGCTTTTGATTGAGGTCAACGGTTTTGGTTATGAGGTATTGATTCCGGCAGGAGTCATGAAGTGTATAAGCCAGGACATAGACAGCATTAGCCTTGTGACTTATCACTATCATCAGACCGATCCATCTAAAAGCGTTCCTGTTCTGATCGGTTTTTTGAACGAAGTGGAAAAAGAGTTTTTTGAAAAATTTATTACTGTTTCCGGTATCGGGCCGAAGGCGGCAGTGAAAGCGATTAGTGAGCCGATTGCCGATTTAGCCCGGGCCATAGACGAAGCCGATATAAAATTTTTACAGTCGCTGCCGGGTATTGGCCAACAGCGGGCCCGCGAAATCGTAGCTAAACTGCAGGGCAAAGTCGGTAAATTTGCCCTGATGAAATGCGAAGTTAAATCGGGAACCGCTGTTAAATCCGCGAAGTCGGCAATAGAACAGGAAGCCGTTTCCGTATTGTTGCAGCTGCAATATAAGCGTCCGGAGGCAGAACTAATGGTTCGCAAGGCACGAGAACGTGCTCCGGAAGTGGAAACCGTGGAAGGATTGTTAAATGAAGTTTACAGACAAAAATCAAAACAAGCGAAATAAAAATCCTAAAAAAAACAGCGAAGATTTACTTCGCGACCCGATTTTTTTTCAACAGGAAACGGACGAAGATGTTGTTTTAAATCTCTCATTGCGTCCGCTTGAATTCCGCGATTTTATCGGACAGGAAAAAATTAAAGAAAATTTAAAAATCGCGATTTGCGCCGCGAAATCCCGAAGCGAACCCTTGGAACACATCATTCTTTCGGGGCCGCCGGGCTTAGGCAAGACTACCCTTGCGCATATTATCGCACATGAAATGGGCACTAAAATTACGGCCACTTCCGGTCCGGCTATCGAGCGGGCCGGAGATTTAATCGGCATTCTGACTAATTTAGAACAAGGGGACATTCTATTTATTGATGAAATTCACAGGTTGTCAAAAATTGTCGAAGAATTTTTATATCCGGCCATGGAAAACTATACGATCGATTTTGTAATCGATAAAGGGCCGTATGCGAAAACGATAAAGTTTAATTTAAAACCTTTTACTTTGATCGGCGCGACCACCCGTTCCGGGCTGTTAAGCGCGCCGTTGCGTAGCCGGTTTGGGATGTATTATCATCTTGATTTCTATCCTTGGCAAGAGCTGGTGGAGATTATCGAAAAATCTTCAAAGGTACTTGAGATGAACTTGGATAAAAATAGCGCGGTTCTAATCGCAAAACGCTCCCGGGGCACGCCCCGGGTGGCTAATCGGCTGCTACGGCGGGTTCGGGATTATGCGCAGGTAAAGACAAAGGGCGAAATTAGCGCGCAAATAACGGAAACGGCATTAAATTTACAAGGTGTGGATAACCTGGGGTTGGATGAGATCGATCGAAAAGTTTTAAAAGTTATTTTGGATACCTACCATGGCGGTCCCGTGGGGATTGAGTCCCTTGCGGCCACCCTAAACGAGGAAAGCGATACGATTGTAGATGTCGTGGAACCCTACCTTCTAAAAATTGGATTGCTCAAACGCGGCCCGCGCGGCCGGCAGGCAACCCGTTATGCCTATGAACATCTGGGGCTTCAATACAATAAGGCCCAGCAGAAGGAGCTGTTTAAAAAGGATGGGAAGTAAACCGCGGATACTTTTGCACACCTGTTGCGCGCCGTGTCTGATTTTCCCGAGTAAAAAATTAAAGTCTGCTGGATTTGAAGTAATCGGATTTTTTTATAATCCTAATATTTATCCGCAAGATGAATACCGCCGGCGAAAAGATACGCTCTTGTGTTATGCCGCGCAAATTAATGTAGAGATGCGCTCAGAGTCTACAGAAAACGATGCGGTTTTTTTTGACCAGGCCGTCGCGGGATCCGATAACAAACCTGCGCGTTGTTCTGCATGCTGGTATCTACGGCTTTACAGGAGCGCCCAATACGCAAAAAAGAATGCGATCGGTATTTTTACGTCGACGCTACTGGTAAGCCCTTATCAAGACATAGAGATAGTGCGGGCCATGGGCGAGAAAGCGGCCAAGGAGTTGGAAATTGCTTTCTATGATGCGGATTTTCGTTCCGGCTATCATGATTGCGTTAAGATTTCTAAGCAGGAGAATTTGTACCGTCAAAAATATTGCGGCTGCCGCAGGAGTATTGAAGAAAGTAAAGAGAAAAAAGCAAAATGATTAACCCAAACAGTTTCGGCAAAATTTTTATCATGATGGGCTGCGTATTTATCTTTTTTGGTTTAATCTTTTTAATTTTACCAAAAGCGCATAGGCTGGGGCATTTACCCGGGGATATCTATATTCAGAAGAAGAATTTTATTTTTTATTTTCCGCTCGCGAGCGCTATCCTTATAAGCAGCATAATTTCTTTTTTAATTTGGATTTTTTTAAAAAAGTGAATATAAAAGAATTTGAATATAATCTCCCTAAAGAGTTAATCGCACAGTTTCCCGCCGCGTGCCGCGAGCAATCGCGGCTTTTGGTCATCGATCGTAAGCACGGCCGAATCCGGCATGCGCTTTTTAAGGATATTGCGGAATTCTTAAAAAACTTCGACGCCATTGTTTTAAATGACGCAAAGGTGCGGCCGGTAAAATTGTATGGAGTGCTTAACGGCAAAGAAACCGATGTTTTGCTTGTGCAGCGTATTGGGCGGAACGAGTATTTATTTAAAGCAAAACCTTATAAAAAATTTAAGCCGGGTACGCGGGTTAGCTTTGGCCCGGATAAGTTAACCGCATTGTGCAAAGAGCGGGATATCGCGAATCAATCGAAAAAAATACTTCAATTCCAAACGAACGTAGACGTTGAAAGCATTCTTGAAAATATCGGATTTATGCCTCTGCCGCCTTATATAAAAAGGTCGCCGCAAGCGGCCGATAATACCCAGTATCAGACCGTTTATGCGCGATGTCCCGGCGCGATCGCCAGCCCGACAGCCGGGTTACATTTTACCGAGGGAATTCTTGGAAAATTAAAGGAAAAAGGAGTAAAAATCATCTTCGTAACTTTGCATGTGGGGCTGGGGACATTTGAACCGGTGCGCAGCGAAAATATCCGCCGGCATAAAATACACGAAGAAAATTTTGCGCTCACAAAAGAGGCCGCGCGGGAAATAGAGCAAACCAAAGCTGCCGGCGGAAGGATTTGTGCCGTGGGGACCACGAGTTGCCGGGTTTTGGAGAGTTGTGCTGAACATTATGGTGGAAATTTTAAAATGAATGCCCAGTCAGCGAATACGGACCTGTTTATTTATCCGCCGTATAATTTTAAGGCAACCGATATGCTGCTTACTAATTTTCATCTGCCGCGGACAACGCTTTTGATGTTGGTTTGCGCTTTTGCCGGAAGCAGGTTATGTTTTAAGGCATATCGGGAGGCGGTAAAGAATAAGTACCGGTTTTACAGTTATGGCGATTGTATGCTGATTATATGATTGGGTATGGGGAACTGCGGGGAAGCTATGGATTTTAAGATTTTACATAAAGATAAAAATTGCCGCGCGCGTACAGGTAAATTTAATACTTTGCACGGGGAAATTTGCACGCCAATTTTTATGCCTGTGGCCACGCAAGGTACCGTTAAAGCTTTGGCGCCGGTGTGGCTGGATGAGGCCCGGGTCGAGGCGCTCCTTAGCAATGCGTATCATTTATATTTGCGGCCGGGGTTGGATATAATTTCAAAAGCCGGGGGCCTGCATAAATTTATGAACTGGCCCGGGCCAATTATTACAGACAGCGGAGGATATCAGGTTTTCAGCTTGGCGCTTTTGCGGAAAATTACCGACGAAGGTGTCAATTTTCAATCGCATATTAACGGGGATTCCCACTTTATCGGTCCTAAAGAATGCCTGCGGATTCAGGAGGCGATTGGCAGTGATATCTGTATGGTTTTGGACGAATGCGTCGCTTATCCCTGCCCTTATGAGAAAGCAAAATTGGCGGTGGAAAGGACTTTGAATTGGGCAAAGACGGCTCGGGCGTTAAAACTGTCCAAAGGCCGGCAGATTTTCGCCATTGTCCAGGGCAGTACTTTTCAAGAGCTGCGCAAAAGTTGCGCTCAAGAACTGGTAAAGTTGGATTTTGATGGTTATGCCGTCGGCGGGGTAAGTGTGGGCGAACCGACGCAACTGATTTATGACATTGTGTCTTTTACGCTGAACTTTTTGCCGCAGGATAAACCGCGTTATGTTATGGGCATGGGAACGCCGCAGGATATTATAGAAAATATCGGACAAGGCGCGGACATGTTCGATTGCATTATCCCGACCCGCTACGGGCGTACGGGCACGGCGTTTACCTGTGAGGGGAAAATAAATTTGCGCAATTCTATTTACGCAAACGACTTCAATCCCGTAGATAGCGAATGCGGTTGCTATGGCTGTCGCAACTTTAGCCGCGCTTATCTGCGGCATCTATTCTATGCAAATGAAATACTGGGGCTGGAGCTGCTGTCGCTGCATAACGTTTATTTTTATACGGATCTAATCGCGAAAATACGGCAGGCGATCGAAAATGATTGTTTCTTGCAGTTTAAAAGCGCCTTTTTAGAACGCTATAAAGCGTAAATATGAGCTTTAAATTTAACATAAATATAGATAAAAGGAAAAAAATATTATATACTATTTACAATTAAAAATTAACGGAAGAATTAGGAGGTAAATATGTATTTATTAACTTTAGCATTTGCCCAATCGCAAACACCAGGGGCAGCTCCGGCAGGGGGAGCTAACTTTTTGGTATTATTCCCGATGTATCTGCTTATATTTTTAGTTTTCTATTTTTTTCTGATCCGGCCGCAGCAAAAACGCGAACAGGAAAAACAGAGTATGATTTCTCAATTAAAAAAGAATGACGAAGTAATAACCTCGGGTGGAATCCATGGCACCGTAGTTAACGTGAAAGAAAAGACATTAGTCTTGCGCGTGGATGATAACGTAAAAATGGAAGTAGAGCAAAGCGCGGTGGCTGTTTTAAAAAAAGCGAGATAGTTTTAACCTTAAAGAGTTTTTTGGGAGGATGAGTATGCTGGCCAATCTGAAATTGAAATTACTGTTTATTATCGGTCTGGTAATATTGTGTATTTGGATAATCTATCCGTTAAATGAAAAAATAAATTTGGGATTGGATTTACAGGGGGGAATTTTTCTTACCTTAAGAGTGGATACGTCAAAGATGCCGGCAAATATTTCGGATGCCGTTCGCGCGGATGCGGTGGATAAAAGCATCGAGATTATTCGCAAAAGGATAGACCAGTTCGGGGTCAAAGAACCGTCAATTTCCAAACAGGGCAAAGACCGGATTATCGTGGAGCTGCCTGGAGTTACGGATCGTACTCGTGCGTTACAGCTTATCGGCCGTACCGCGTTACTCGAATTTAAGCTGGTTTCGGATGATGAGGAATTGATTAATGAAGCAACAGCCGCAGATGTGCCGGTCGGATACGAACTGAAATATGACAATGAAGAGCGGCCGCTGCTTTTAGAGGAGAATTACGTTTTAACCGGCGAGAGTTTAGCGGATGCGGTAATGGGCCGGGACCAGTATGGCCGGCCGAGTGTCAAACTGGAATTTACGCCTAAGGGAGCGAGAAAATTTGAAAATATTACCGGAGCGAATGTTAACCGCCGGCTGGCCATTGTCTTAGACGGACAGGTTTATTCGGCTCCGACTATCCGGGAACAGATTTCGGGAGGGAACGCGGAAATCACCGGAAGTTTCAGCGTAGATGAAGCCAAAGACCTGTCGACGGTATTAAGGACCGGCGCGTTGCCGGCACCGATTGTAATCGAAGAAGAACGCACAGTCGGGCCAAGACTGGGCGCGGATTCTATTAAAAATGGAATTAATGCCACGCTGATCGGCGGTATCACGGTAATTATTTTTATGGCCGTATATTATTTTATCGGCGGGATTTTGGCAAACATCGCCCTTATTTTAAATGTTTTGTTTATAATCGCGGCACTGGTAATTCTTAAGGCTACATTGACTTTGCCGGGAATCGCGGGAATCGGTTTGACCATTGGAATGGCGGTGGATGCCAATGTGCTTATTAATGAACGTATCCGGGAAGAATTGAAACTGGGCAAATCAATACGTACGGCTATCGGTAACGGTTATGGCCGGGCGTTCCCGGCTATTTTAGATTCGAATATTACTACAATAATTGCGGCGATTCTTCTGGTTTGGTTCGGTTCGGGGCCGGTACGCGGATTTGGTCTGACTTTAATTATTGGTCTTACGGCAAGTATGTTTACGGCAATTGTAGTCACGCGTTTATTTTTAGATCTTTTGACGTTAAAATGGAAAAATATTCCCCTTAAGATGCTGCAGCTCATTCCGCAAACCAAGATAGATTTTATTAAGATCCGCGGTTTTTTCTATACCTTATCTATAATCGTAATCGTGGCGGGTCTGTTTCTTTTTGTTAATAAAAAAGAGGCCAGTTTTGGGATAGATTTTACTGGAGGAACGTTGCAGGAATTTAAATTCGAAAAGGCGATTGAAGTGGATTCGTTGCGTAATTCATTGACCGAGGTGGGGCTTGCGGATGTGATTATTCAGCATGATAAAGAAGACCCGTCGATAATCTTGATAAAAAGCGAACAGAACTATGCGGATAAAATTATCGACCAGTTTGCCAAAAGTTTTCCGGAAAATCGTGCAGAAATCTTAAGTATCGAAAGCGTCGGTCCGGTGGTCGGAAAATTATTGAAGAAAAATGCGGCTTTAGCGTTATCTTTTGCCCTCTTGAGCATTTGTATATATATCTGGATTAGATTCCGGGATTTTACTTACGGCTTGGCCGGAGTCGTGTCTTTGTTCCATGATGTGCTGGTCGCCATTGCCTTCTGCGCGCTTACAAACCGCCCCGTGGACCTGCTTATTGTTACGGCGTTTATGACCGTAGCCGGTTATTCCATAAATGATACCATTGTTACCTATGACCGTATCCGGGAAAACTTGAGGTTGTTGCGTAAAACGACATTTCGTGATGTCATCAATTTAAGCATAAATCAGACCTTGGGCCGGACAATCTGGACATCGGTCACTACGATTGCGGTAGTTTTAGCCATATTTTTACTTGGCGGTAAAGTATTGCACAATTTTGCTTATGTTTTGCTTGTTGGATTTGTCAGCGGCGTATACTCGACCGTTTTTATCGCCAGCCCGCTGATCTATGCTTGGGAAAAGAAATAAAACTTTGTTTCAGAAGCGGAAGCGCGGAGTCAACTTTTGCTATGCCCAGAAGAATTAAGTTGACGGAGCAGTAGTTATGTATATCATAATTATCGGTTGCGGCCGGGTAGGCAGTGAACTGGCTAAAATCTTATCCGACGATTTGCATGATGTCGTAATAATCGATAAACAGCAGAGTGCTTTTCGCCGTTTGGGGGATAAATTTAACGGGTTGACCCTTTGCGGCAATGGCTGCAATTCGCAAATGCTTAAAACCGCAGGAATAGATAAATGCGATATTTTATGCGCGCTCACCAACGGCGATAATACCAATCTTATGGCCGCTCAACTCGCCAAAGATATTTTTAAAGTTAAGCGTGTTTTTGCGCGGGTGTATGATCCGCAACGGGCGCAGATTTATCGAAGTTTCGGATTGGAGATTATTAGCGGCACAATGCTTATCGCCTTGATGATCAAAGATAAGATTATGGATTCCCGCTTTACGTCCAGCCTGATTGATATCGGAGATTTAGTCTTTGTCCGGATAAAAATAGACGATAGTCGATTTACGGGCAAACCGGTCCGGGATGTAAATATCAAATGTGAATTTTCTATAATTTCGATTATAAGAGGGGAAAACAGTATCCTGCCGGATGCGGAAACCATTCTGGAATGCAATGATATTGCGCTTGGCCTGGTAAAACGAAATAGCTTGGACCGGGTTAAGAAAAGATTTAAACTTTAAAAGTTAGGGCTGAAAAATGCATATATTGATAGTCGGCGGCGGTAAAGTCGGATATCATCTGGCAAAACGCCTGAGAACGCATAAGCATGTTTTAAGTTTGATTGAAAAAAACGAAGCTATTTGTCATGAGATCGCGCGGGATCTGGATATTTTAGTTATTCATGGGGATGGATGCGACCAGAAGACACTGGAAGAGGCGGATATCCGGCATTGCGATGTGGTGGTCGCTTTGACCGGTGATGACGAAGACAATCTGATTATCTGTCAGCTCGCCAAAAGAGTTTATCGGGTTTTGCGTACGGTTGCCCGGGTGAACGATTCGGATAACGAACATTGTTTCAGCGAGCTGGGAGTGGATGTTCCCGTAGATTCTACGGAGATAATTGCCCGGATAATCGAAGAGGAAGTCTCTTTTTCGGATCTGGTAAATTTAATGACGTTTAAACGGGGCAAACTCTCTATCGTCCGCGTGGATCTGGACCGTAATTCGCCTGTGGTTAATAAATCGGTAAAGGACATCCGCTTGCCGCCCAATTCGGTTTTGGTTTCTATCATTCGCGGAGAAGCGGTTATTGTCCCTCAGGGGGATACGATTTTACAGGAGCGCGATGATATTATTGCGCTGACTTTAATAGAAAACGAACAGCAGCTATTGGAAAGCCTGGTGGGCAAGATAAAGGGGTAAGACGATCAAGCCGGTATATCTTAGAAATTCAATTAATTTAATATTGGCGGTTTTGCTTGAGATTGGGTTTGCCGCTGGGATCATTTTTGTTTGTTGTGTTATTACGGTATTTTTGGGGTAGTTAATTTTTTTTAGGCAATGATTCTCGTTAAGTCACGCGTTCAAGACGTTAAAATAATTTTTTATTATTTGGGAAAGTTAACTGTTGCCATTGGATATTTTATGCTTATTCCAATGGCTTTGTCATTTTTTTTGGGCGAATACACTGTTGTTTTGGATTTTATTATCGGTTTTGCCGTATCGTTAATTTTAGGATATAGTCTGCTGGTCATTTGCAAAAGCAGCGAAAGTTTAAATTGGACTCAAGGTATGGTCGTCGTCGCCTTGATCTGGCTTATCGCCGCTTTCTTGGCGGCGATACCGCTGTTTTTCAGCGGCCATTTCCGCACGTTTCTAGACGCCTATTTTGACGCGATGAGCGGATTCGCGACTACGGGACTCAGCGTAATTGAAGATTTAGATCATCTATCTTTCGGTCATAATCTTTGGCGGCATTTGATTATGTTTATGGGCGGGCAGGGCATTGTGGTTTTCGCGTTGAGTTTTTTTGCCAGCGGCGCCTCCGCCGCATTCAGGCTTTATATCGGAGAAGCGCGGGATGAACAGCTTCTGCCTAATGTCATAAACACCGCCCGATTTATCTGGTCTTTAAGTATTATCTACTTTATTATCGGCAGTTCTGTTTTAGCTTTTATCGGGATGCATTCGGGTATGCCGGTTTTTAATAGTATTTTTGACGGGGCATGTATTTTTATGGCCGCTTTTGATACAGGGGGCTTTACACCGCATTCGCAAAGCATACTTTATTACCATAACAGCTTATTTGAATTAACTACCGTGGTAATCATGATTTTAGGGGCGTTGAATTTCAAATTGCATTATGAGATCTGGCATGGCAACCGGAAAGAACTTAGGAAAAATATCGAGGTCATCGCGTTTCTTATCAGCCTGGTATTGGTATTTACCGCGGTATGCTATTATTTAAAACACGCCGGTGTTTACAGCTCGAAACTTTCATTATTTTTTAAGAGTTTCTATCAGGTTATTTCCGCCCATACCGGTACGGGTTTCCAGACGATTGATCCCGAGATGTTAAGACGGGAGTGGAGCGATTTCGGATTATTGGCGCTTCTGGTGGCGATGGGGTTCGGCGGCGGAATTTGTTCGACGACCGGCGGGATTAAGATGCTGCGGGTAGGAATAATTTTTAAAGGGGTGTTGCAGGATATAAATAGATTTTTATTGCCGCCGTCCTGTGTTTTAGTGCAAAAGATTCATCATGTGCGGGATATCGTATTGGAAGAGAAAATGGTGCGGACAGCTTTTGTGATAACGTTTGCTTTTATCGTTCTTTACATTCTGGGCGCTATCGTGGCTACTTTTTTAGGTTATCCGATGCTTGCCGCTTTATTCGAATCGACGTCCGCAGCCGCCAATGTCGGGCTTTCCTGCGGCATTACCGATGCGGCAATGCCCGCGCTGTTAAAAGTTACTTATATATTGCAGATGTGGGCCGGGCGGCTTGAATTTATTTCCGTATTTATTTTGTTGGGCTTTATTATTGCATTCATTAAGGGAAAATGATAAAGTATTTAACACCAGTTACAATTTGTATCCTGATAATTTTAACAACCACTTGCGGCTACAGCTCTAGCGATGTGTCTACGGCTGATTTAATCAAAGAGTCGGCGTTCTGGGACGGCCAAATAGTTGTGATTTCCGGGGAAGCGGTGGGTGTTCCGATTAAACTTGAAAGGAATGTCTGGTTAAATATATATGACGGCAAAAGGGCAATCGGAGTCTTTTGCTCTAAAAACGCGGTCCAGTCGCTTAACTTCGGCGATTATAACTATACGGGAGACGTGCTTGAAGTCACGGGAAAATTCAACGCGCATTGTCCCGAGCACCGGGGAGAGATGGATATGCATGCGGAATCGATAAAAATAACCAGCTGCGGCTGGCGGCGCACTCATCGGCCCGCGGCAGCGAAAGTAAAATTGGCGATTATTTGTTTAGTCGCGGCGTTCGTGAATGGATGCGTTCTGTTTTTTAAAAATACCAAACGATGAAAAATAACCTGGCTTGTTTTAAATCATGTTTTAACCGGGGAATTTGCGCGGAAAATCCTACGTTTAGGCTTATGCTTGGCCTGTGCCCGACGCTGGCGGTTACGGTGACCTTGGAAAACGGTCTGGCAATGGGGCTAGCCGCTACGTTTGTCCTGATTGGCTCGAATATTATTATTTCGCTGATTAGAAATTTTGTGCCCAGTGAAGTACGAATTCCTTGTTATATTTTGGTGATTGCCACATTTGTGACTATCGTGAAGCTTGTTTTACAGGCGTATTTTCCGCTTTTATACGCAAAGCTGGGGCTGTTTGTGGATATCATGGTGGTTAATTGTATTATTCTTGGCCGGGCCGAAGCGTTTGCGTCCAAAAATCAGGTTTTTCTTTCTATCGCGGATGCGTTCGGCATGGGTATTGGTTTTACGTTGGCCACAGGAGCTATCGGCGCGATCCGGGAAATTATCGGCTCAGGAAAATTATTAGGCATACCTTTAGGCGCTGGCTATTTTACGCCGGCGCTAATAATGATTTTGCCGCCGGGAGCGTTTTTGACTATCGGGCTGATTATGGCATTTCTAAATAAAATGCAGGCGTTAAGTTGCGCCAGGCAAAAAGCGAATTAGGTATTTTATATGCAGATTGATTTTTCAAAGATTTTTGCGATTGTAATCGCGTCGATTTTTGTAAATAATTTTGTTTTGGCGAGATTCTTGGGGCTTTGTCCGTTTATCGGAATTTCCCGCAAACTAGACGTAGCGCTCGGTATGGGCATATCGATGACTTTTGTAGTAACGATGTCATCGATTATTACCTGGCCAATATACCACTATATTCTACTGCCTTATAATTTAGGGTATCTTAGTATCATTATATTTATTTTGGTTATTGCTTGTTTTGTCCAAGTCGTGGAAATATTTGTGCGCAAATTCAACCCGATACTCTATAAGGCCCTGGGGATTTATCTGCCGCTCATTACCTGTAACTGTGTGGTTTTGTTTGTGACGCTGCTTAACGCTCAGGATCGGCTGAGTTTTGCCGAAAGCACTGTCCAGGGGTTTAGCGCCGGAGTCGGCTTTGCTGTGGCTTTGGTTTTGATGACTAGTATCCGGGAAAGGTTGGACACAGCCGACCTGCCCAAAAGCATTACCGGCGCACCAATTGCGTTTATCGTTGCGGCGCTTATGTCTTTGGCTTTTTTAGGTTTTAGCGGTTTAAATTTAATAAGATGAAAAACATGAAATCGCATCTGCGCAGATATTTTATAACGGGTATTGTTGTGCTTTTGCCGGTGTTTATTACCATCAATGTCCTCGTAGCTGTTGTCCGGTTTCTAGATAACCTGCTTGGCCGGTATTTAAATCCGTATTTTGTGAAAATTTTCGGTAATCCCTTTTTCGGCGTCGGCATCTTGGCCAGCCTGATTTTGATTATCATAACCGGCATTTTAACGACAAATGTGTTTATTAAGAAAATAATGCCTTATTTTGAAAGGTTATTTTTGCGTATTCCGCTTGTGTGCCAGATATACCCGTCCGTTAAACAGCTGGTTAAATTCCTGTTTTCGGAAAATAGGATTGCCTTTAAAAAGGTTGTGCTTTTTGAATATCCGCGAAGAAATGTTTATACCCTGGGCTTTGTCACCAACGAGTTCGATATCTGCTTGGACAAAAACGAGAAAACAAGGGGCGTTTGTATCTATATCTCTTCTGCGCCTAATCCGATAACCGGATTTTTTGTTATCGTGCCGAAGGCCGAAGTTACTTTTTTGGACATGTCCATAGAAGAAGCGGTTAAAATAATCATCTCCGGCGGGGTTTTGATGAGCGAAGAATTAATTAACAAAAAAATCAAAGAAAACGGGGACAATCTAATCCGGTAAAAACAAATTTTTAGCGGCAGGAAACAATAATGAAAGTTCTAATCATATACGCTTCTGCGGGTGACGGGCACCGCAAGGCGACAGAAGCTGTTTACAAGGCATTCTTAAAAAGCGGAACAGAGGCGGCGGAAGTCGAAAAAATCGACGCCTTAAATTACACAAATTTTTTTTTTAAGATCGCCTATCCTTCCACATACATCTTTTTAGTCAAGTATTGTCCTTTTCTTTGGGGGTTATTTTTCCATCTTTTGAACTTAAAGGCAATTGCCGCGCTTGCCAGGGGGCTGCGTTATTGCTTTAATTTTTTAAACGGCAGAAAATTAATCAGGTATGTTCTGGATAAAAACCCGGACGTAATAATTTGTGCTCATTTTTTTTCCGCCCAATTAATCGCTTCTTTAAGAATCAAATCAAAGCTTAAGGGTAAAGTTTTATGTGTCGTAACTGATTTTGGCGTGCATCGGTTTTGGATAAACAAAGGAACGGATTATTACATGGTGGCGTCCGACATCACAAAAAAAGAGCTGGAAACTAAAGGCGTGCCGCCAGATAAAATCATTGTCAGCGGAATTCCGGTGGAAGAAAAATTTTCTATTCCCCAGTCCCGCACCGCTCTGCGAAACAAATTTGGGCTGGAAGCTGAACTTTTAACAATTTTGGTGATGAGCGGAGGGTTTGGGGTGGGCCCCTTGAAGCGGATCGTCCATTACTTAAACGCAATGGTTTTGCCTTTGCAGATCGTTGTGATTTGCGGAAAAAACGAAAAACTTTATCAGTATTTCGCAAAGAGCAGCTTTAAAAAACTTGTTAAAGTTTACGGATATGTCCACAATATGGACGAATTTATGTCGGCTGCGGATATGATTGTTTCCAAATCCGGAGGATTGACCGTTTCCGAATCATTGGTAAAGGCATTGCCGATGCTGATTATCAGCCCGATACCGGGGCAGGAAGCCAGGAACGCAGAGGTTATGAGCCAGTGTAATGCCGCAATAAAAATTTATCACGCCGTAGATTTAACGAAAACGATTGAACTTTTGGTAAAAGATAATTGTAGCAGATTAAAAGAAATGAAACAGGCCGCAAAAGTTTTGAGTAAACCAAACGCTGCGAATAAAATATGTCATTGGGTAAAAGAGAATTTATTATCCCGCAATTAAGCGGTGCGGTTTGCCGGACAAGACAAAAACTGGAATTGGAAGAGTGGTTCTCACCCGGCTTTTCCGCCAAGAACAACACTCAGGACAAATCTTATCAGCTTAGTAAGCTTTACGCAGAAGCTGCGCGTTGCCGCCTCTGTCATATCGCCGACACGAAAACAAAGCTTGTCTTTGGCGAAGGCAGCGAGGATGCAAAACTGGTTTTTGTCGGTGAGGCGCCGGGCCGGGAAGAAGATTTGACCGGTAAGCCGTTTGTCGGCCCGGCAGGGAAGCTGCTTACGCGGATAATCGAGGCGATGGGTTTTAAGCGCTCGGAAGTATATATAACTAATGCGCTGCGTTGCCGTCCTCCGCAAAACCGCAATCCTGACCAGGAAGAAATTGCGAATTGCCGATCCGCTTTGGTGGCGCTCCTGAATATTATTCGGCCTCAGGTAATTTGTGCGCTGGGGAAATTTGCGGCCTGGTCCTTAACCGGCCAACAGAAGCCGATTTCTAAGCTGCGCGGCCATACTTTTAATTTTGGAAATGCGAAAATAATCGCTACTTTTCATCCGGCGTATCTATTGCGTAATCCCCAAGATAAGAAACTTGTTTGGCAGGACATGCTTAAAATAAAAGATATTTTAAAAAATAATGAATCTTGCGAAATTCATTGATGAATTTTTAAATTATTTATCTTTAGAACGGGGTTTGTCCCCAAATACGATCATGTCTTATCGGCGGGATTTGCATAAATTTTCGGCATTCCTGGATAAATGTAAAGTCGGCAATCCCTTGGCGATTTGTCGCGACGATATCTTGACATTTATTTATGCGCTGAAGGATAAAAAGCTTGAACCCAGTTCTATTGCCCGGAATATCGTAACGATCAAAGTATTTTATCGTTATCTGGCCAGCCAGCAATATATAAAAAGTGACCCGACGGAACTTTTGGAATCGCCTAAATTATGGCAATATCTGCCGGATATATTATCGGTGGAGGAGGTGGAACGGTTTCTGAATGCCGTGCGGGGAGTAAAAGTAAAAGACGTGCGCGATCGGGCCTGTTTTGAATTGATGTATGCGACGGGGTTAAGGGTATCGGAACTGGTAAGCTTAAAATTAGTGGATTGTGATTTCCGGCTGGGAATTGTCCGCTGCATCGGCAAAGGGCAGAAAGAACGGATTGTTCCGATGGGGAAAAAGGCGCAGGAAGCTTTGGACAGGTATATAAAACAAGCCCGGCCGAATCAGCTGAAAAAAGGTAAAGAGTCTAAATGTTTATTTCTTTCCAAAAACGGAACCAGCATTTCCCGGCAGATGATTTGGAAACTTGTGAAACATTATGCCTGCATGGCGCATATAAAAAAACAAATATCCCCGCATACATTGCGGCATTCATTTGCCACGCATCTTTTAGAAAGAGGAGCGGATTTAAGGATTGTTCAGGAACTTTTGGGCCACAGCAATATATCGACAACGCAAGTGTATACGCACCTGGATAAAGAGCGGTTAAAATCAATTCATAAAAAATTCCATCCGCGTCCTTGACATCGGTCCCGTTTTAGAGTTTAATATCATAAAACTTAACATTGCTTATTGATGGTCAGATTATAAAATTTCCGGCGTAAGTTCTTATCGCCCCCTTAGCTTAATGGATAAAGCACTGGCCTCCGGAGCTTGTGATGTGAGTTCGATTCTCGCAGGGGGCGCCAATATCAAATACGATTTGAACGATATGTCAACCCCAGATTCCAATATAGATGGTGTATTTGCTAAAAATTTGTTTTCAGCAAAAGATTTTAGCGGGGAACTTAAAAAAACATTGCCCGGAAAAATATATCGCCTTTTAAGAAAAGTCGGACATATTGCTGACGACAATAACGTCCGTGTTTATTTGGCCGGCGGATTTGTCCGGGATTTAATTTCCGGCGGGCGAAATTTTGATATGGATATTGTTGCCGAAGGCGATGCCATAACCTTTGCCCCGGTTTTGGCCAGACAACTTAAGGCAACGCTGCAATTGTATCCCCGTTTTAAAACTGCGACTTTAAAATTACAAGATGATTTAAGAATTGACTTAGCCAGCGCCCGCACAGAATATTATGCACATGCGGGGGCACTGCCGGAGGTTAGATTAAGTTCGTTGCGGGATGATTTATGCCGGAGGGATTTTACCATAAATACGCTGGCGGTGAGTTTGAACAAAAAATTTTTTGGAAAGTTAGTAGATTTTTTTAACGGCCAGAAAGATATAAAGGACAAAAAAATCAAGGTGCTTCATGATTTAAGTTTCATCGAGGACCCAACGCGGATTTTTCGGGCGGTAAGACTGGAGCAGCGTTTGGGCTTTAGAATAGACAAACACACAAAATCCCTGCTTAAGGCAGCAGTTGATCTAAAAATGTTTGACCGGCTGTCTAAGGGCCGCATCGCGGATGAATTAAAATTACTTTTAAGCGAGCCGAGTCCGGCCAAAGTCATAAGGCGTATGGAGCAATTGCACAAACTGAAATTCTTGCATTCCCGGATTAAATATAACCGGCGGATGAAAAATTACCTTGTTTCGGCTCAAAAAATATTGCATTGGCATAAGACTAATTTACCGCAGTACCCGATTCAGGGGTGGCTTGTGTATCTGCTTGCGATTACGGATGAATTGAAGTTCCGGGCGGCCGGGGAGTTTTATGCTGGTTTAGGATTAAAAAGAAGCGAGTGTCGTTGTCTTATGTCCTGCAAACGATACGGCAAAGAGGCTATTGCCAGCCTGCAAAAAGTTAAACTTAGTTGTCCAAGCAAAATTTATAAGATTTTAAAGCCGTTATCTGAAGAAGCGGTATTGTTTCTTGCGGTCAAATACGGTGAACGGAATTTGAGAGAGTTTTTTATGAAATTTTTAAAGAAATATGCTAAGATAAAGCTTAGGATTACCGGCGACGATATAAAAAAATTAAATTTAAGACCCGGGCCTGAATTCAGAAATATATTAGAATATATCCTCTGGGCAAAAATAGACGGACAGGTTAAATCTAAAAAAGACGAATTAGCTTTGGCCGGAAAATATATATCCCGGCTGCGTAATTAAAAGGCTATCCGGCCGGCCCCAAGGGGCAGCCCCGGACAGGATGCTATACCCTATGTGCTTAGGCGTGCTTACGGTTTGTCTTTATATCAATGAGAGCAACTCTTTAAAATTCAAACGGCAGGTTTTGCGGTGCTTAAAAGACAGGATTAAAGCTAATTTTAATGTTTCTGTAAGCGAGATAGCCGAGCACGCGTTATGGCAGCGTTCGTGTTTAGGAATTGCCTGTATCGGCAAAGATAAGCCCTATGTTAATGGGGTGCTTAGCCGCGTATTTGATCTTATGGACACGTATTCTCGTGCCGAGGTTATCGACACAAAAATGGAGTTATACTAATGAGTTTAAGAAGCGAAAAAGTTGCGCAGTGGCTTAAAGAAGAAGTTAGTAAAATTATTCACGACGAGATTAAAGACCCGCGGATTGGATTTTTGACTATTTCCAAAGTCGAAATCAGCGCTGATTTACGATTTGCTAAAATATATTACAGTATTTTAGGCACAGAAGAGCAGAAAAAAAATGCCCAACAGGGGTTAAAAAGCGCATACAAATATATCCGCCGGCTGTTGGGGGAACGCTTGAAAATCAAGTTCACTCCCGATATTTGTTTTAAGCTGGATAAGTCCTGTGAATATAGTATGCGGATGAATGAGCTGTTTGAGAAAATCAAGCAGGACCGGCTGCAACAAGAAAAGAAAGGCAAAGACCATGATCAGGCAGCAAATACTTAAAATTATCGCTTCCCATAACAGATTTCTCATCGCCGGGCATATTCATCCCGAAGGAGATTCTATCGGGAGTCAACTGGCCTTGGCTAACTTACTTGGGAAAATGGGAAAATCCGTACGGATTATAAATGCGGATAATGTGCCTAAAAATCTAAAATTTTTGCCGGGGCAGGGAAGGATTGAGACGGGCTTGGATTTTCGCAAAGAGCAGATAGAATTTGATGCCGCGATTGTGCTTGATTCGCCGGTGCTGGAGAGGATTGGAAAGGTAAGAGAACTTATTAAGAACGCATATATAATAAATATAGACCATCACGTCAGCAATGAGCGGTTTGGCCATATCAACTGGACGGATCATAAAGCGTCCGCGGCCGGCG